>NZ_JAHBDD010000028.1:0-58365 GCF_019956155.1 Pseudomonas sp. BF-RE-22 | reverse complement strand
GGCGACGCGGTCTGTCAGATGGACCGCGTCGCCTGGATCGCCAGCAAGCCGGCTCCTACAAGGGAGTGTCAGGGCTTCTTGCCAGTGGCGGCTTTTACGCTGCGTTGGCGCTGGGCCTCGAACAGGCAGACACCGGTGGCCACGGACACATTGAGACTGCTGACGCTGCCGGCCATCGGCAGGTGCACCAGGTAGTCGCAAAGATCGCGGGTCAGGCGACGCATGCCGCTGCCTTCCGCGCCCATGATCAGGATGGTCGGCCCGGTCATGTCTTGCTGATACAAGCTCTGCTCGGCTTCGCCCGCCGTACCGACAACCCACAAGCCGCGCTGCTTGAGCTTTTCAAGCGTACGCGCCAGGTTGGTCACGGCGACCAACGGAATCACTTCCGCTGCGCCACACGCAACCTTTCGCACCGTTGGAGTCAGCGTGGCCGACTTGTCTTTCGGCACGATCACCGCCAGCGCACCGGCCGCATCGGCCGAACGCAGGCAAGCGCCAAGGTTGTGCGGATCGGTCACGCCGTCGAGCACCAGCAACAGCGGTGCACCATCGGTGCGATCGAGCAGCTCGTCGAGCATTGCCTCGCCCCAGACCTGGCTCGGACTCACGTCCGCCACCACGCCCTGGTGCACGCCTTCAACCCAGGCATCCAGCTCGCGACGTTCGGCATTGCCGACGGCCACGCGGTTTTCGGCCGCGAGCGCGATCAGCGTCTGAACCCGCGGATCACTGCGGCCTTCCGCCAGCCAGATCTGCTTGACGCGTTTCGGGTGGTGACGCAGCAATGCTTCTACCGCATGCACGCCGTAGATTTTTTCCAACTGACTCATGACTTGGCCTTAGGTTTACGCGCCCCGCCGCTTTTGGCTGGGGCCGAGCCCGCTTTTGGCGGGCCTTTACGGTGTTTGCTTGGCTTGCTGCCGGTGGCCTTGTCAGGCGCCGACCGTCCGGTCTTTCCCCCAGACGCCGCTTTACCACCGCTTTTCGCTTCAGACAGCAACGCCTGCTTCAGTTCACGGCTTTTGCGCAGCTCGGCGTTTTTCGCCGCGGCATCGCTCGGGCGATAGGCCTCGACAGCCTTTTCCTTAGCAGGACGACGGCCGGTTTTCGCCGGCGCCGGTTCTGCGGCGGTTTTGGCCGCAGGAGCAGCCGTTTCATGCCCGCGCTTCTTGCGGCCGATCGGCGCGCTGATGGTTTTTTCAGCCATCTCGAAGTCGATCTTGCGCTCGTCGAGGTCGACGCGCATCACGCGCACTTCAACGGTGTCGCCAAGGCGGAAGCTACGACCGGTGCGCTCACCGGCGAGGCGGTGATGCACAGGATCGAAGTGGTAGTAATCGCCCGGCAGCGCGGTGACGTGCACCAGGCCTTCGACGTAGATATCGGTCAGCTCGACGAACAGGCCAAAACCGGTCACGGCGGTGATCACACCCGGGAACGACTCGCCCACGCGGTCTTTCATGAACTCGCACTTGAGCCAGTTCACCACGTCGCGGGTCGCTTCGTCGGCACGGCGCTCGCTCATCGAGCACTGCTCGCCGAGCTGCTCCAGCGCGGCTTCGTCGTACGGATAGATGCGCGCCTTCGGAATGGTCATCGCGCCAGCACGGCGAACGTGCGGGGTGTCCATTTTCGAATGAATGACGCTGCGGATCGCCCGATGCGTGAGCAAGTCCGGGTAGCGGCGGATCGGCGAAGTGAAGTGGGTATAGGCTTCGTAATTCAGGCCGAAGTGGCCCTGGTTATCAGCGCTGTACACCGCCTGACTCAGCGAACGCAGCATGACGGTCTGGATCAGGTGGAAATCCGGACGATCCTTGATGCTTGCCAGCAAGGCCTGGTAATCCTTCGGCGACGGGCCGTCCTTGCCTTTGTGCAGGGACAGGCCGAGTTCACCAAGGAAGGCGCGCAGTTTTTCCAGACGCTCCGGTGGCGGACCATCGTGGACGCGATACAGCGCAGGAATTTCGTGCTTCTTCAGGAATTCGGCAGTGGCCACGTTGGCCGCCAGCATGCATTCCTCGATCAGCTTGTGTGCATCGTTACGCACGGTCGGACGGATTTCGGCAATCTTGCGCTCGGAACCGAAGATGATCCGGGTTTCCTGCGTTTCGAAATCGATCGCGCCACGCACATGACGGGCCGCCAACAGCACCTTGTACAGCGAATACAGCTGCTTGAGGTGTGGCAGAACGTCGGTGTATTCGCCGCGAAGCTGGCGAGCCTCGGTAACTTTCGGCGTTTCCAGCATGGTGCTGACCTTGTTATAGGTCAGACGGGCATGGGAGTGAATCACTGCTTCGTAGAAGCAGTAGTCGGTCATCTCGCCGGATTTGGAGATGGTCATCTCGCAGACCATGGCCAGACGATCGACATGTGGATTCAGCGAGCACAGGCCGTTGGACAGCTGCTCAGGCAGCATCGGCACTACGCGCTCCGGGAAGTAAACGGAGTTGCCGCGAACCTGGGATTCGTTGTCCAGCGCGGAACCGATTTTCACGTAGCTGGAAACGTCGGCAATCGCCACGTACAACTTCCAGCCACCGGAGAACAGGCGCAGCTTGCCCGGTTTGGCTTCGCAGTAGACCGCGTCATCGAAGTCGCGCGCATCTTCACCGTCGATGGTCACGAACGGCAGATGGCGCAGGTCGATGCGCTTCTCTTTGTCTTTTTCTTCAACTTCCGGCTTGAGCTTGGCGGCTTCTTTCAAGACCGCTTCAGGCCAGACGTGCGGAATATCGTAAGTGCGCAGGGCGACATCGATTTCCATGCCCGGCGCCATGTAGTTGCCCACGACTTCGACCACGTCGCCTTGCGGCTGGAAGCGTGGCGTCGGCCAGTGAGTGATCTTCACTTCGACGAACTGACCGACTTTGGCGTTGGCATTGCGGCCCGGCGTAACCAGCACTTCTTGCTGGATCTTCGGATTGTCCGCCACCACGAAGCCGATACCGCCCTCTTCGAAGTAACGACCGACGATGGTTTCGTGAGCGCGGGAGACCACTTCGACGATCATGCCTTCGCGACGACCGCGACGGTCCAGACCGGAAACACGGGCCAGCGCACGGTCGCCATCGAACACCAGACGCATTTGCGCCGGGCTCATGAACAGGTCGTCACTGCCGTCGTCCGGGACCAGGAAGCCGAAGCCGTCACGGTGACCGCTGATGCGGCCCAGGATCAGGTCGAGCTTGTCCACCGGCGCATACGTGCCACGACGGGTATAGATGAGTTGAGCGTCGCGCTCCATGGCGCGCAGGCGGCGGCGCAGGGCTTCGATCTGGTCTTCTGTGATCAGACCAAACTCTTCGACCAGTTGCTCGCGGTTAGCAGGCGAACCCCGATCAGCAAGGTGCTGAAGGATCAGTTCGCGGCTAGGAATAGGGTTTTCATATTTTTCCGCTTCACGAGCGGCCTCGGGATCGAGGGACTGCCAATCGGCCATTAGAGAGTTTTCACCTTGTCTATATGCGGGTTAGTTTGGCATAGGCGTAATGAAACGGGAAATTTCAGGCTACGAGAGCCCATCTAAAGCCCTTTATCGACAGCGCAAAGCTGATTTAAATGCCGCTGGTAAAATTTTCCAGGTTTTTTTGACGCTGGGGGTTTACAGTTAAAAAGACGCTCCGTATAGTGCGCGCCATCGACGACGGAGACGTTGCCGATACTGCCCAGATGGTGAAATTGGTAGACACGCCAGCTTCAGGTGCTGGTGACCGCAAGGTCGTGGAAGTTCGAGTCTTCTTCTGGGCACCAATTCAGAGCTTGAGATTAGATCAATTTCAAGGCTCGCACAAAAACCCGCGAAAGCGGGTTTTTTGCATTCTACGGTTCTGATTTATTAAAACCAAATCAGGGGTTTACAGATCAAACTGCTCTCCGTATAGTGCGCCACATCAACAGCGGCAACGCTGAAGATTATGCCCAGATGGTGAAATTGGTAGACACGCCAGCTTCAGGTGCTGGTGACCTTACGGTCGTGGAAGTTCGAGTCTTCTTCTGGGCACCAATTCAAATTTCAGAGCTTGCTCTGGAATTTCACAAAAACCCGCGAAAGCGGGTTTTTGCGTTTCTGGCATTCGAAAAACCACACAACCCCTGTAGGAGCGAGCCTGCTCGCGATGAACTCACAGGCGCCCCGTTTAGCCAGACAGCACGCGTCATCGTTCACGTCCATCGCGAGCAGGCTCGCTCCTACAGGAGTCAGGCCACACTCCGCAAGGCGCACTTGAGAAACAATATCGTTTATCATTGTTTCAAGTTTTTGCAATGCGACAGTGAGGAACCCTGCGAATGACGTTTCGAAATACCCTGCGCCGCGGCCTGACCATCACCCTGCTCGGCCTGGCACTCGCTACCCCCCTCACCCAGGCTGCTGATCCAGTTTCCCTGACACTCTATAACGGTCAACACAAGGAAGTCGGCGACGCCGTCGCCAAAGCTTTCGAAGCCAAGACCGGCATCCACGTCAACGTGCGCAAAGGCAGCAGCAACCAGCTTGCCAGCCAGGTCGTCGAAGAAGGCGATCGTTCCCCGGCCGACGTGATCTACACCGAAGAATCGCCACCGCTGAACAAACTCGGCGAGCAAGGCTTGCTGGCACAAACCGACGCAGCCACCCTCGCCGTGCTGCCAAAAGACTACGTCGCCGGCAATGGCACCTGGATCGGCATCACCGCACGAGTCCGCGTGGTTGCGTTCAACCCCAAACTGATCGATGAAAAAGACCTGCCCAAATCGGTGATGGAATTCTCCGACCCGAAATGGCAAGGCAAGGTTGGCTTCGTGCCCACCAGCGGCGCGTTCCAGGAACAGGCCGTGGCAATCATCAAAGTGCACGGCATGGATGCAGCTGAAGAATGGCTGACCGGCTTGCGCGCATTCGGCAAGACCTACAGCAACAACATGGTCGCCCTGAAAGCCGTGGAGAACGGCGAAGTCGCGACCGTGCTGGTGAACAACTACTACTGGTTCGCCCTGCAACGCGAAAAAGGCCAGCTCGACTCGAAACTGCATTACTTCACTGGCGGCGACGTCGGCGGGTTGATCACCGTTTCCAGTGCAGCCGTGCTGAAGTCCAGCAAACATCCAAAAGAAGCTCAGCAATTCCTCGCCTACATGGCCAGCGAAGAAGGTCAGCGCGTGATCACCCAGACCACCGCCGAATACCCGCTGCACAAAGGCATGGAATCGGATCGCGGCCTCAAGCCGTTCAGCGAGCTTGAAGCACCGAAAGTCACGCCAGCCGACCTCGGCAACGCCGAAGAAGCCCTGGACCTGGAACGCGACGTTGGCTTGAACTGATGAGCGCACCGCTATCTGCCCCAGCCGTGCGCGGAAGCTACGTGCCACGGCGCAAGCGGCCGTCGATCTGGCTGCTGCTGCCGGTTTTGCTGTTGGTACTGCTCAGCGTATTGCCGCTGGTGTATGTCGGGCTCAAGACCTGGCAGGCCGGTTGGGCCCAGGCACTGCATTTGCTGTGGCGGCCCTACGTGTTTGGCTTGCTGCGCAACACCCTGGAGCTGATGGTCGGCGTAACGGTCGCCTGTGGCGTGATCGGTTTGTCGCTGGCCTGGCTGCTGGAACGCAGCAATCTGCCAGGCCGTCGATTGTGGGGCGTGATCCTGTGCTTGCCGTTTGCGGTGCCGGCGTTTGTCAGCAGCTTTACCTGGGTCTCGCTGAGCGCGCACTTCGAGGGTTTGGGCGGGGCGATTCTGGTGATGACCCTGTCCAAGTACCCACTGATTTTTCTGCCGGTGGCAGCGACCCTGCGCAATCTCGATCCCTCGCTTGAAGAGTCCGCGCGCACGCTCGGGCAGAATCGCTGGGGCGTGTTTTTCAGGATCACCCTGCCTCTGCTGTGGCCGTCGCTGCTCGCCGGTTCGCTGCTGATCGCATTGCACATGCTCGTTGAGTTCGGCGCGCTGTCGATTATTGGCTTGCAGACGTTCACCACGGCGATCTATCAGCAATTCGAACTGGAATTCAGCAATGCCAATGCAGCGATGCTTTCCGCTGTTTTGCTCGCGCTGTGCCTGATGCTGTTGTGGCTTGAGCTGCGAGCCCGCGGCAAGGGGCGGCACGTGCGCACCGGCCAGGGCGCGGCGCGACAGGCGGAACAGGTGCAGCTGGGACCTTGGGCGACCCTTGGGCAGATTTACTGTCTGGCACTGGCGATCATCGGCAGCGGCATTCCACTGGGGATGCTGGTGTACTGGCTGGCGGTAGGTTCGTCGGCAGCGTTTCCGGTGGCGGCGATCAGCGAGGCGCTGCTGTCGTCCCTTGCGCTTTCGCTGGGTGGCGCCGCGCTGTGCCTGGTGCTGGCGGTGCCTGTGGGACTGCTGGTGGTGCGCTACAAAGGCCAACTGGCGATCTGGGCCGAGCGCTTGCCGTACTTGTTGCATGCACTGCCAGGGCTGGTGATTGCGCTGACGCTGGTGTATTTCGCCCTGCACTATGTGCCGGCGCTGTACCAAACGTCGGCGTTGCTGCTGATCGCTTATGCGCTGCTGTTTCTACCGTTGGCGCAGGCACCGATTCGCACGGCACTGAACAAGGCCGCTCCGCAGCTGGAAGAGGCGGCTCGAACGCTGGGCGCCTCGTCGTTCAGCGCGTTTTGCCGGGTGACGCTGCCGATCATCTTCCCGGCGCTGGGCGCGGCGTTTGCGCTGGTGTTTCTGGATGCGATGAAGGAGCTGACGGCGACGCTGCTACTGAGTCCGACCGGGCTCAATACGCTGGCGACAGAGGTTTGGGCGCATACCGCGAATGTGGAGTTTGCGGCGGCGGCGCCTTATGCGGCGTTGTTGATATTGGTGTCGGGGTTGCCCGTGTACCTGTTAACAACCCGGATGTATTTGAGCCGTTGAAAAGCTTCGCGGGCAAGTCGGATCGCCGCACCGCTCGCTCCTACAATGGATCGCGTAATCCAAGTAGGAGCGAGGCTTGCCCGCGAAGGCGTCAGACCCGCCAATACAAATCTTAAGCCCTGAACTGCCCCAGGCTCGCCTTCAACTGCGCCGCCAGGCCATCCAGCACTTTGCCGCTGGCCGTGGTTTCCACCACCGCCTGAGCCGCCTTCTCAGCCTGCGCATGAATGGTTTCAACCCGACCCCGCACCGCTTGCGCACCTTGCGCTTGATGAGCCGCTGCTTGCGTCGCCAGACCTATCGCAGCATGCACCTGCTCGACCGACACCTGCACCGATTGCTGCAACTGCGCACTGTCACGCAACACCAGCAAACCCTCGCTGGCCTGACGCCCGGCCTGGCCGATCACTTCCACCGCCTCACGCGCACCTTGCTGCAACGCCACGATGTGCGCCTGAATGTCGCCCGTGGAACTCTGGGTCTTGCTCGCCAGTGCCCGCACTTCGTCCGCCACTACGGCAAAGCCGCGACCTGTCTCACCGGCACGCGCCGCTTCGATGGCAGCGTTCAGTGCCAGCAGGTTGGTTTGCTCGGCGATCCCGTGAATCACGGTCAGCACCACTTCAATCTGCTCACTTTGCTGCGCCAGTCGCTCGATGACTTTCGCGCCGGTATCGACTTGCCCGGCCAACGCTTCGATCAGGCTGCCGACCTTCGCCGAGGTCCGGGTGTTTTCATCGGTGGCCGAACGGATATCCACCACTTGCTTCAAGGCTGCCTGCATGGCGTGGCTTTCAGATTGGGCCTCATCAGCCATTTGCGACAAGGCGCGCAAACTTTCGGCCACTTCGTCACGCTGCATGCCCGCCGCCGCATCGGCACCGGCGTTACGCAGGGTCATGGCGCCGATTTCCACGCCAGTACGCTGGGCCACATCGCCCGCTTCGCGCACGATCGGCTGCAACTTATCCACAAAGCGATTGACCGCCGAGGCCATGTCGCCGATTTCGTCCTTGCTGTTGATCTGCACGCGCTTGGTCAGGTCGCCCTCGCCCGCCGCCAGGTCGTCCATCGCGGCAATCAGCAGCTTCAAGCGATTGACTACACGCCGACCCAAAACGACCGCCAGCAACAGCAGCACACCGCAACCGACCAGTGCCAGGCCCATACCGATGCGCCAGCGCAAGGTCGCCGCGGCTTCCTGCACGGTGCTGGTGGTGTTGGCTTTCATTTCCGAAGCGGTGGACTGAGCAGACGTCAGACGCGCCCGCATCGCCGTGGCGCTATCAGCCGCCGCGCCCTTGAGACTGTCGCCGACCAGTTGATCACTACTGGAGATCAGTGCCGAGAAACGCTTGTCCAGCGCCACCAGATCGGTTTCAACCGAGGCGGTGGAGACACCCATCAACACTTTGCCGATTTCCACGCCATTAGGGTTGATCGAAGCTTCGACGTAGTAGACCGATGGATCGTTTTTCGCCGCATCCAGCACTTTATCCAGCGCACGCTCGCCCTGACCTTTCTCCAGAAGGGCCTTGTTGATCGGGTTTTCGCGGTTGAGGTAGCGCGTCAGGTGCTGCCCCGTTGCGTCGTCATAGATCACGAACAACACGTTGGGATTGCGCTGGGCCCGGCGGGCGAATTCGGACAGGGTGGGAACGTCACTGTCCCACATGGCGCGGGGCGCGACGGAAGCAAGAAGCTGCGCCATATCATTGGCGGAGTCCTTCAGGTCCTTTTCCAGGGTCGCACGCAGCTGCACCTGCTCGTCCTTCAGCCGCGAGGACAAACCGGCCGTGAGGCGCTGACGCGTGCTGGTGGAGAGGTTGTCGAGGCTCGACGTGACTTCGCGTCCCGCCTGCTCCAGCTCGCCGGAAAGTTTTTGACTGTCGGCACCCAGGCGCACACCTAAATCAGCTTCCAGCGCAGTCACTGTGCTCCGCGTCAGAGCAACAGCCACCAGCACCTGCACCAAAAGGGCGATACCAAGGGTAACGAACACAGGCCGCAATAGACGGCTTTGTAACAATGAGAGAACCGCCGACACTTGATATCCCTCTGCATTGACGCCATTAAATTGATGGCACGCCAGAAGACGCGCTCTTAATGAAGATCACAGCAAAGGTCATGCCGTCCAACAGGCATAAACGACAAAGGGCCCGATTAAGGGCCCTTTGTTTTTTACATCAACGACTTATTAAGCGAACGGGTGACGCAGAACGATGGTTTCGTTGCGGTCCGGGCCCGTCGAAATAATGTCGATCGGCGCACCGATCAGCTCTTCGACGCGTTTGATGTAGGCGCGTGCGTTAGCTGGCAGCTCTTCCAGGGCTTTGGCACCCACGGTCGACTCGGTCCAGCCCGGCACTTCTTCGTACACAGGCTGCAGACCCACGTAGCTATCAGCGTCAGTCGGGGCAACAGCGTTACCTTCGGCATCTTTGTAGCCGACGCAGATGTTGATGGTTTCCAGACCGTCGAGTACGTCCAGCTTGGTCAGGCAGATGCCCGAGATGCTGTTCACATCGATAGCGCGACGCAGGATAACAGCGTCAAACCAGCCACAACGACGGGCACGGCCGGTAGTCGCACCGAACTCGTGACCTTGTTTGGCCAGGTGTGCACCGACTTCGTCGAACAGTTCAGTCGGGAACGGACCCGAACCTACACGCGTGGTGTAAGCCTTGGTGATGCCCAGGATGTAGTCGAGGAACATCGGGCCAACACCCGAACCGGTAGCAACGCCGCCAGCGGTGGTGTTAGAGCTGGTCACGTACGGGTAGGTACCGTGGTCGATGTCCAGCAACGAACCTTGGGCGCCTTCAAACATGATGTCTTTGCCGGCGCGACGCAGGTCGTGCAGCTCGGCCGTCACGTCCAGCATCAGCGGCTTGAGCAGCTCAGCGTATTCTTTGCATTCGGCCAGGGTCTTTTCGAACTCGATGGCCGGCTCTTTGTAGTAACCCACCAGCATGAAGTTGTGGTAATCCACCAGTTCACGCAGCTTGTCTTCAAAGCGCGGCATGTTGAGCAGGTCGCCGACACGCAGGCCACGACGCGCAACCTTGTCTTCGTAGGCTGGGCCGATGCCGCGACCGGTCGTACCGATCTTCAGCTCGCCACGGGCCTTTTCACGGGCCTGGTCCAGCGCAACGTGGAAGGACAGGATCAGCGGGCAGGACGGGCTGATACGCAGACGCTCACGCACCGGTACGCCTTTCTCTTCCAGCTTGATGATTTCCCGCAGCAGAGCGTCAGGTGCAACCACCACGCCGTTACCGATCAGGCACTGCACGCCTTCGCGCAGCACGCCCGACGGGATCAGGTGCAAGACGGTTTTTTCGCCATCGATCACCAGGGTGTGACCAGCGTTGTGGCCACCCTGATAGCGCACTACGGCGGCAGCATGTTCGGTCAGCAGATCAACGATCTTGCCTTTGCCCTCATCACCCCATTGGGTGCCCAGGACTACGACATTCTTACCCATAACACTTGTCCTCATTCGCGCAAACTTGGTGCCGGCCAAGGGCCGGCAGGAAAACTCAAGAAGCCAGTGGCGATACTTGCCAAAGCCCGTTCTGCTGAATCAATTGCCGGTCGCAGTCCGCTTCACGGGCGGCGGCCAAAGGTTGCCCAGGCAATGCCTGAACGACACGCTGACCCTCACTGCGCAACTGGCAAACCTGCTGCCAGAGTGCTGCATCCGTACTGTCAGGCATCCAGATACCGCCAGACGGTAGCTCGATTTCAGCACGCCCCAGGGTCACCAGGGTTTTCAAATCGGTAGAGAAGCCGGTTGCCGGACGAGCGCGACCGAAGTCAGCGCCGATGTCGTCGTAACGACCGCCCTGAGCGATGGACTGACCAACGCCCGGCACGAACACCGCGAACACCACACCGGTGTGGTAGTGGTAGCCGCGCAACTCGCCCAGGTCGAAATACAGCGGCAGTTCCGGGAAACGCACGGACAAACGCTCGGCAATCGCCAGCAAATCGTCCAGTGCCGCCAAAACCGGCGCCGGCGCATTCGCCAGACGCTCGCGAGCAGCGCTCAACACTTCACGGCCGCCACACAAATCGACCAACGCACGCAGCATGCCCGACAGATCGGCAGGCAAACCTTCGGTCAAGGTAATGACCTCGTCGATGGCCTTGCGTTGCAACGCATCGAACAACTGTTGTTCAACTTCACCGGACAAACCGGCCGCGCGGGCCAGGCCACGGTAGATGCCGACATGACCGAGGTCCATGTGCACTTCCGGCACGTCGGCCAGTTGCAGCATGGCCAGCATCAGGCTGATGACTTCCACGTCGCTGCTCGGGCTGGCATCGCCGTACAACTCGGCGCCCAGTTGAATCGGGCTGCGCGAGGACGACAAGGCGCGTGGCTGAGCGTGCAGTACGCTGCCGGCATAGCACAGACGGCTCGGACCTTCGCGACGCAGGGTATGCGCATCGATGCGCGCCACTTGCGGCGTGATGTCGGCACGGAAACCCATCTGCCGGCCCGATTGCGGGTCGATGACCTTGAAGGTACGCAGATCGAGGTCCTGGCCCGCGCCGGTCAGCAAGGATTCCAGGTACTCGATATGGGGAGTCACGACAAACTCGTAACCCCAGCTCTGGAACAGATCCAACACCTGACGACGCGCGACTTCAATGCGCGCCGCTTCCGGTGGCAGTACTTCTTCGATGCCATCTGGCAGCAGCCAGCGGTCTACCGTTGCCATTACGCCATTCCCCTATGGTCCGGGCGGCAAGCCTATGGGCGAGCCTTGAGTGAAGCAGAAAATGATCGGCTTTGTTTACAAGCCACCCATAAACAACGCGGCGAAAAGCCTGAAAATAAGCTTCGCCAATCACTTTCCTCGAAAAACCTGTCGAGTCATTCAACTCGGGCGCCTGCATAAACAACAGCAATCAAACGTGCAGACGCAAAAAAGCCGGGAATTTCCCGGCTGCCGCATCATACACACGTTTTCCCAAAGGATCACCCCGCCCGAGGCTTTAGCCGCCAGGCGGGGGATGATTCAGGTCAACGTCGTATCAAGGCTTGGCTTTTTCCAGGTAACGGAAGAAGTCGCTGCTTGGGTCCAGGACCATGACGTCGGATTTGTTCGCGAAGCTTTCACGGTAGGCACGCAGGCTACGGTAGAAACCGTAGAACTCCTGATCCTGGCCGTAGGCCTTGGAGTAGATCGCAGCGGCCTGGGCATCACCATCACCGCGAACCTCTTCGGATTCACGATAGGCTTCAGCCAGCAGCACGCGGCGTTGACGATCGGCGTCGGCACGAATGCCTTCTGCCAGCTCGTTACCCTTGGCGCGGTGCTCGCGAGCTTCACGTTCACGCTCGGAGCTCATACGCTCGAACACACTGCGGTTTACTTCTTTCGGCAGATCGATGGCCTTGACGCGAACATCGACCACTTCGATGCCCAGCTCTTTTTCCGCCATCTTGTTCAGCGAAGCGGTGATATCGGTCATCAGCGCATCGCGCTCACCAGACACCACTTCGTGCAGCGTGCGCTTACCAAACTGGTCACGCAGGCCCGATTCCAGACGACGGGAAAGACGCTCGTCAGCAATCTGCTTGAGGCCGGAAGTCGCGGTGTAGTAACGCTCAGCGTCCTTCACGCGCCACTTGGCGTAGGCATCGACCATGACTGCTTTCTTTTCCAGCGTCAGGAAGCGTTGTGTCGGCGCATCCAGCGTCATCAGGCGCGAGTCGAACTTGCGCACCTGGTTAACGTAAGGCACTTTCACATGCAGGCCCGGCTGAACATCGGTCTGAACCACGCGACCGAACTGCAGCAACACCGCACGCTCGGTCTGAGCCACGATGTAGAAGCAGTTCCAGGCTGCGATCGCCACGACGACGCCGACAATAAGGGCGATCAGCGATTTATTGCTCATCAGCGACTCTCCCTGGTACGTGCAGGCTGTTGCTGCAGATCAGCTGCCGCACGTGCATTCGCTTCATTGCTGGTGGCTGCCGCACCGGTCACCGAAGTGCTGGTGTTGCGACCACTTTCGACCATCTTGTCCAGCGGCAAGTACAGCAGATTGCTCTGGCCATTCTTGTTGCCGGTCACGAGAACCTTGCTGGTGCTGCTGAAGACTTCCTGCATGGTGTCCAGGTACAGACGCTGGCGGGTGACTTCAGGTGCCTTGCGGTACTCGGCGACCAGTTTGGTGAAGCGATCGGCCTCACCCTTGGCGCGCGAGACAGTTTCGTCACGGTAGCCGTTGGCATCTTCGATGATGCGCTGGGCCTGACCACGGGCTTCCGGCACGACGCCGTTGGCATAGGTTTCAGCCTGGTTGCGCGAACGCTGCTCGTCTTCACGGGCGCGGATCACGTCATCGAAGGCTTCCTGTACTTCACGCGGTGCCGCTGCGCTCTGTACGTTGACCTGGGTGACGGTGATGCCGGTGCGATAGGTGTCCATGAAGCGTTGCAGACGCTCCTTGATCTCGCTGGCCATCAATTCACGACCTTCGGTCAGCACCTGGTCCATCGCGGTGGAACCCACCACATGGCGCAAGGCACTTTCGGTCGCGTGCTGCAGGCTGATTTCCGGCTGATCGACGCTCAGCACGAAGTCCTGCAGGTTGCTGATCTTGTACTGCACGGTCAGCGGTACTTCGACGATGTTTTCGTCTTCAGTCAGCATTTGACCCTGCTTGGTGTACGCACGCTCACGCGTGACGTTTTCCAGGTACTTGCGATCGATCGGCGGGAAATAGATGTTCAGACCCGGGCCGACGGTTTCGTAGTACTTGCCGAAGCGCAGCACCACGGCTTGCTCCTGCTCGTCGACTACATAGACCGCGCTGTACAGCCACACTGCCGCCAACACGACCAGGCCGATGCCGAGCAGGCCGCCAAAGCCGCCACTCTTGCCCGGACCACCGCCGTCATCACCGCGTTTCTTACCACCACCGAACAACCCATTCAGGCTTTCCTGCAGCTTTCGGAAGGCCTCGTCGAGATCCGGTGGTCCCTTGCGGTCGCCGTTATTGCGACGCTTGCCACCCCAAGGATCCTGATTATTCGAGTTGCCACCCGGCTCATTCCAAGCCATAGCGCTCTCCATCTGATAAAGCAAAGACGCACCCACGGCGCGCCGACCAATGCTACAGAATGCCTGTCACCGCGGCACAACCGCTTTCTCAGGCTTTTATTGCAAAGTGTGTTGTTCGATGAACTCTGTCGGCACAACGCCTTCACGGCTGACCAGCCGATTGAGCTCCGAGCGCGGCAATCGAACGGCCAGCAAGCTGACACCTTCTTCGTCGTGTTCTTCTTTCTGTACCGCCCCGAGTTCGAAGAACTGCGCACGCAGTCGAGCGAATCGTTGCGGCAAGCGCAAGGTACCGATAAACATCTCACTGCCCAGCAACTCGGCAATGGCTTGTTCGAGCAATTCCAGACCACTGCCATCACGCGCCGACAACCAGACCCGTTGAGGCTTGCCGCTTTCGTCGCGCTGGATCTGTGGCTCAACGCCTTCAAGCAAATCGAGTTTGTTATAGACCTCGAGGATCGGCAAGTCCTGGGCACCAATCTCGCCCAGCACCACCATCACCTGCTCGATCTGCAACATGCGATCCGGTTCGGCCGCATCGATCACGTGCAACAGCAGGTCGGAGTTGCTCGACTCTTCGAGCGTAGACCGAAATGCCTCGACCAGCTTGTGGGGCAAGTGACGAATGAAACCCACGGTGTCGGCCAGGACAATCGGCCCCAGGTCGGCCAGCTCCAGACGGCGCAAGGTCGGGTCCAGCGTGGCAAACAACTGGTCAGCCGCGTACACGTCGGATTTCGTCACGTTATTGAAGAGCGTGGATTTGCCGGCGTTGGTATACCCCACCAAAGACACGGTAGGGATATCCGCACGCGTACGGCCACGTCGCGACTGTTCGCGCTGGCTGCGCACTTTTTCCAGTCGGCCCTTGATCTGTCGCAGGCGAACCCGCAGCAAGCGACGGTCGGTCTCCAGCTGGGTTTCACCCGGGCCACGCATGCCGATACCGCCACCTTGACGCTCAAGGTGAGTCCAGCCACGAACCAGCCGGGTGCTCATGTGGTCAAGCTGGGCCAGTTCTACCTGGAGCTTGCCTTCATGGGTACGGGCGCGCTGGGCGAAAATATCGAGAATCAGACCGGTACGGTCGATCACGCGACACTCGAAAACACGTTCGAGGTTACGTTCCTGACTGGGCGTAAGCGTGTGATTGAAGATCACCAGATCGGCTTCTTCGGCATGGACCAGGTCGCGCAGTTCCTCGACCTTGCCGCTACCGATCAGGAATTTGGCGGTTGGCCGATGACGCGGCACGTTAAAAAACGCAACGGTCTCGGCGCCGGCCGAATTAGCCAATTCCTGAAACTCCTGCGGATCTTCGCGCGCCTCAGGGTCCTGTCCATCCAAGTGAACGAGGATCACTCGCTCACCACCACCGTGGCGCTCAAAGAACAAAGGAGACTCCTATCAGGCGTTACCTGGCTCAGCGTCGCCTGCTTCGGATTCGGTTGCGCTAGGCAGACGAATTGGACGAACCGGCACCACTGTAGAGATAGCGTGTTTGTAAACCATCTGGCTGACGGTGTTCTTCAGCAGGATAACGAACTGGTCGAAAGACTCGATCGTGCCTTGCAGTTTGATCCCGTTGACCAGGTAGATGGACACCCCAACTTTCTCTTTACGTAAAGTATTCAAGTAAGGGTCTTGTAGCGAATGCCCTTTTGACATGTGCCGCACTCCTTTAAGGATTCAATATAAAAAATAGGTAAACAGATGGCTTGTGGCCGTCACACCCCCAAGGATAGACGGCAATTGCAAGGACTCAGCTCAATATGGAGATGGTCCCCAGGTATTTCAAGGCGCGCGGCAGATTGTCGCAATTCAGGCTGTCCAACCAGTGTAAATCAGCCCAACTGCGCAGCCAGGTGAACTGACGTTTTGCCAATTGGCGCGTGGCAATGATTCCACGCTCCTGCATCTCGGCTTGCGTCAGCTTGCCATCCAGGTAGTCCCAGACTTGTCGGTAGCCTACTGCACGTATAGACGGCAACCCGGAATGCAGGTCACTTCGCTTACGCAGGGCTACGACCTCGTCGATGAATCCCTGTTCCAACATTAAAGTGAATCTTTGTTTAATTCGCTCGTGCAGTACCTGACGATTTGCCGGAGCAATGGCCAAGTTCGCGACAGTATAGGGCAATTGTTGCAGTCCCGAAGCGGCTGCTTCAGTACTTTGCGCAGATTGTCTCAGTCTAAGCTCGGTCATGCTCTGACCGCTGACACGATAAACTTCCAGCGCTCGACTGAGTCGCTGCGGATCGTTCGGGTGAATACGCGCTGCCGATTCCGGGTCGATGATCGCCAATTGGTCGTGCAGGGCTTGCCAGCCAAGGCGTGCAGCTTCTTCTTCGATCTGCGCGCGCACTTCAGGATCGGCCGCTGGCATGTCCGCCAGGCCTTCGACCAAAGCCTTGTAATAGAGCATTGTGCCGCCCACCAGCAGCGGAATTTTGCCCCGCGCGGTGATGTCGGCCATCGCTTCGAGGGCGTCACGGCGGAAATCTGCGGCGGAATAGCTCTCTGCCGGGTCAAGAATATCGATCAGACGATGGGGAAATTCGGCCAGAATCTCTTTCGAGGGCTTGGCGGTGCCGATGTCCATGCCGCGATAGACCAGCGCCGAATCAACACTGATCAGCTCGCAAGGCAGGACTTTGGTCAGCTCGATGGCCAGGTCGGTCTTGCCCGCTGCGGTCGGGCCCATCAGGAAAATCGCAGGAGGGAGCTGGCTCATCAACGACCGCGCAGGAACAGTTTGTCCAGATCGTCCAGGCCCAATTGGGTCCAGGTCGGTCGGCCATGGTTGCATTGACCGCTGCGCTCGGTGTTTTCCATGTCACGCAGCAGACCGTTCATTTCCGGCAGGGCCAGACGCCGATTCGCCCGAATCGCGCCGTGGCAGGCCATGGTGCCAAGCAATTCGTTCAGGTGCGCCTGAATCCGGTCACTGGTGCCATATTCCATCAGATCCGCCAGCACGTCGCTAACCAATCGATTGGCTTCCGCCTGCTTGAGCAAAGCCGGAATCTGTCGAATGGCCAGTGTTTCCGGGCCGAGACGCTGCAACTCAAAGCCCAGACGCTGGAACCACGCGACGTTTTCTTCGGCGCAATCGCCTTCGCGCTCGCTCACCGCCAACGATTCCGGAACCAACAGCGGTTGACCGCTCAGGCCTTCGCTGGCCATGGCGACTTTCAGGCGTTCGTACATGATCCGCTCATGAGCGGCGTGCATGTCCACCAATACCAGGCCTTGGGCGTTTTCCGAAAGGATGTAGATGCCCTTGAGTTGCGCCAATGCGTAACCCAACGGTGGAATATCGTCCTGACCGGCCGGCAGCGCGACAGCATTGGCTTCCGGCAGCGGCGCAAAAAACTCACGGTAAGCCGCCTGGGCTTCAGCCACAGGCACGCCGGACTGAGGACGCGGCGTGTATTGATACTGATAACCGGCACCAGCGCCCGAGCCCGCCGGCGTGTTGAACGACGGTTGCGCTTGAGGCTGCTCCAGCAGCGCATTGGCCGCCAGGCGCATTTCGCCTTGCGGACCGAATTCACCGGCCTCGAGGCCGCTCGGACGAACGATGGCGGTCGCCACCGGTGCCGCCAGATGATCATCCGGTCGCACATCGCCCAAGGCACGGTGCAAGGTGCCGTAGAGGAAATCGTGGACCATGCGCCCGTCACGGAAGCGCACTTCGTGTTTGGTCGGGTGCACGTTGACGTCGACACCGGCCGGATCGACTTCGAAAAACAGCACGAAAGTCGGGTGCCGACCATTGAACAGCACGTCGCGATAGGCCTGGCGCACCGCGTGGGCCACCAGTTTGTCGCGAACGGCGCGGCCGTTGACGAAGAAATACTGCAAGTCCGCCTGGCTGCGGTTGAAGGTCGGCAAGCCCACCCAGCCCCACAAATGCAGGCCGTTGCGCTCGATTTCGATCGGCAGCGCCTGCTCCAGGAACCCCGAACCGCAGATCGCCGCCACACGCCGGGCGCGGGCCGCGTCGTCATGGGCTTCATGCAGGCTGAGGATGGTTTTGCCGTTGTGGCGCAAATGGAACGCCACGTCGAAGCGCGCCAGGGCCAGACGCTTGATCACTTCTTGCAGGTGATCGAATTCGGTTTTTTCGGTTTTGAGAAACTTGCGCCGCGCCGGGGTGTTGAAGAACAGATCCCGCACTTCTACGGAGGTGCCCACCGGATGAGCGGCTGGCTGCACGCGGGGCGCCATGTCCCGGCCTTCGGTTTCGACCTGCCAGGCCTGATCGGCATCACGGGTGCGGGACGTCAGGGTCAAGCGTGCCACGGAGCTGATCGAGGCGAGTGCCTCACCACGGAACCCGAGGCTCATCACCCGCTCAAGGTCTTCCAGGTTGCGGATCTTGCTGGTGGCGTGACGGGCCAGGGCCAGCGGCAGGTCATCGGCAGAAATGCCGCTGCCATCGTCGCGCACCCGCAGCAGCTTGACGCCGCCCTGCTCGACATCGACATCAATGCGTTTGGCGCCGGAATCGAGGCTGTTTTCCAGCAACTCCTTGATCACCGAAGCCGGGCGCTCGACCACCTCGCCGGCGGCAATCTGGTTCGCCAGTCGCGGGCTGAGCAGCTCGATGCGAGCGCTGTTGATCACGGCCTGATTCATTCTTTGGATGCCAGTTCGGTGCCGGGAATGGTCAGGGTCTGACCGATTTTCAGCTCGTCGGTTTTCAGGTTGTTGGCGCTGCGCAAGGTGGCCGGGGACACCTGATAACGCACGGCGATCATCGCCAGGGTTTCACCCGGGTTCACCCGGTGATCACGCGGCCCCTGGGCGATTTTCCCGGAATCGCGCAGCCAGGCGATGTACGTGCCCGGTGGCGGATTCTGCTGGAAGAACTGACGCACGCCGCTGCTGATCGAGCGAGCCAGCGCTTGCTGGTGGCTGGACGCCGCGAGTTTCGAGGCTTCGTTGGCGTTGGAGATGAACCCGGTTTCCACCAGGATCGACGGGATGTCCGGCGACTTCAACACCATGAACCCGGCTTGTTCCACGCGCTGTTTGTGCAGCGGCGTGACGCGGCCGATGTTGCTCAGAACCTTCTGGCCGACGTTCAGGCTGGACGTCAGCGAGGCGGTCATCGACAAGTCGAGCAGCACGCCTGCGAGCATGCGGTCCTTGTCGTCGAGGCTGACGTTGCCGGCACCACCGATCAAGTCGGAGCGGTTTTCACTGTCGGCCAGCCAACGGGCAGTTTCCGACGTGGCGCCGCGATCAGACAGGGCGAACACCGAGGCACCGAACGCGGCGGCCGAAGGCGCGGCATCGGCGTGGATCGAAACGAACAGGTCAGCGCCTTTCTTGCGGGCGATTTCGGTACGGCCACGCAACGGAATGAAGTAGTCGCCGGTACGGGTCAGTTCGGCGCGGAAGCCTTTCATGCCATTGACCTGGCGCTGCAATTCGCGAGCGATGGCCAGCACCACGTCTTTTTCACGCTGGCCGCGAGAGCCAGAGGCGCCCGGGTCTTCGCCGCCGTGACCTGCGTCGATCACGACAATGATGTCGCGCTTGCCGGCCGGCGCGGGCGGCAGCTTGACCGGGGGATCGACCGGAGTGACCGGTACCGGCGCGACGGTCGCGACGTTGGTCGGCGCAGGAATCGGCGCGGCGTCGGCGGCGTTATCGAACAGATCGACCACCAGGCGGTTGCCGTACTGGGCGTTCGGCGCCAGGGTGAAGCTCTTCGGCGTGACGGCTTTTTTCAGGTCGATGACCACCCGCAGGTCGGTCGGCGTGCGTTGGGCCGAGCGCATGGCGGTGATCGGGGTGTTGGCGGTGGAGACGTTCAACGGCGCACCGAGGGTCGCGCCATTGATGTCGATCACCAGTCGGTCCGGAGCTGTCAGGGTAAAAACGCTGTGTTGCACCGGCCCGGTCAGGTCGAACACCAACCGTGTGTTGTCCGGCGCCCGCCACAGACGGACGCTGTTGACCTTCGTTTCGGCCACAGCGTCGACGGTCACCGCCAAAAACAACATCCCTACGGCAGCTACCATCGCGCGAAAGCGCATACCTGACCCCATCATTTAATTGATTTCCAATGCCAAAGCGGCACACCACGACTCGCCACGCGAGCCCTGGGACAAAATTTTCAGCGAACGCCCGCTGTCTTGCGGGCTAATGGTAATGGTCAGGTCGGGCTTTGGCAAAAAGCCTGCACCTTTATCGGGCCACTCGATCAGGCACAAGGCATCGTCTTCGAAATAGTCGCGGATGCCGAGGTACTCCAGTTCTTCAGGGTCGACCAAACGATAGAGATCGAAATGGAAGGCGCGGATGTCGCCAATCTCGTAGGGCTCGACCAGGGTGAACGTCGGACTTTTTACCGCGCCCTCATGCCCCAACCCCCGGATGATGCCGCGGGACAACGTGGTTTTCCCCGCCCCCAGATCCCCTTCCAGAAAAATCAGACCGTGCCCTTCGGTGGTTTTCGCGATGCGGGCGCCAAACGCGGTCATCGCTTCTTCATCAGCCAGGTACAGGGTTACTTCAGACACGGTGCTTGCTCCTCCAACAACTGACGAATGGCTGGAATCAGATCACTGGCCGCCAGCCCACGGCCCGATTTACCTTGTTGCGCACCGGCATTGGCGTGCAGCCAGACTCCGAGGCAGGCCGCATCGAACGCGTCCATGCCCTGGGCCAGCAACGCGCCGACCAGACCGGCCAGCACATCGCCCAGACCGGCAGCGGCCATGGCCGGATGGCCTTGATGACACACCGCCAAGCGACCGTCGGGACTGGCGATAAGACTGCCGGCGCCTTTCAGAATCACTACAGCTGTATATTTTTTGCTCAATGCGTGAGCAGCGGACGGACGGTCGGCCTGAACCTCAGCGGTACTGATCCCGAGCAACCGTGCCGCTTCCCCCGGATGCGGCGTGATCACGCAGTCCTTGGGCAGGTTCACCAGTTCGTCAGCCAGCATATTCAACGCATCGGCGTCCCAGACTTGTGGAAGCGGCGCATTGGCCGCCGCCGACAGCAGACTGCGTCCCCACGAAGCCTGCCCCAAGCCCGGACCGACCACCAGCACGGAAACCTTTTGCAGCAAACCCATCAGCTGATTCGCCGAGGAAGTGCCCAGCACCATCGCCTCGGGAATTCTGGCCAGTGCGGCCGGCACGTGCTCGCTGCGAGTGGCCACCGACACCATGCCGGCGCCACTGCGCAGCGCACTTTGTGCACTCAGCAAAATGGCACCGCCGAAACCGCGATCACCGCCGATCAGCAAGACATGGCCGAATTTGCCTTTATGGGCGGTCGGCGCACGCCCCGCCAGACGCGGCAAGTTACCGGCCGTCAGACGATGAGCACTGATGGCGATCCCGCTCAAAGACTCAGGCGAAGCTTGCAGATCATTAAAGACCCACTCGCCCACCACGTCCGCCGCCTCGCCCGTGAACAGGCCCAGTTTCAAACCAATGAAGGTCACGGTCAGGTCCGCCCGGACAGCCGCACCGAGCACGCTTCCCGTATCCGCACAAAGGCCCGACGGAATATCCACCGCCGCAACCGCCAGGCCGCTGGCATTGATCACCGCGATGACACTGGCGTAAGGCTCGCGCACCTTGCCTGTCAGGCCGGTGCCGAGCAAGGCGTCCAATACAACGCCACGCAACTCCGACTGTGCACTCCAGGCTTGAACGGCGACGCCTTCGGACAGGGCCTCGGCGTGGGCCAAGGCAGCATCGCCTTGCAAACGCTGGGGATCACCGACCGCCAGCACGCGCACATGCCAGCCGGCACGCTTGGCCAACACCGCGACCAGATAACCGTCACCGGCGTTGTTGCCGTGGCCGGCGGCCACCGTCAGTTCGTTGGCCGTCGGCCAGTGCCGGACCAACGCACGCCAGGTTGCCCGCGCCGCCCGCTGCATCAATTCGAAGCCCGGCGTACCGGCCGCAATCAGGCTCGCATCGAGCGCTCGCACTTGCGCGGCGCTGTACAGCACGTCGGGTAAATCATCTTTAGTGTGCGGCATGCGTCTTCGGGCTCCGATGTCTGGCAGAATTATACGCACCTCAGCTCCGGTTTCTCTCGCCTCATGCCCGCTATTACCACAGACCTGCCCGCCCTCGCCCAATCCATCAAGGACTGGGGCCGCGAGCTGGGCTTTCAGCAAGTCGGCATCAGCGGCCTGGATCTGGCCGAGCATGAGCAGCACCTGGCGCGCTGGCTCGAAGCCGGCTACCACGGCGAAATGGACTACATGGGCGCCCATGGCAGCAAACGCTCACACCCGGAAGAGCTGGTGCCCGGCACGCTTCGGGTGGTGTCCCTGCGCATGGATTACCTGCCGGGCGACACCCAAATGGCGCAATTGCTGGCTCAACCGGAAAAAGCCTACGTGTCGCGTTATGCCTTGGGCCGCGATTACCACAAGTTGATCCGTAAACGCGTGCAACAACTGGCAGAAAAGATTCAGGCGGTCATCGGCCCGTTCGGCTACCGCGCATTTGTCGACAGCGCACCGGTGCTGGAAAAAGCCATCGCCGAAAAGGCCGGCCTTGGATGGATCGGCAAAAACACGCTGGTCTTGAATCGCAAGGCCGGCAGTTACTTCTTTCTCAGTGAGCTCTTTGTCGATCTGCCGCTGCCGGAAGACCCTCCGCACGCCACCGAACATTGCGGCCGCTGCACCGCGTGCCTCGACATCTGCCCGACCAACGCTTTCGTCGGTCCTTATGTTCTGGACGCCCGACGCTGCATTTCCTACCTGACCATCGAACTGAAAAGCGCGATCCCGGAGGATTTGCGGCCATTGATCGGCAATCGGGTGTTCGGCTGCGATGACTGCCAGATCGTCTGCCCGTGGAACCGTTTTGCCCGTCCGTCCGGCGAAAGCGACTTCAAGCCACGGCACAACCTGGACAACGCTGAACTGGCTGAGCTGTTCATGTGGGATGAAGACCGGTTTCTGAGCAGCACCGAAGGCTCGCCGCTGCGTCGGGCGGGTTATGAGCGCTGGTTGCGGAATCTGGCGGTGGGTTTGGGGAATGCGCCTTCAACGATTCCGGTGCTGGAAGCATTGAAGGCGCGAAGGGAATACCCCTCGGAGTTGGTGAGAGAGCATGTGGAGTGGGCATTGCGTCAGCATGAACTGCGCAACGCCTGATTTTGCACCCCACCCGGCGTCAACCTCCTTTTTGCGTATGACCAAACTTGAACATGGTCGCTGTCCGAGTGTCTTTGTTCACATAGAAAAACAGACGCATTCCCTGGTTGAGCCTGATCTCGGTGTAACCGCTGTCATTGAAGTATCCGGGCTCAAGGAGTTGCTTGGGGTTGGGGGATTTGAACGGCACCATTTCGTTGTAGTAGGTTTTTCCGCCTAGCAGTTCGGCTGCCTGGCCCGGTGTCATCCCCTCATCCTTGATCGCGTCCTTGAACCGGAAAAACTTTGCCCTGCTCGCATCATCCAGTGACTCAAAACCCGGAATGTTGCGCTGCGCGTTGTAAGTCTTGTAAACCCACTTTGCGGAGGATGCCTCTGCGGACTGAGTAGATGATCCAGCCCTTGCGCTTCTTCCGCTCATCCCGCTGGTCATTGCCTTGGCCGCCCCTCGCGCATCACCGCTCAAACCCGACCGAAACGCTCCCGCGACCTTGCTGGCGCCTTGAGCGGCCGCCCCTGCCCCCGCCGCGAAAGACGCCAGCCCCAACCCCAGGCTCACGTAGCCGAGGACATCACCCAGCTCCGATTGCGGCATCACTTCGTGGGCAATCTCGCTCGCAATGCCGGCGATCCCGGAAGCCAGCGCCAACGTCAGGCTCGCGACCGCCAGCGGCGTGGTTGTGCCGAAGGTCAGGATGCTGGTCGCGATACTGAACAACGAAAGGCCAACGCCCAAGGCAGATTGCCAGGAAACATGCCCGGTCGGATCAACCCGATTGATCGGATCGCCCAGGCAGTAAGCGTATGGGTTCAATCCACCCGCGCCAAACGGGCTCAAGCTGTCCGGGCTGAGGAAACGCATCAACGTCGGGCTGTAGGCCCGGTAACCATTGCCCGGCAAATAGAGCCCGGTCAACGGATCAAGCTGCTCACCGCTGAATCCTGCCTGGCTGAATATCCCGCCTTCGGCAGGACGATATCCGTAGGGGCTGTAGGCAACTTCGTCGCGCTGTGTGCCGGACTCGGCGATCAAAACGCTTTGCTGCAGGTCTGTGCCAAACAGCGTCAATCCGGTGGCCGTGCCCTGCTGCTGTTCCCCCAGCAATAAACCGGACTGGCGCCCACAGGTACGACGGTCAGCACCGCTGATCTCGTTGATCACCCGCCCGTCATGGTAGAAGCGCTGGGCACCCGGCCCGCCGGGTTGTGACAGCTCGACCAGGCGATCGCGCGCATCGTAGTGATAGCCGCGCATCACCGCCCCGGATGCCGTAGCGATTTGCGTCAATCGCCCCAGTGCGTCGTAGCTCAGCGCACGAGCCTGATCGTCCTGGATCATCTGGCCGTTGGCGTCATATTGCAGCGTAACCGGCGCCGGATAATCCGCGTGAGAGTGCTGAACCTCGATCAGTTGCGTGGGATCGACAGCGCTGTAGGTGAAGGTCGTGGTGTTGCTGCCACCGGGAAAATCGTTTTGCAGGCTGACGATGTTATCCAGCGCATCGTAAACGTAGGTCTGCTTGATAATGTCCTTGCCGAAAGGATCGCGTGGCCGCAGCGTTCCGCTACAGGTGTAGTGGCCCAGTCGACCTCGGGCGTCGTAGTCGAAGCGTTCGTCGCGCAGCACGTCTTCACCGATGCCCAGTACCTTCTGCGTCAGCTTGCCAGCGAGGTCGTAACTCGATTTCAGGGTCTGAGTAGCAGCGCCCTTGACCTCAAAGCTGCGCGAAATTTCTCGCCCCTGATCGTCGTAGACCAGGCGGGTCGTCATGGAACGCTTGGCCTGCGTATCCTGCGAGTCGACCCGCTCCAGCAGGCCCACAGCGTTGTAGATGAAATCGGCCTTGAGCGAATTCTGCTCAAACGACTTTGCCCGCCCCCATTCGTCGTACTCCGTCTTGTGTGACTGACCGAGCACATCGACGCAAGTCAGTGGCCGGCCACCGAACGTGTACGTGTACGACGCCGTCCGGTCCACGCCAGCGTGCGCAGTGGTTTCACTTTTCAGGCGTCCGGAGGGGTGATACTCGAAACGCGTTTCCCACTCTTGCTCGACACAACTGGCTAACTGACCGTGCAGCGGATTGTAGGTAAATTCGGCGTCCAGTCCGGTCGCCTTGCGTTGCGTCACGCGCCCGCCGAAATCACGCGCATAAACGAACTCGACTTTTTCACCGCTGGCGCTTTTCTGCCAGATCGGTTGCGTGAATCCTGCCGCGTAGCCCGCAGTGACCGCGCGTCCACCCACGGTACTTTCGCTCAAGCGGCCCAAGCCATCGAAGGTCTGCCGCCCAAGGCTTTGGCCCGCCACTTTCACTTCAGTGGCAAGCGACGCCTGGCTGTGCAGCGCGTAGTCGGTCTGCACGGTGTTCCCGTCGGGCAAGACGCTGCGCCGCAACCGATTGAACACGTCGTACTCATAGGTGGTGGTGTTGCCGACAGGATCGGTCTGGCTGATGGCTCGGCCGATGCCGTCATAGCCATGAACGATTGCGCCTTGGGTTTCACCCGCAATATTGAACGACTCGATACGATCAGGCTTGCCGAAAACATTGAGGCCGATGACAGACTTGCCCATGCCCTCAAGCCAGCGAGTTTCAGTGCGGGCCACAGGGTCGATTGTGCAATGCTCCTTGCGCCCGTCAGCGTGAAGCGTGGTCTTGACCTGTCCCCAGCCATCGTAGACAAACCCGGTCTTGACCGGCCGGGCAACCCCGTCCCACCAGTCAGAGTGCGTTTGCTCCACTAACTGCCCCTGCGCATCGTGGCGCGCTGTATAGATAACGAGCAACTGGGTCCTGGCCACTTCGTCCGGGTTATCGCAATCCTGCTCTTCGACGGCGACGACGCGCCCGAGGCCGTCGTACACAACTTTTTGCTGAACGCCGAGCAGATCTGTCGTGAGCATCGTCGCCGGAGCTTTATTGCTGGCCGCCTGATAAACCATGCGGCGGGTGGCGGCGTTGGCCGTGCCCGGCGAAAACGTTTCACTCAGGGGCCGGCCAATGGCGTCGAACGTGTAGGCGACCGCTCCCTGGTCTTCGCCGCGCTCGCCCAGCTTCATGCCGTTGAGCGATGAGAGTGTCTGAGCCGCGGTTTTGACGGTGCCATCGAACCCCTTGAGGGTGCTCTGAATTTCAAGCCGGTTGTTGTCGAGCACATAGGAAAACTCGGTAACCGTCGCCAAGGCGTTCTGCGTGACGGTTTGTTTTTGCAGCAAGCCATGGCGCAGCGGGTCATCAGGCTGATTGACGTAAACCCGTTGCGTTTTCGAACGCAGAATTTCAGCGTCTGCGTTCAGCTCATAAAAGCTCTCCTCGACAGGCAGCACGGCGGTCACCGGCGAACCTTGCAACGAGGCGTGCAAGGCATAGCGATAACGCATCACCGTCGAGGCGGCGCTTGGTTTATCCGATGCTTGCGATGCCGGGATGATGGTTCTCTGCTTCTCGAACCGGACAAACCCCAATGGGTCGGCAGGGCACCCCTCCGCTCCGGCAGCGGGATAAAATTCGGACAGGATCGTTACCCCATCCGGTCCGACCTGTTTGAGCAGGTTGCCTGCCCCATCGAATTCGGTGTGGGTAAGCTCTTCGCGCGATGTACCGGCGGTGCGGTTTTCGTAGCGTAACGTCTGGACTTTGGGCAATCGAAACTGCGCAGGTTGCTCGAGAAAGCTCTTGCCAGAATCGATGTGGTACACCGTGGACCGGGTGGTGATCATCTGCTGACAGGTCGTCACCTGCGAAACCAGCAGATGATATTTGTTGTAGGTGCGCACCGTGGAGCTGTGGACCTTTGTGCCCGCCATCAGTTTTTCGGTCGAAGAATACTCATAGCCCGACGAGCTCTTGTAGAGCGTGTCACCGTCCGGGGACCATCGCCTGCCGTCGTCATCGAAGCCCTGAAAATTCTTCTGCGAGAACTCATAATTTTTTGTGATCGCGGGCTGATTCTGCCGTGGGTACACGGTGTGGGAGATCACATAAGGCATGGAGCGAATCGGCGAACCGGGCGGGAATTGATGCCCCGCTTCCTGATACCCGATTATCTCTCGCGCCCCTAACGGCGAATCGACCTGGGTCAGGCACTGGAGATTGCCGAAAGGCTCATAGGTCAGAAACCAGGACCCGCCTACGGGCAAATCAATGGAGGCCACCGCGTTGTTAGCGAGCGACAACACAAAGCTGGCTTCACATTCGGTGCCGGGGTATTGCGTCAGCGTAACCTTGCCCCTGGTACGGGAAATGCTCAGCAACGTACGTTGTGAGTCCTTCACAGCAACCAGCGCCGGATGCCCGTTCAGGGCGGTGTAGTCGAGCGTGATTGCACCGCCATTGGCGCCAACAATCCTCATCGGCACCGCGACATCGCTGCCCTCAAAGATCTTCAGCTCTTCACGCATACCATTTTTATGGATGACGTCAAAACGCCCTGGTCCAGACCGTTCGACCTTGAGCGTCTCAAGCTTCAACTCATCAAAGACCAGGTGGGTGGCTGTCTGCTTCGTCTTGAAACTTCCGCCACCGGACAAACCGAGTATTTCATTGCCCGCGTCGTAACGGGTCATTGCCATCGACCAACCGCTGCCGAAACCGCTGTCGATACTGTTGAGTGGGCTGTAGGACAAGCTGATTGGCAAAGAAGGACCGTTCAAGTCTGCGGACTTGATGTCACCCAACATCAACGAACAGGTGTAAATACCGGTACGGGGGTCGACCCCGCCGGAGAGAAACTCATCAAAATTAAACGCATTGGAATAGACGTTCGCCACTTCAGTGACTGTCATTATCAGATACCCTTTGAACTCATGAATATTGAAGAGTCACGCGACAATAAAAGCCGCGCCACACGCTTTAATCAAAGCTTCGAATCAATTGATTCTCAGCCTCTTCTCAAAATAAATTCGTCATTGGGAATATCTATTTCTATCGACAGACTGTGCGCATTACCAAACTCATCGAAAGCAGTAAAGTAAAAGGGTGAAACCCTTACATCCTCACTGCGAACATAAGCGGGAGGAATTCCTTTGATGACGGTCAACTCCCCGGCACGCTGATTGACTTCAACTTTTCGCGCCCCGGAAACATAGACATCCAGCTCCGTTGCCCGAGAAGGAGCCATTACCCCCATGAAAGACCTTGGCGCATCCCGCCCCAGAATCAATCCGGTGTCACAGAATAAAACAGGGTAGGTGCCGCCGACTTCATACTGACGACTTTCCCAACGCAACAATTTTACTTGCTTGCCGTCTGAATAAAGCCCCAAGTGGTATCGAAACAACAGATCGCCCTCAAACGAGCCGCGGAGTTCATGCGACTGCCACGTAAATTTCTCTACACCATAAACAGGGCTTTTTTCCGCATGAATCACAACGCTTCTGGAAATCTTCCGGCCATCCGGATTCAGGGTGTTATTGCTTCGGTAAACCTTGCCCTGCACCGTCACTTCAGCCGCGACTTGTGCTTGACCGTCGATTGACGATGAAACCCAGAACTCGACGGGCGTGCCGCTGCTGCTCCCTGCGCTGCCGGATTGAACGCCTCCGGGCATGTCATGGGTGTACCCGTTTTCGTAACGACTGGCATTCCAGCCAGTCAGCGGCAGATTCTGATACACCTCCCCTTCCAATGGCTGACCATTGTGGAAATGAATCAGCTTTGCGGAGAATTGAAGCGGGGAAAGGTCGATTTCAACCGCATCACCATTTTCATCTACCGCTTCGACGAATACCCAGACGCGAACTTGCATCCGCCCATTGGCATACACTTTTTTTGATTCGACACCGGGGGCTTCGAAGCGGACCTCCAGTCTTGATAATCCGGATATGGATGGTTTGTTACTTTCTACCGAAGCAGTCAAGCCTTGAACATTACTCATGACGCATTCCTTGCTGGTTATTAATCGATTCAACGGGTCGTATCACCGATTAATAACAAGAAAAAATCAGCGCCTCAATGCAGTAATTGCCACAAACTTAAACATGCAACTTTCCACCCAGACAATCACTTACAAAGCATTGCAGCAGACTCAGTCCGGATCACCCTCATCAACTCCGCTGTCGTCCGAATCAGGCGCTTCCTGCCAATCAATTTCTTCATCCAGCGCACCGTCAAATTGAATAATTATCTTTTTATCAAGACTTGAGCTCTCAATATAATTCTCAATACGCGACCTGCAGGCCTCACTCAACGGATTACCCAACAAGTTGTAATTAACCTCTCGAGCATCTGCAACTTCAAACAGCTCATCCGGCAATGTGGTGATCTGATTGAATCTCAGATCGGCAAATGCCAGTTGTTCAAGATCGAACAATCCGACAGGCACCTCCATCAAACCTGTGCTTTTCAAGTAAAGACTGTCCAGCCTGCTCATGTAACGAACATCGGGAGTCAACCCAAGCCGGTTGTTATCGAGGTGCAACAGCGTCAAACCCTCCATATGTGCAAGGCCGTCGACTGCTGCCTCATTCAGTTCGATAGCACAGTCATCAAGGGTCAGCGTCTCCAGTGCCCTCATCTGATAGATTTCCAAGGGCAAAGTCTCCAGCGCGAAGCCTGACAATGTCAGGTACCGCACACCCGGGAAGCTGGCGAGAAAGGAATGCCCGCCCAACCCGGCGCTGCTGCTCAAAGACAATTCACGAACATGGCTGAAGTCTGCCGACAACACCGGTAACTCACCGAGTATCTCCAGATCGTAATCAAGCGTGGTCGATGTGTAGCGGTTGGCCGTCGTCAGTCTGCGACTCCAATTCGCCTGCAACTCCTGCGCGAACAGGTTTCTGCCCTGGCGCTGAATAGAGATTTCATTCTCTGTGAGTATCGATCCCGTGGCCGGATGACGGGACGGCACGTCATGGCTCCACATCTCCAACTCATTGACCAACGTCACGTACTCGTTCTCCAGGCGCGCAACGGCCAACACCGGCTCCCCGATCAATCGCTCGCTGCGTAGCGTCGTCATTTCTTCCTCGGAGAGCGTCGGGTACAGCGCTTGAAGCCGCTGCCCTACGGAACGCGCCGGCTCCGGCACAAAATCGCCACCGCCCAACAGATAGCCGGAACGCCCCACGGCCAGCCCCATGGGCGAACGAGCACCCGCCTCCAATGGCGGCTGTCCCAGCAAGGCCCTGGCTTGCGAGCGAGGCATCAGTGTTTGTTGCCTGACCGCCTGCCGGAGCCCCGCGCCCTGCCCGACATGAGGCAAACCCAACGCCCGGCGCTGAGCATCGGGAAGGGCATGCTGGACGGCGCCGTAGAGATCGTCGAATGCGTGCAGCTCCTTGCCGAAGCCATCGTAGGCCTGGTACTGGCCATTCTGTCTGACCAGGATTTTGCGAATCGGGGCCTCGGGACCACCGATACTGTCCACCAATGCACCGTCAAAATCGCCGTCACGCACTTCGATGCGCACCTCTGGCGACCAGCCGTTCAGGCTTTCGAGCCTATGCAGCGCCAACCTGTCGGAGTCCGGATTTGCACTCGTCTCCAGATAAAGCCCTTCGTACGCCCTGCTGAGGCGTACTTCCCGTAGATAGAACAGCGCTTCATGCGCCATTCGCCGGGTGATTCCGAGGTTGCGCTGCATGTGCAGACGATCGGCAGCCTCTGCATGACGCCATAATTCTTCAGCGATGGTTTTGGGCAGATCAGGAAAAATCCGGCGTATCTGCCGAGTGTTTTCATCACTGCTCAGCTCAAAGTGGCGTTCACTTGCCTCGAACAAACTGGCGCGACTTTCCTGTGCCCAACCCGCGATTCCGAGTCGCAGCCGGGCAGCCCGCACATCGATTCCTGGCAATGAATCGCCAAACGCAGAGCTTTCACCCAGCAGTTTTTTCAGCTGCGCATCCTCAAGTGTTTCAACCACGCTTCGAACCACATCGCCGCTTCGCAGCTGGCTGTCCCGCAGGCTGACGCCCCGAGCTTGCAGCAGTTGCACCTGCATCTGCGGATCGGCTTTCAAATACACCCGCGAATCGGTGCTTTGCATCTGCGAGATGAACGCCTGAATCTGCTGATCGAGTTTGAAACGCCGGATGGTGTCTTCGAGCAAGGCCGGGGGGCGCCGGGTATGAACGTGCATGTCGCGCAGCACCGCCTCGTCGATGCCGCTCACCGCCAGAATGCGTCCAGCCGTGACATCCGAAAACTCGGCCACCGAATGCCCCAGGCGCCGAAACAGTTGCGCGCGCCGCCACTCCATGGGGCGCTCAACCTCATGCGCCCACGCTCCTGCGCCGTTGTGGGCAAGTTGTGGTTTGTAGGCATCCGGCCTGTCCGGGTGGCGAATGCGATAGACATCCCCGTCAGCCTCGGGCACCACTTCATAGGTTTTCCCATCAAGAGGCAGCACGCTCGCGCCCTGATGCCGATGCAAACCGAGCGCATCGGCCCGGGAGTCGGCCGGCAAGCGCACTGCACACTCATATGCACTCAGATCGGGATTCCACAATCGTTGCTGACCTGCCCCCATATCAACGACTTTCAAACGGCTGACGAAAGCGCCGGGGGCGACGGACAGCAGTTTGCCGACGGCCAGGCCGCCCAAGGCAAACGCGCCTAACTGGGCGACCGTTTCAGCAATGGACAGCAAATGCGCCGACGCTTCGATCAACTGCCCTTCGGCCCAATCAAGGATGCCGGTAAACGTGTCGTCCAGCAGTTGGTACAGGGTATAGGCCAACATCAGTTCGCCCAGAAACGGCACGAACGGGATCGCCGCCAGCGCCGCGACCTCCAGCACAACGGTGGCGACTTTTTCCAGGCGGTCCCATTGTTCCCAGCGCGACTTGCGGTCTTCGTCTGCGGTAGACACGGCCATGACGCGGGCGTCATTGAGGATCTGGTTCAACCTGGATTGGTACAGCCAGGTCCACAATTGCGGGCCCACGCGTTGTGTTTGCATCCGGAGGTTGGGGCGCACATCGGGGGCTGCGGCGTTGAGCAAACTAAGCAACGTGGCGAAAAAGGTGCCTCGTTGGTCGTGAGCGACAAACCGGGCAAAAAAACGCTGGTAATCGGTAGAGCGCAATTGCCGGGTCAGTTCGTCCACGAGTTCGCGGGAGGAGGCATAGGTTTTCAGCGGGTGCTCTGGGTCATCGGGGATGTAGGCAATCACCGGTTCAACTTCGCGAGAATGTTCTGGATCCGCCGAGAACAGCACGATGCCGGTCAACGCCGTTCCCAAGAGGCTCAGTTGATACAAGCGCAGCGCTGTTGCGCCAGGCAACGGTATTTTTTGCTCTGTGAGCAGGCCCGGCAACAGCGTCTGCTCAGCGTGCCCGATGTCCCCTTTCATTCGCGCCAGGAGTGTCGCCACCCTGAATCGATCCTGCTGACTGGCAATGACTTTGTTTGCCAGCATCGCTCTGGCCGCAGCATCCGCAGGTAATAACAGCGCCTCAAGTTGCTGGTTATAGCGCCCTCCGATATCAAGTTGTCGGCACAGCGAGGCAAATGCCGCGACAGACAAGCGACTATTAATCTGAAGAATATCGAACTGTCCGGCCGCATCGGGCTCAGTGATAAAACATGAAGCGCTGTCAAAGTAACGCGCTGCCGTCTCCTTCATTTCGAAGTTATGCAAGGCAGCATCCAGAAGTGAAATCGTCGTCACTTCATAGCGGACCGGTAAGTCTTTGGGGACATAGAGTCGCAGGTACGTTTTCCTGACATCCAGTTCTATCTCGAACTGACTTTTCAGGGCCTCAACCAGCAACGGCTCGGCAAATGCGCGAACGTCGGCAAGGCCTTCAAACAGGCGGTCCACCCGGGTTTGCGAAACCCAGCTACGTTGAGTCGCCTGCTTCAAGGCCTCATGACTGGCGGCGGATGCCGAGCGGTACCAGTCAGGAAAAACAACCCCGGCGTTTTTCAATGCCAGGCGTCTTTCGGCAGGCGCACGAATCAACCAGTCGGGAATCGACTTTATTATCAACGTTTGATGCGCGTCGGGCTGCGCGTTTGTCGAGTCTGAATCAGACATGCAAGTAACCTTTTTAAACAGTGGAAAACCACAGCTTATTTAATTACTCGCCTGACAAACGCTACATATATACCGCAACTTTATAGGTTATTCGTGCCGTTCTTGACGAATGTAAGCATTGCCGCTCATTGCTCGTCGTTATAAACGAACTTTGGCATTTCCCAGTGAAAACGAATCGCCAACAACCGCAGCAAGAAGCCACCAAACAGGGTGATGAGAATTGCCTGTTCACCGGGCAGTTGCAGATAAATGCACAGCATGTAGCACCACGCCGCCGCGAAGGAGACGCTGGCGTAGAGTTCGCGGCGGAAGATCAGCGGGATGTCGTTGCAGAAGATGTCGCGCAGGATGCCGCCGAACACCCCGGTGATCACACCGCTGACCGAGGCCACCAGCATGCCGTGGCCCATTTCCAGCGCGGTCATGCAGCCGATCAGGGTGAACGCCACCAGCCCCACGGCGTCGAGCACCAGAAACAGTGAGCGCAGGTGGCGCATCCAGCGGGCCGTGAAAACAGTGACCATGGCCGCAACCGAGGTCAGCACCAGGTATTCCGGGTGTTTGACCCAGGTCAGCGGGTAGTGACCGAGCAGCACGTCGCGCACCGAACCGCCGCCCAACGCCGTGATGCAGGCGATCAGCACCACGCCAAACCAGTCCATGCCGCGACGGCCGGCAGACAGTGCGCCGGTCATGGCTTCGGCGGTGATGGCGATCAGGTAAAGCATCAGCAACATGGTGGCGGTCCTTGCAGGAAGGCGCGCAGTCTAGCCATTTAGGTGCAGCACCAAAAGGGGGCGATCACGGAGATCGGCCGCGTCACTCCCTTCGCGGGCAAGCCTCGCTCCTACGGGCACAACGCGCCCCTGGAGGAGCGAGGCTTGCCCGCGAAGGCGCCGGAACAGGCACCGCCTGATCAGAATTTGATGAAATGCTTGCGGTAGTGCTGCAGCTCGGCGATGGATTCGCGGATGTCGTCCAGCGCCAGGTGGGTGCTACCCTTTTTGAAGCTGTCGCGCACGTCCGGCGCCCAGCGTGCGGCCAACTCTTTCAGAGTCGAGACGTCGAGGTTGCGGTAGTGGAAGAAGCTTTCCAGGGATTTCATGTGCGTATAAAGGAAGCGGCGATCCTGGCAAATGCTGTTGCCACAGATCGGCGACTTGCCCTTCGGCACCCACTTCTCCAGGAAAGCGATGGTCTCGGCTTCCGCTTCGGCCATGCTGATGCGGCTGTCGCGCACGCGCTGGGTCAGGCCCGAGCCGCCGTGTTGACGGGTGTTCCACTCGTCCATGCCGGCGAGGATTTCATCGCTGTGGTGAATCGCGATCACCGGGCCTTCGGCCAAGGTGTTCAGATCACTGTCGGTGACGATGGTGGCCATCTCGATGATGACGTCGGTATCAGGGTTCAGACCGGTCATTTCCAGGTCGATCCAGATCAGATTCTGCGGGTTTTGCATGTGTCGGCTCCTAGGCAATGCTGCGCAGTTTAGCCTAGGGAGGTGGCCGGGCGTGCTAAACTCGCGGCCGTTTTACCTAATCGCTGCATTCTTGATACGGAACACCCATGGCCAAACGCCAACTCAATCGTCGTCAAAACTGGCGCATCGAAAAGATTCAGGGCGAACGCGCTGCCCGCGCCGCCAAACGCGAGTCCTCGGCTGTCGAGGCACTTGAGGGTGGCGACCTGGGTCCGGAACAGACCGGCCTGGTGATCGCACACTTCGGTGTGCAGGTCGAAGTCGAAGCCCTCGATGGCGATTTGGCCGGCCAGGTGTTCCGCTGCCACTTGCGCGCCAACCTGCCGGCGCTGGTGACCGGCGATCAGGTAGTCTGGCGTGCCGGCAACCAGGGCATCGGGGTGATCGTGGCGCAACTGCCGCGCAAAACCGAACTCTGCCGCCCGGACAGTCGTGGCCAGCTCAAGCCTGTTGCAGCCAACGTCGACATGATCGTCATCGTCTTCGCGCCGCTGCCCGAGCCTCACGCCAATTTGATCGACCGCTATCTGGTCGCTGCGGAGCACGCCGGCATTCGGCCGTTGCTGCTGCTGAACAAATTCGACCTGATCGACGAGCAGAACGCCCCGGCGCTGAATGCCTTGCTCGCGGTTTACCGCACGCTGGGTTATCCGGTACTGGAAGTGTCGGCGCACCACGGCAATGGCATGGAGCAACTTCAGGAACAACTGGACGGACGCATCAGTGTATTCGTCGGCCAGTCCGGCGTCGGCAAGTCGTCGCTGGTCAACAGCCTGCTGCCGGAAGTCGAAACCCGCGTCGGCCCGTTGTCCGAACTGTCCGGCCAGGGCACTCACACCACCACGACCGCGCGGCTGTTCCACTTCCCCGGTGGCGGTGAGTTGATCGACTCCCCGGGTATTCGCGAATTCGGCCTGGGCCACGTCAGCCGCTCCGACGTCGAAGCCGGTTTCATCGAGTTCAACGACCTGATCGGCACCTGCCGCTTCCGCGACTGCAAGCACGACCGCGAACCGGGTTGCGCATTGCTCAAGGCACTGGAAGAAGGCCGCGTGCAGCAGCAACGGATGAACAGCTATCGCTCGATCATCGCGAGTTTGCCGGAGAGCAGTTACTAAGCCGACTCCCGCAGACACAAAAAAAGCCGCGATCATCTCGCGGCTTTTTCGTTTTCAGCGTGCGGCTTTTTCCAGCGTCCAGCCCAGCACATCCAAGGCATCACAGCCGTCCTGGATCAACATGTGTGCGGCGTTGGTTTCACGGAATCCCGGGAAACACAGACAACGCAATACCTGTAGGAGCCGGCTTGCTGGCGATGGTCGTCAACGATAACGCATGCTGTCTGAATCAACGCGGCGCACTTGCGTCCATCGCCAGCAAGCCGGCTCCTACAAGGGACCGCGCTCAAACTGAAAATGAAGTGACCTCCAAACCAAAGCAAAAAAAAGCCGACATCGCTGTCGGCTTTTTTGTGGGTCACTGCTTCGGCGGTTCAGCCGGTTTCGGTGCCGGGTCATCGAACAGATTCAAGCGCTCGCGAAGCTCATGCGCCGGCAGCGGTTCTTTATCCGCCGGCAACGCATTCGGATCGGCCGGCACTTCACCCGGGCCGCCCTGCCCTTGTGTCGGCTCCGGAGTCGGTTCCACGCCTTGCGAACCTTCGATGGCACGCTGGGCTTTTTTGGTCAGCACAATGATGTCGATGCGGCGGTTGACCGGGTTGAGCGGGTTCTCGCGATCGAACAATGCCGACGAGGCATAACCGACCACGCGTGCGATCTGCTGCTCCGGATAACTGCCCGCCACCAGCGCACGACGTGCAGCGTTGGCACGGTTGGCTGAAAGCTCCCAGTTGCCGAAATCACCCTGGCCACTGTAAGGCTTGGCGTCGGTGTGGCCGCTGATGCTGATCTTGTTCGGCACCGCTTTGATGGTGTCGGCCATGGCCAGCAGGATGTCTTCGAAGTACGGTTTCAGGCGCGCACTGCCGGAGTCGAACATCGGGCGGTTTTCGGCGTCCACAATCTGGATGCGCAAACCGTCCGGCGTGATCTCGAACAGAATCTGGTCCTTGAATTTCTTCAGTTGCGGATTCTCTTCGACCTTGTTCTGCAGTTCTTGCAGCAACAGTTCGAGGCGTTCCTTCTCCACCATCTCGGCCATGCCTTCGACCTGCTCGGCGTCGACAGTCACCTTGTCCGGCTGCGGCTGGGATTTCACCTCGGGGTTGAGGGTGTTTTCCGGCGCCAGGGTCGGCGTGCCGCCCAGATCGATGATGTACGGCGTACCGCTTTCGGAAAAGCCGATCGGGTCTTTGAAGTAACCGGCGATGGCGAGCTTCTGTTCCGGTGTCGCGGTGGACAGCAGCCACAACACCAGGAAGAACGCCATCATCGCCGTCGCGAAGTCGGCGAAGGCGATTTTCCAGGCGCCCCCGTGATGCCCGCCGGCGATGCGCTTGACGCGCTTGATAATAATCGGCTGATTATTTTCCATGACTTAGCGACCGCGAACCGCTTGTTCCAGCTCAGCGAAGCTAGGACGGTGCGCCGGGTACAGAACCTTGCGTCCGAACTCTACCGCCAGCGATGGCGGCATGCCGGAAGCCGAAGCCACCAGCGAGGCCTTGATGGCTTCGTAGACGTTCAGTTCTTCCTTGGCATCGTGGGCCAGGGAGTGGGCCAGCGGACCGAAGAAACCGTACGCCGCGAGAATACCGAAGAAGGTACCGACCAGTGCCGCACCCACGTGCAGACCGATGGATTTCTGGTCGCCTTCGCCCAGGGACGCCATGGTCACCACGATACCCAATACCGCCGCGACGATACCGAAGCCGGGCATGGCGTCGGCGATGCCGTTCACCGCGTGGGACGGGTGTTCGAGGTCTTCCTTGAGGTTGTAGAGTTCCATGTCGAACAGGCCTTCCAGCTCATGGGGAGCCATGTTGCCGGAGGACATGATGCGCAGGTAATCGCAGATGAACGCGGTCATGCGCTCGTCTTTGAGCACCGACGGGTACTTGGCGAAGATCGGGCTCGCGGCGGCATCTTCAATGTCGCCTTCGATGGCCATCATGCCTTCGCGGCGACTCTTGTTGAGGATCTCGTAGATCAGCCCCAACACTTCAAGATAGTAGCCGTGATTGAAACGCGATCCGAACATGCTCAAGGACTTCTTGAGCACGTGCAGGGTCATGTAACCGGGGTTGGCCTGGAGGAATGCACCAAGGGCCGCGCCACCGATGATCATCACCTCGAAGGGTTGAATCAGGGCGGCAATCTTGCCGTGGGAAAGCACGTATCCGCCGAGCACGCTCGCGAATACGACGATGATGCCGATTATTTTAGCCATAGGTAGGAGAGCACTTACTGAGTCGGGTTCAAGGTCATATTCGGAAGTTAAAAAATCTCTTCTTCTACTTATCGGCAAAACTGCGCCAGACTATAGCCAGTTCAGGCGAAAAGCCAATTTGGCCCACTTCGGGCATAGGTAATGCAGACGATGATCGCGTCCAACCATGGCTAACGAAACGAACGTTCCAACTCCAAAACCAAACACGCTCCAAGGCTGGGTAAAGCTTCTGGACGGCGTGCACCTGCCCGTTCCGCAAGGCAGTCATGACCGGGTCTGCAAGGCCATCGGCGACAACCGCAGCTCGTTGCGCGATATCGCCGAGCTGATGCAGGACAGCCCCGCCCTGGCCTTGAGCGTGATTCGTGAAGCCAACCGGCACACCCACGGCAGCATGACCGAGCCTGCGGAAAACCTTGAGGTGGCGATCAATCGCCTCGGTTTGAAGCGCACCGAAGAACTGCTCGCACGGCTGCCCGCGATGCCGGAATCGGACATTCCCGTGGCCCTGCGTCAGTTGCAGATGATCAGCCAGCACGCGACGCAACAGGCCAACGGCTTTTTCGCCGCTCGCCTGGCGCGGCTGTGGCAGGACATCCACTGGGGCAGCCTGCTGTTTTTATCGCCGTTGTGGCCATTGGCGTTGACCCATCCGCAATTGCTCGAAGAATGGGAGCTGCGGGTCATCCATAAGGGCGAGTCCGCACGTAAAGTCGAGAAACAATTATTCGGCGTACGCCTGCTGGAAATCGGTCAGGCCCTGGTGGAAATCTGGCACCTGCCGAACTGGGTGCAGCAGGGTTACAAGCTGTTACTCAATGAGCAACGGGAACTGGTGAAAGTCCTGCGTATCGCGCGCGACAGCGATCATCCATTGCGCCAGCAGAACCGTCTCGATGACGATCCGACGTTGCGCCGCTGGCTCAATCAGCCGGCCAACACGGTGTTGCTGGCCAACGGTCTGGCGCTGTCGGCACAGCACGCCTGGGACTGTCCGCACAGTGAACGCTGGCAGTACCTGACCAGCCTTTACCTGCAAATGCCGATGGACGAGGTGCAGCAGCAACTTCACCAGCAGGCCGCCAACAGTGCGCGCCAGCACGCCATGCCAGACCTCTGGCACCCCGCCGTCGCGCTGCTCTGGCCGCAGGGCATGAACCGTGTGCACGCCGGTTTGCTGCCAGCCCCGGCGCCGACCGCCGAGGACCTGGCCAAGTGGCGCAAACAATGCGCCGAGCTGCTGGTAGAGCCGAGTCGTTTCACCAATGCCATGCACTTGACCAACTCGGCCCGCGATGCACTGGTTGCATGTGGCATGCGCCGGGTGATGATCCTGATGGCCGACCGCACACACGCCAATCTGCGCGTGCACCAGATTGCCGGGTTGCCGAAAGAAACGGCTGGCCTGAATTTCGTGGTCAGCCAAAGCACCGTGCTGCAACGCCTGCTCTCGCAGCAAGCCCAGGTACGCCTGACCCCGGCCAACAACGCACAATTTTCGGCGCTGCTGCCGGCCAGCCTGCGCTCTCAGTTCGGTGGCGAACACCTGCTGTTGCGCTCGCTGGTCAACAACGGCCGCGTGATCATGATCGTGGTGGCGGACCAGGGCGGCGGGCCGTTCTCTGAAATTACCGTGCAAGCCTTTGGCAAAACCGCGCAGTGCATCGAGAAAGCCCTGCACACCTTTAGCCATCGCGGCCAATGACCCGCTACAATCCTCCCCTTTGTGCTCTGGAGACCTCACATGTCTGACTTCTCTGGCTTGCCGCTGGTGATCGAACCGAGCGACTTGCTCTCTCGCCTCGACGCCCGCGATCTGATTCTGGTGGACCTGACCAGCAGCGCCCGCTATGCCGAAGGGCATATTCCCGGCGCGCGCTTCGTCGATCCGAAACGCACGCAACTCGGCCAGCCACCGGCGCCGGGCCTGATGCCGCCGCAAGCGGCTCTCGAAGCGTTGTTCGGCGAGCTGGGCCACAACCCCGATGCGGTCTACGTCGTGTATGACGACGAAGGCGGCGGTTGGGCCGGGCGTTTTATCTGGCTGCTGGATGTCATCGGCCACCACAAGTATCACTATGTCGACGGCGGTCTGACGGCGTGGCTGGCGGAAGGCTCGCCCATGTCGATCCAGATCCCGCCCGCGGTCGGCGGCCCGGTTGCGTTGACCCTGCACGACGAACCCACCGCCACCCGCGAATACCTGCAAAGCCGTCTCGGCGCCGCCGACCTGGCGATCTGGGATGCGCGCGGGCCGCTGGAGTACTCCGGCGAGAAAGTCCTGGCGGCCAAGGGCGGACACATTCCCGGCGCGGTCAACTTCGAGTGGACCGCAGGCATGGACCGGGCGCGCAACCTGCGCATCCGCTCGGACATGCCGCAGATCCTCGAACAACTCGGGATCAGCAAAGACAAAGAAGTGATTACCCACTGCCAGACTCACCACCGTTCTGGCTTCACCTATCTGGTGGCCAAGTCCCTCGGTTATCCGCGGGTCAAAGGCTACGCCGGCTCCTGGGGCGAATGGGGTAACCATCCCGATACGCCTGTAGAGATTTAAGGTTTTTAAGGACAGTTAATGAATAAGCGTTTGTTTATCCTCAGCCAATACCTGCTGCCCCACCACTTGCTCTCGCGACTGGCCGGCTGCATCGCCGAATGCCGTGTGCGCTGGTTCAAGAATGCGTTCACCGCGTGGTTCGCCAAGCGTTATCAGGTGGACATGTCCCAGGCCCTGGTCGAAGACCTGACCGCCTACGAGCATTTCAACGCGTTCTTCACCCGCGCCTTGAAAGACGGCGCTCGCCCGCTGGACGAAACCCCGGGCGCCATCCTCAGCCCGGCCGACGGCGCGGTCAGCCAGCTCGGCCCGATCGAGCACGGCCGCGTGTTCCAGGCCAAGGGCCACAGCTTCAGCGTGCTGGAACTGCTGGGCGGTGACGCGGCCAACGCCGCGCCGTTCATGGGCGGTGATTTCGCGACGATTTACCTGTCGCCGAAGGACTACCACCGCGTGCACATGCCGCTGGCCGGCACCCTGCGCGAGATGGTCTACATTCCGGGGCGGATTTTCTCGGTCAACCAGACCACTGCGGAAAACGTTCCGGAGCTGTTCGCCCGCAACGAGCGTGTGGCGTGCATTTTTGACACCGAGCGCGGGCCGATGGCCGTGGTGCTGGTGGGCGCGATGATCGTGGCGTCGATCGAAACCGTGTGGGCTGGCCTGGTGACCCCACCGAAACGCGAGCTGAAAACCTTCCGCTACGACGAAGCTGCCCGTGCGCCGATCCACCTGGAGAAAGGTGCGGAACTGGGTCGTTTCAAACTGGGTTCGACGGCTGTTGTGCTGTTCGGCCCGGATCAAGTGCAGTGGGCTGAAGAACTGGCGGCCGGTTCGCCGGTGCAGATGGGCCAGGGCATGGGCCTGCCGAAAGCCTGATCCAACGCTGCTCTACTGTAGGAGCAGCCGGTCGACGCTCGATTGCTCGCGAAGGTCGTCAATGCCAACCGGGATCTGTCTGATGATCCGCGGCGTCCTCCGGCTCTTCGCGAGCAAGCTTCGCTCCTACAGAGAACAGGCATTGCAATGCGCGCGCCCTAGTCATAGCTGCTAAAGTCTGGTCATTCACTGCCCATTTCCCGGTTGGAGTTTGTCCACCGCATGAATGAGACCAGTCCCCACCTTCTGCTGCGCGCCCCTGTCCCCGCACAGTTGCGCCTGTCGTTCTGCGAAGCCACCCCGCGCGACCTCAAGCGCTGGATCGCCAACCTGCCCAAAGCCAACATCGGCGAAACCGCACGCCAGCTCTATCAGGGCTTGAGCGAACTGAACCAGTTACTGACACCCAGCGACAATCGCCTGCAATTGCTCGAACTGCTAAGGCCCGAGGTGTATTACGTCTGCAAACACCTGGAGCGGCATTTCCTGCACCAGTCGATTGCCCTCGACGAGCGTTCAAGCAAGATCGCCAACCTCTGCCAGGCGCTGCAAAGCCACTTGGCGATCGGCTACAAACAGATCGTCGTGCGCATCACGCCGCGCTTCAGCAAGGACCGTGCGCCACTGCTGGCCCAGGCGTTACAACGGGCGATGCATTGCCTCAACGGGTCGCTGATCCGCGCCACCCAACTCTATTGCCCGGTGCCGGAAGGCGTGTGGCTGGAGCTGCACCAGCTGTATCGAATCGCCTGTAGCCTTCAGCTGCAGCATCTGAACCTGCGCGATGAATTGGCGAGTCAGACGCAAAACCTGAGCATCGAACAGACGTACGTGGTCGCCCTGCTAGTGGGCGCCGCACGTTGCAATCAACTGCGCCAGAACCAGATCGCGCGGCTCGCCGAAGTGCTGGAGCCGTGGAGCAAACTGATCAAGCTGCAACCGGAAACACCGGCCGATGGATTGTTTGCCATCGCCCCGGAACTCGACATCGGGCCGCGTTACCGCTCGAAATTCCGGCCCGGGCAACAAGAGCGTTTGCTGGGGTTCGATCCGCAACCGCTGGTCGCAGCCATCGACGCCCATTTGGAAAAAAACGACGGCGAGTCGCCACTCCCGGTGCCGGCAGGCCTGAGCCTGGATACGCTGCAACACCTGAGTGCCGCGTGGGGGCAGGCGGTCGAGCGCAGTTTCCAGCGCACCGCCAGTCAAGGCACCTTGACCTTGTGCGTGGGCATGAGCGCGCTGCACTTCTATCTGGGCGGGCAGCGCCCGTTCAGCGAAATCCTGAAACACCCCGGCGCCCGCCGTGCGCAGTTCACGGCGATATCGCCCGCGCTCCGGGAAAAGGACCAATGGAGCCATGCCTTCGACGCAGCGCCCCACGGCACCACCGACACGTTGCTGCCCTACGAAGAAATCGAATACCGGCAGCTGCAGAATGACGACAGTCACGAAGCCAGCGACCGCCACTTTCCGACGTACGTCCTGCCCGTGATCAATCACAGCCCGGGGGGTTATTGCCTGGCCTGGCCTGACGCAGTGCCGGCCGAGCTACAGGCTGGCGAGATGGTCGGCATCGAGGACACGGCGGGCGCAGGCTGGAGCATTGCGGTGGTGCGCTGGATCCGCCAGGTTCGCGGCGGTGGCACGCAAATGGGCATCGAGCAAGTCGCGCCATACGCCGAACCTTGCGGCCTGCAACTGGTGCGCACCCGGGACGACCACAGCCACTACCTGCGCGGCCTGTTGCTGCCGGCCATCAGCGCGATAGATTTACCGGCCACCCTGCTCGCTCCGCGCCTGCCGTTCCAGGAAGGCCACAAGGTGCTGATCAACACCAACGGCGAGGAGCGCCGGGCCGGACTGGATCGGCGGGTGTCGAGTACCAACAGCTTCAATCAGTTTGCGTATCGGTCGTTGGAAGCGGCCAGAAACGACAACGCCGCGGGGAGCGGCGTGGTTGGTGTCGAGGAGGCGTTTGATTCGTTGTGGCAGACGCTTTGAGGGCCCGACGTTAAATCGGCGGTGACGCCTTCGCGGGCAAGCCTCGCTCCTACAGGGGGTACGCAATTACCTGTAGGAGCGAGGCTTGCCCGCGAAGAGGCCCTATCAGTCAATACAAGACTCAGAGCTGCCCATCACGATCCCGAAAGCCCAGCAGATACAGCACGCCATCCAGCCCCAACGTGGAGATCGCCTGCTTCGCCGACTGTTTGACCAGTGGCTTGGCGCGGAAAGCCACGCCCAGCCCGGCAATCGCCAGCATCGGCAAATCGTTGGCGCCGTCGCCGACCGCAATGGTCTGCTCCAGACGCAAGCCTTCCTTGTGCGCCAGCTCCTTCAGCAGATCCGCCTTGCGCTGCGCATCGACAATCGGCTCGACCGCCACGCCGGTGACCTTGCCATCGACCACTTCCAGCTCGTTGGCGAACACGTAGTCGATGCCCAGCTTGGCCTGCAATTGCTTGGCGAAGTAGGTGAAGCCGCCCGACAGAATCGCGGTCTTGTAGCCCAGGCGCTTGAGTTCGGCGAACAGGGTTTCGGCGCCTTCGGTCAGGCGCAGCGAGGCACCGATCGAATCCAGCACGCTGACATCCAGCCCTTTGAGCAACGCCAGGCGCTCCTTGAAGCTGGCACGGAAATCCAGCTCGCCGGCCATCGCCCGCTCGGTAATCTCCGAAACCTGATCGCCCACACCGGCCGCCTTGGCCAGTTCGTCGATGACTTCGGCTTCGATCAGCGTCGAGTCCATGTCAAACACCGCCAGACGACGGTTGCGGCGGAACAGCGAATCTTCCTGGAAGGCGATGTCGACGTTCAATTCCTGGGCGACGCTGAGGAATTCCGCTCGCAGCGCTTGCGGATCCGCCGCTTCGCCACGCACGGAAAACTCGATGCAGCCCTTGCCTTTATCGGCCGGGGTATCCAGCGGCATGCGCCCGGACAGGCGATCGATGTGGTCGATGTTCAGGCCATATTTGGCGGTGATCGAGCTCACAGCCTGCAATTGCCCGGCAGTCACTTTGCGGGTCAATAGCGTCACGATGTGGCGTTTTTTGCCCTGATTACCGACCCATTGCTGGTAATCCTCTTCGGACACCGGCGTGAAACGCACCTGTTGGTCCAGCTCATAGCCCTTGAACAGGATGTCCTTGAGCACCGACTTGCCTTGCTCGGTGTCAGGAATTTCAACCAGGATGCCGAACGACAATGTGTCGTGGATCACCGCCTGACCAATGTCGAGAATGTTCACACCACCCTGGGCCAGAACGCCGGTAATGGCCGCGGTCAGACCCGGACGGTCCTCACCAGTGATGTTTATCAGGACGATTTCGCGCAAGGCGCACCCCCGCAGGTGGAAAAAAACCGCATTCTACCCACTTTCAGTGACCATCGGGCACCGTGAGCGCTTTGCCGGTCTAGGGCCTGTCGCTATACTGCGCGTCAACTTCACGGACAAAAGAGCCGAGCTCAAGTGAACCGGCCCACGCCAGTTAAAACCGATAACTTCTTTCTGCTGATCTTCCGTGCACTGCGCCACCGCCGTGTACCGATTGCATTGCGCATCGCCAGCCATAACGTGATCCTGGTCGCTCTGGCCCTGGTGATCTACGCCTGCGTGATGGGTTTGCAGTTCAAGCAGGCCATGCACGAGCAGGCAGATGCGCTGGGCGAAAGCCTGACCACGCAGACCGCCACGTCCGCCACGGAGCTGTTGGTGTCCAACGACATCCTCAGCCTCAACGTGCTGCTCAACAACCTGACCAAGAACAAGCTGGTGGCCCACGCCGCCATTTATAGCGTGGACAACCGCATCCTCGCCGAAGCCGGTCAGCGCCCCAAGCACGGCCTGCTGGGCGAAGCCGAGGGCATGTACCAGAGCAAGATCACCTTTCAGGACGTGACCGCCGGGCAACTGCGCATCAGCCTGGACATGGATCAGTTCCAGCAGCCGATGACCATCAGCCTGCAAAGCATGGGCATCTTGAGTGCGATTCTGTTGGCACTGTCCCTGGCCTTGAGCCTGCGCCTGGGTCGGCACATCTCCACGCCGCTGCTGCAATTGCGCGTGTGGCTGCGCAACATCGACGAATACACCCCGGCCACCGACCGCCAGGATGAAATCGGCGACCTGGCTCGCCAGCTGCACGCCAACTTCGCGCCGGAACCGGCCGAGCCTGAGCCCGCACCGGAACCTGAGTTCGACGACGTCGATTACGACGATGACGCCGAGCCGTCCTTCGAAGTGCGCAACCTGCGCGACCCGAGTTTCGACGAGACCAAGCCTGTCGCTAGCCTCAAACCTGCGCCACGGCACATCGTCAGCACCGTCGAAGACGAAGATGACGACGATGCGTTTGCCGATTTGCGTGACGAATCGACAGCCGCGAAACCAGTAGTCAGAGCGCCAGTATCGAACGTGCCGCAACACAGCGCAGTGCTGGCCGTGCAACTGGGCGCCCAGGATCAATTGCGCCGCCTGCCACGGGCGCGCCTGGAAGAACTGCTCAAACGTTATCGCGATTGCCTCGATCAGGCGGCCTCGCTCTATGAGGGCGAACTGCACAGCCTGAACGATGGCAGCACGCTGATGGTGTTCCACACCGAGGACAGCGGCGACGACTACCTGACCAACGCCATCTGCTGCGGCGAGTTGCTGCGAGCCCTGGGCCATCAGTTGCAGATCGAAGTCGCCGACAGCGGCATCACCCTGCAATTGCAGCTGGGCGTGACCCTGGGTGATGAGCTGTTCGGCCTGAGCCAGATCGACCTGTTGCTGACCGAAACCGCCCAGGACGCCCTGGCCCTGTCGCAACACAGCCGCAATCTGCTGCTGGTGGAGCGCAAGATCAGTGACGACGCGCTGATTCGCCAGCGTGCGCGAATCCGCCCGATTGCCAGCCCTGAGGGTGCGTGCTGCGTGGAGCGGTTGATGGAGCCTTATCCGTCGATGCTGGAGCGACAGTTGGCGCGGATGCATGAACGTCGGGCGTAAGCAGCCTTAAGCCCGGATGTGAAGAAGCCCGCAGACAAGTGATTGTCTGCGGGCTTTTTTGTTGCCCGCCCTGATGCCTTCGCGGGCAAGCCTCGCTCCTACAGGTTTCGAGTGGTTCGCGCGATTTGTGTACGAAGCAATACATGTAGGAGCGAGGCTTGCCCGCGAAGAGGCCGAGACAGGCACTAAAGATTCCCAACAGGCAGAAACAACAAAGCCCGCATCTCTGCGGGCTCTGTTTGCAATCTATCCAGGCCTTAGAACCTGAACACTTCCATATCCGTACGGATCGGTGCAGCCATCGGGATCTTCGGCTGCTTCTCTTGCTCTGTCGCCGGAGCCACAGGCTTGGCTGCCGGTTTTTTTGGCGCTTCTGCAATCGGTGGCTGATTGGCCAATGGCTTGAGCGCGATCGACAGCTGTTCGGCGAGCTTCTGCAACAACACACCCTGAGCCTGAACCTGCGCCGCCGTACCGCCCGCGTGCTGTTCTTGCAGATGAACGATGCGGTTATCGCGAACCTGCCCGCGACGGTCGATCAAACGCCATTGAGCATCGAGGATCGCCGGTTGCGACTCGCCCGAGTCCAGGCGCGTGATGGTCAGCAGTACCTGAACATCCGGTGTGAAGCCCACGCTCGCCGGCGCCAGCACCACACGCTGACTGTCCAGATGACCCGCTACCTGACGCAGCAACAGTTGATCGATGTCGGAAGAAAGGCTGCCGGCCCAACGACCATCGGTCGAGGCCTGAAGGCTGCCATCCGGCTGACGCTGCAACAGCGTTTCACGCTGCAGGTAATCGGCAACCGTTACCGGGCCGAGCAATACCGCCATGCCCGCGCTTTGCGCAGGCTGAGCCGGACTTCCGCTGTCCAGCTGATACAGCGACACCGGTTGGTGAACGCTGCAACCCGCCAGGCCAAGAACGCCAGCGAGCATCAAAATAAAAGGAAGGCGCAGAGCAGTCATCGTCCCATCCAGGTGGTTGCCACAAGGCACACCACAGTGAAAATACTCAATAAATATGAAGAACGCTCGGCCACGCCGGCGCTTGGAAAGGCCATATCATCCGTGAATATGCGTTCCGACTCCAGCGGCAAAGCGTCGATCTACGCGTTAAATCGTAGATCGAGCGCTCTAGCGCGGTTAATTGAGGTTTTCGACGAGCAGCGCATCTACCCTCTGGAAGCCCCGTGGAAGTTTGTTGCCACGACGTCCACGCTCACCTTTGTAGTGTTCGAGGTCGTCCGCTTTCAGTGACAAGGTACGCTTTCCGGCCTGCAGCACCAAGGTGGCTCCATCCGGCAGCACAGCGATGTCCGTGACATATTCTTCGCGACTGGCCACACGCTCACCGGAAATCCCGATGATCTTGTTGCCTTTGCCCTTACCTAATTGTGGCAGATCGCTGATTTTGAAGATTAGCAAGCGACCTTCGGTGGTCACCGACGCCAGCCAGTTGTTCTCACGATCCGCCACTGGACGCGGCAAAATCACTTTCGAGTTGTTCGGTAAGCTCAGCAGCGCCTTGCCCGCCTTGTTCTTCGCCTGGAAGTCTTCGCCCTTGACCACGAAACCGTAACCGGCATCGGAGGCGATCACGTACAGCGAATCGTCTTCCGGCATCAGCACGCATTCGAACGTCGCGCCTGGCGGCGGTGTCAGACGACCGGTCAACGGTTCGCCCTGGCCACGGGCCGAAGGCAAGGTGTGCGAGGCCACCGAATAGCTGCGACCGGTGGAGTCGATGAACACCGCAAACTGGTTGGAGCGCCCGGCCGCCAAGGCCTTGAAACCATCCCCGGCCTTGTAGGAAAGCCCGGTGGCGTCAATTTCGTGCCCTTTGGCGGAGCGGACCCAGCCTTTTTCCGACAGCACTACGGACACTTTCTCGTTCGGCAGCAGATCGTGCTCGGTCAAGGCCTTGGCCTCGGCGCGCTCGACGATTGGCGAACGACGGTCGTCGCCGTAGGTTTCGGCATCCTTGATCAGCTCGGTGCGCACCAGCTTTTTCAGCTTGGCTTCGCTGCCCAGCAGGGCTTGCAGCTTGGCTTGTTCCTTGAGCAGTTCATCCTGCTCGGAGCGCAGCTTCATTTCTTCCAGTCGCGCCAACTGACGCAAACGGGTGTCCAGAATGTACTCGGCCTGGATTTCGCTCAGGGCGAAACGCGCGATCAGGGCGGCTTTCGGATGCTCCTCGGTGCGGATGATGTGAATCACTTCATCCAGGTTGAGGTAGGCAATCAACAAACCGTCCAACAGGTGCAGGCGACGCTCAACCTTGTCGAGGCGGAATTGCAGACGACGACGCACGGTTTGAACGCGGAACTCCAGCCATTCAACCAGCAACGCACGCAGGTTCTTCAGCTGCGGCTTGCCATCCAGGCCGATGATGTTGATGTTGACCCGGTAGCTCGACTCCAGCTCGGTGCTGGCGAACAGGTGCTGCATCAGCGCGTCGTGGTCGAAGTTTTTCCGTGCGCCGGGAATGATCACGATCCGGCACGGGTTCTCGTGGTCGGATTCGTCACGCAGGTCAGCGATCTGCGGGGCCTTGGACGGTTTGGCCTGCATCATCGCCGCGATCTGTTCCAGCACCTTGGCGCCCGATACCTGATGCGGCAGCGCGGTGACGATGATGTCGCCGTCTTCGATGTGGTACACGGCACGCATGCGCACCGAGCCCTTGCCGGTTTCGTACATTTTCAGCAGGTCGGCACGCGGCGTGATGATTTCCGCTTCGGTCGGGTAATCCGGGCCCTGAATGTGTTCGCAGAGCTGTTCGACCGTGGCTTTTGGCTCATCGAGCAAACGCACGCAGGCGGTCGCGACTTCGCGCAGGTTGTGCGGCGGAACGTCGGTGGCCATGCCCACGGCGATGCCGGTGGTGCCGTTGAGCAGGATGTTCGGCAAACGTGCCGGCAACACCAATGGCTCGTCGAGTGTGCCGTCGAAGTTCGGGCCCCAGTCCGCAGTGCCCTGGCCCAGTTCACTGAGCAGCACTTCGGAATAACGCGACAGCCGCGCTTCGGTGTATCGCATGGCGGCGAAGGACTTGGGATCATCCGGCGCACCCCAGTTACCCTGGCCGTCGACCAGCGTGTAGCGGTAGCTGAACGGCTGGGCCATCAGGACCATGGCTTCGTAGCAGGCCGAATCGCCGTGCGGGTGGAATTTACCGAGCACGTCACCGACGGTACGCGCCGACTTCTTGTGCTTGGAATCGGCGTCCAGCCCCAACTCGCTCATCGCGTAGACGATGCGTCGCTGTACCGGTTTCAGGCCGTCGCCGATATGCGGCAAGGCACGGTCCATGATCACGTACATGGAGTAGTTGAGGTAGGCATTTTCGGTGAAGTCAGCCAGTGACCGGCGCTCTACACCGTCCAGGCTGAGATCAAGGGAGTCGCTCATGCGGGCCTCATCGGTTCGTTGTCTGGCGCAGCAGCATGGTGCCACCGCGCTGGGTAAATTCAAGTTTGTTCAGCGCGCTCATACCGAGCAGCACTTGCTTGCCATCCAGGCCTGGCACGACGATGGCGCGCACATCACGCAGCACAATGTCGCCCAGTTGCAGCCGGTCGACGCGGGTTCGATAACCCTCGGTGCGACCGTTGGCGGTGCTCAGGGTCACCCCGAAGCCTTGTTCAAGTTTCAGCCGTTCGGCCATTTCTGCCGGGATCGCCACATCGGTCGCCCCGGTATCCAGCATGAAATCCACCGACTGGCCGTTGATCTGGCCGCTGGCGACGAAGTGCCCCTGAGTGTTGCTGGCCAGTTTCACTTCGATAAAACCTTCGCCCTGTTCCGAGCTGACGACGACATTGGGATTTTGCTGACGCTCCTCCCATTGGCCGAAAAACCGTGTCGCCAGAAATAGCGCTGCGCACCAGGCCAGTACCATGAACACCCGACCGGCGCGCTTCCCTGGTGTTTGCGGCGTCATGGCTTGGCACTCCAGCCACCTTCCGGCGCTGCAAAGCGCCAGACGACCGGGCGATACTCGCCGTCAGCACGGGCACCGTCGTTGTTATCAATGCCGACCCAGGCGCCATCGGCGTCGACGATCAACGCTTCCGTCAGGCCATAGCCCTGTGGATAACGACGGTTCTCCTGCAATGCCTCGTCGGCAAACGACCAGCAACGCTCGACCTTGGCCGTCACCGCGTCACGGCGACAAATCTCGAACGCGTTGCGCTCAAGGGTGAACAGCTTGCCGTTGAACAACGACAGATCGGCGAAATCCCGCGACACGGCTCTGGCCTTGGGAAATTTCGCCGGCTGCATTTCCATCCCGGCTTCGCTCAACAGCACGCAGCCGCCGTCGCAATCCCAGACCGTTTGCTGGCGCTTGATCAACAGCAGTCCTCGGCGCTCACGCTCGGCGGCCAACCACAACTGGTCGCCCTCCGGATTGATCGCCAGGCCCTCGAACAATGCATTGAAGTGCAACAACATACCGCTGGCCCGCGCCTCGCGAACCAGCATCGGCGAAATCTTCAGCCAGGACGTCGGCCCAACGGGCGGCACTTGCAGAATCGCCGCATGGGACTCGCTGACGATGTAGCGGTTGCCGGCGCTGTCGCAGGTGATGCCTTCGAAATCCAGGTCCCCGCCGCGCGCGAACGACGCCACCCAGGTTCGCGAACGCAAACCCCAGGGCAAATCGCTGTCCGGCACCGGCGGCACACCGATGCGCACGGTTTCAGCCTGCCAGACCGTGTCGCCGGTTTCGAGCCGGTAGATCTGATCGTCGTCGCGATCGGAAACGGCCCACAGATTCTTGCCACACTGGGCCAGCCCCGACAGGTTGCCGCCGCGCATGCCCTCCACGGGATGCTCGGACAACAGGCGCAACTCCGGTGCCGGCTCGGCAAACGCCGAAGCCGAGGTCAGAAGTAACGCACACGCCAGGGCAAAGCCAACCCGCATCAGCCAAGAACCTCGGCCAGGTTGCCTTTGGATTCCAGCCAGGATTTACGATCACCGGCGCGTTTCTTCGCCAGCAACATGTCCATCATTTCCGAAGTCGCTTCGAAATCTTCCAGGGTCAGTTGCACCAGACGCCGGGTGTTCGGGTCCATGGTGGTTTCGCGCAGTTGCGGCGGGTTCATTTCACCCAAACCTTTGAATCGGGTGACCTGCGGTTTGCCGCGTTTCTTCTCGGCCACCAGACGATCGAGAATGCCGTCACGCTCAGCTTCGTCGAGGGCGTAGTAGATTTCTTTGCCCAAATCGATTCGGTACAGCGGCGGCATCGCGACGTAGACGTGACCGGCATCCACCAGCGGGCGGAAATGCTGGACGAACAGCGCGCACAGCAGCGTGGCGATGTGCAGACCGTCGGAGTCGGCGTCGGCGAGGATGCAGATCTTGCCGTAACGCAGCTGGCTCATGTCCGCCGCGCCCGGATCGACACCGATGGCCACGGCAATGTTGTGCACTTCCTGGCTGGCCAGCACTTCGCTGCCGTCGACTTCCCAGGTGTTCAGGATCTTGCCGCGCAACGGCAGGATCGCTTGAAACTCTTTGTCCCGCGCTTGCTTGGCGGAACCACCGGCGGAGTCACCTTCCACCAGGAACAGTTCGGAACGCATCGGGTCCTGCCCGGCGCAGTCGGCGAGCTTGCCCGGCAGTGCCGGGCCTTGGGTAATGCGCTTGCGCTCGACCTTCTTGCTGGCCTTCAGACGACGGCCGGCGTTGTTGATCGCCAGCTCCGCCAGGAGCATGCCGGTTTCCGGGTGAGCGTTGAGCCACAGGCTGAACGCATCCTTGACCACACCGGACACGAACGCCGCCGCTTCGCGGGACGACAGACGCTCTTTGGTCTGGCCGGAGAATTGCGGCTCCTGCATTTTCATCGACAGGACGAAGGCGATGCGTTCCCAGACGTCTTCCGGCGCCAGCTTCACGCCGCGTGGCAGCAGGCTGCGGAATTCGCAGAACTCGCGCATGGCATCAAGCAAGCCCTGACGCAAACCGTTGACGTGCGTACCGCCCTGGGCCGTCGGGATCAGGTTGACGTAGCTTTCCTGCACGCTGTCGCCACCTTCCGGCAACCACAGCAGCGCCCAGTCGACCGCTTCTTTGTTACCGGCCAGGCTGCCGCAGAACGGCTCGTCCGGCAGGCGCTCGAATTCGCTGACCGCGTCCACCAGGTAGGAGCGCAGGCCGTCTTCGTAATGCCATTCGACTTTCTCGCCGGTGGCCTTGTCTTCAAAACTGACCAGCAGCCCCGGGCACAGAACGGCCTTGGCCTTGAGCACGTGCTTGAGGCGGCTGATGGAAAATTTCGGTGAGTCGAAGTACTTCGGGTCTGGCGCGAAGAACACGCTGGTGCCGGTGTTGCGCTTGCCAACGGTGCCGACCACTTCCAACTCGGTCTTCTTGTAACCGTCGGCGAAGGTCATCTGGTATTCGTTGCCGTCGCGCTTCACGCGCACCCGGACTTCGGTCGACAAGGCGTTGACCACCGAAATACCCACCCCGTGCAAACCACCGGAGAACTGGTAGTTCTTGTTGGAAAACTTGCCGCCCGCGTGGAGTTTGGTGAGGATCAGTTCGACCCCGGAAACACCCTCTTCCGGGTGAATGTCCACCGGCATGCCACGGCCGTCATCGCTGACTTCCAGGGAGTGATCGGCGTGCAGGATGACCTGCACCGATGTCGCATGCCCGGCCAAGGCTTCGTCGACGCTGTTGTCGATGACTTCCTGGGCGAGGTGGTTCGGCCGACTGGTGTCGGTGTACATGCCGGGGCGTTTGCGCACCGGGTCGAGGCCCGAGAGGACTTCGATGGCGTCTGCGTTATAAGAGCTAGCGCTGGGAGTGGCCATGGGGTCTCGTCGTCAAATGTTCTATTAAATAGAGGTGATGACTCACAGTGCAGTGAAATCTATCGCCTGATACAAATCTGCGCCGATGCCGGCAAAACTCAGCATTGCCGGCAATTGCCCGGCAAAACCCTGGAAACTATGGTCGCCGCCGGCCTGGATGCGCAAGGCACAGGCCCGGTAATACTGCTGGGCGAGACGATAATCCAGCGTTTCGTCGCCCGTCTGCAACCATACCTGATACCGCTGCGGGTCCTGGAGCGCCGGCACTTCCAGCTCGGCCAGGGCCGTCACATGGTCGTGGGTCAATTCCCAGGCCTCATCGGTATACAGGTTTTTCTGCGTCCCCAGATACCCGTCGAACATCCGGTGCGGACTGACGGCGGGGTTGATCAACAGGGCTTTCAAGCCATGGCGCTCGGCCAGGTGAGTCGCATAGTAGCCGCCGAGTGAGCTGCCGACCAGCAGTGGCCGGCCAAGCTCCGAAATTGCCTGTTCGAGCTGACCGATGGCCTCGCGCGGATGGTGATGCAGGGCCGGAACGCGCAGGTGATCGCTCAAGCCCAGACGCTCCATCACTTCGATCAACTGAGTGGCCTTTTTTGACGAAGGCGCACTGTTGAAACCGTGGATATAAAGGATCGAACCGGACATTTGAACTCCCTGTGCGTCGGGTAAAGAAGGCGGAGTTTACAGGGTGTCGGGGGAATCGGGGATATCCGTGGAATTCATGTCGTCTGAGCGGACGCCATCGCCAGCAGGCTGGCTCCCGCAGGGATTTGTGCACGACGCGGATTCATTGTGGGAGCCAGCCTGCTGGCGATGGCAGCACCGCAGATATTCAGTAGCCGTTGGAACCGTAGTCGACCTGAAAGTCGAACCCGGTCACGCGCTCTACGCCGGTTTCGAGCCGACCATCGGGCAACAGCCGCAACCACCGATACCCTGGCGCCTGCTCGCCGACCTTGAAATCCTCACTGCCCGGCTCGAACTGAATGCAGGTCGAGGGCGATGCAATCAGACGAACGTCGTTACGCACTTGATCGATTTCCTGATGCACGTGCCCCCAAAGCACCGCACGTACTTGCGGGAACCGGTCCAGCACAGCAAACAGTGCTTCGGGATTGCGCAACCCGATCGGCTCCATCCACGCACACCCGATCGACACCGGATGATGGTGGAAGCACACCAGATGATGGCGCTCCGGTGCCTCGCTCAGCGAGCGCGCCAGCAACTGCAATTGTTCATCCTGCAAATACCCGGGCACCGACCCCGGCACCGCCGAGTCGAGCAACGTGACGCGCCAGTTGCCAACATCCACCACTGGTTCCAGCAGCGCGCTGTGCACGGCGGCTGCGGCCATGATCTGTGGTTCGTCGTGATTGCCGGGAATCCAGCGCGCCGGCGCATCGAGTTGCCGGGTCAGGTCGCGAAACTGCTGATACGACTCCAGCGTCCCGTCCTGGGAAAGATCGCCGCTGGCAATGATCAGATCGATCTGCGGCTGTTGCTGCCTGACCAGCTCGATGACCTTTTGCAGGCTGTCGCGCGTATTCATGCCCAGCAACGTGCCGTCCGCTTCGGCAAACAGATGGCTGTCGGACAGTTGCACCAGCAACGCCGAATCGGCGGGGGTCAAAGTGGATACGCTCGGCAAGGCGTTCTCCCTGGGCTAAACACGGGATAAGTGGAATGCCGCGATTATGCTGGGGGACGAACGAAAGAGGAAATCCGAGAAGCTGACGCAGTTCACATCTAGCGAGCTCAACGCACAACGGCGTATTCGTGCCCACACGCCAGGCAATGACTCAGCCATTCACCCAGGAACATGTTCAGCTGCGCCTTTTCGTCCGGCTGGTGCATCGAGGCGTTCGGGTAAGGATAGATCCCGCGAAAGCGTCGCGCATGTTCGGCGCTGACCACTTCGGCCATGCAGGCGTCGTGATAGACCTGCACTTCCAGTTGTGGCACCGGCAGCCACGGCAGGCTGTGTTCCTGACGCACTTGCAGGGTCGTGGTGTATGGACAGACCTGCAGCACTTCAAGGGCCAGCACGCCGAGCATCTGCTCGCCGTGGGTCACGGCAATGCGCCGCGCCGCCGGCTCGTTGCGCATGTCCGGCAGCAGTCGCATCAGGCGCGCGTAGTTGGCCTCGCAAGAGGCTTGCAGCCCCACGAGGTCCACCCGGTAGCGATCGCGCAACTTGTTTACGACCATAACCCCCTCACTTCAGCGCGGTTCAAAGCTAACCATTGCAAGGCAATGATGCTGGCCGCGTTGGCAATTCGTCCGTCGCGTACGGCTTGCAGGGCATCCTCGAACGCCCAGACCGTGACGCGGATATCTTCTGCTTCTTCCTCCAGCCCATGCAGGCCGCCGACCCCGGTTGTCTCGCAACGCCCCAGGAACAAATGCACGAATTCATTGCTGCCACCCGGCGATGGAAAATACTTGGTCATCGGCCAGAGCGCCCCGAATACAAGCCCAGCTTCCTCCTGCGCTTCGCGGTGAGCAACTTCTTCCGGCACTTCATCCTTGTCGATCAGACCAGCGACCAGTTCAATCAGCCAGGGATTGTCGGTCTTGTCCATGGCGCCGACGCGAAACTGCTCGATCAACACCACTTCATCGCGCTGCGGATCGTAGGGCAACACGCAGACCGCATCGTGGCGAACAAACACTTCACGATTGATTTCGCGGCTCATGCCACCGGCGAACAACTCGTGGCGCAAGTGCACGCGATCGAGCTTGTAAAAGCCCTCGTAGCACTTTTCGCGCCGAACGATATCAACGGCGGTCGGAATGGCGTTGGCAAAATCAGTCATGACAATCCTCGTTTACTGCTAGTCCGATCCGAGGCTCCTTTTGGTTACTTGCAACCTCGACTTCGCGCCATCCTAACGCGCCCGCGCCGTTTGATGCAGCCCCTTTCCAGTCAGCGGGATAGACGGTGAGGGCGAAACCAACTCTAATTAGCTTAGTGGCGAACTGACTGCTTCGTTGAGAGTCGAAGCGGATAACTTTTTGCCTTTCCCTGTTTTACGAAGGACGCCCATGTCGCTTTTTAAAATCGCCTCCGTGGCCGCAATCGCCCTGACCCTGGGCGCTTGCCAAAGCCTGTTCCAGCCCAACTACCGGGCGCCGCTGGAGACTACCCGCGATGCTTCCGAACAGCTGAAACCGGGTTGCACGACACCTGACTGCCCGCTGGTGAACATCGATACGCTGCGCTTTCCCGCCGAGCCACAGTTGGACGGCATTGTCGAAAAACGTCTGCTGCAAATGACCCGCACCTCGCCCGATGCCCCGGTGGCACCGACGCTGGCGGCCTATCGCGATGAGTTTTTGCGCACCGCCGGCCCGCGCTACAGCAGCTACTTGCAAGCCAAAGTACGTGAGCAGCATGACGGCTTGGTGATCGTCGAATTTTCCAGCTACCTGGACACCGGCGGTGCACATGGCACGCCGGGCCGCAGCTTCATCAACTATTCGCGCCAGCAGCATAAAGTGCTGACCTTGTCCGACATGTTGGTGCCAGGTCAGGAAGAGGCATTCTGGAAAGCGGCGCAGGTTGCGCACAACAGCTGGTTGATCAGCACCAAGCTCGATCAGGAGCCGGAGTTCGTGAAGAGCTGGCCGTTCCAGAAAACCCAGAACATAGCGCTGACCTACGGCGGGGTGATCCTCAAGTACGACGTGAGCACCATCGCGCCTTACGCGCTGGGCCACGTCGAACTGAAGATCCCCTACCCTCGCCTGAACGGCATCATCAAGCCCGAGCTGTTTCCCGGCCGTAACTGAAGGCCCGACCCAGCACGAGTTGCAGCAGCCCTGCCAGAATCAACGACGGCAGGGTTGCGCCGATGTCCGGATACAGATTGGCCAGCAAGTGATAGGTGCTGACCCCGCCCAGCCAGGCGAGCAGCGCCGGCCAGCGCAATGCGGCTGACGCCACTTGAGCCGAGCGCTTGCGCAGGATGAAGTGATCCACCAGCACCACGCCGAACAGCGGCGCAAACACCGAACCGATCAACAGCAGGAAGTTCTGGTACTGGGCCAATGGCGCCAGCAAGGCGATCAGGGTGCAGACCACACCGATGGCCAACGCCAGGTGTTCGACTTTCAAGCGCAGCAAAATCCCGCTGGAAACGGCCGCCGAGTGAATGTCGGCAAAGGCGTTTTCCGATTCATCCAGCAGAATCAGCAACAGCGGAATCCCCAGGCCGGCACCGGCCAGCGCCAGCAGCAAGGCATTCACTTCACCGCTCGGCGCGAACGCCAGGGTGTAAGCCACGCCCAGGCTCATCAGCCAGAAATTACCGATAAAGAAGCCAATCGCCGTCCCGCCGAACACGTTTTTCGCACGCTTGCCGAAACGCGAGTAGTCAGCGATCAGCGGCAGCCACGACAGCGGCATCGCGATGGCAATGTCGAAGCCCACGGCGAACGGCATCGAACCGTCCCCGGCCTGCGCCCACAACGCCGCCAGATCGGCTTTGGCGAACAGGTTCCAGGTCAGCCAGATGCACGCGGCCAGCAGCAGCCAGATGCCCCATTTGCGCAGGATCTGGCGCACGAAGGTCAACGGACCGCTGACGGCCAGCAAGGTCGCCAAGGCACCGAAGAACAACGTCCAGAGCAGCGGACTGGAGAACAGACTGCCTTCGCTGAACGCACGCGCGCCGAGCAGGCTGGCAGCGTCGCGCATGACGATGATTTCGAACGAGCCCCAACCGATCAGTTGCAGCAGGTTCAGCACCGCTGGCAGGCTCGCGCCTTTCGCACCGAGGCTGAGTTTGAGCGCGGCCATCGACGACAGGCCAGTGTCACTGCCGATCACGCCGACAGCGGCCAGCAGCAGAACGCCGACCAGCGTGCCAAGGAAAATCGCCAGCAGCGAACCGGACAGGCCAAGACCTGGCGCGAGCAATGCGCCGGTCTGCAAAACCATCAGGCCGATGCCGAGGGAGAACCACAGGGAAAACAGATCACGACCGCCGAAGACACGTTTGTCGGTCGGCACCGCGATGTCGGGTGAATAAGTGCTGGGTTGAATGCTCAAGGGTGTTATCTCAGAGGAACATTTGTTGTTGTGTTGAACTGCACCTGTAGGAGCGAGGCTTGCCCGCGAAGGCGGTGTGTCAGGTAAAA
>NZ_JAHBDD010000027.1:0-60234 GCF_019956155.1 Pseudomonas sp. BF-RE-22 | reverse complement strand
ACCCCGAACAATCGATCTCGATACCACTAACCCCACGTGCGGCGTGAGTCTTCGCATTAGTGGTACAACCCGCCAATGACAGTACGGCTAATGCGACAACGAGCTTGTTCATTCATTTCCTTATGCCGGGCGCCCTGCCCGGCTGTCGTTCGCTTCTGACTAAAGACTAGCTGCAATTAAACGATTGATCCGATTAAAGAAAGAGACAACTTTGGGGGGCGGTTGGTTTCACGGGCGAACAATGTCGTGCGATACGGTTACTGCACGCACCAAATCGCAGGCACAAAAAAGGGCGACCGAAGTCGCCCTTTTTAATGATCAAGCAGAACTTAGTTCTGTTTGGCCATTGCCTGGCGCAGCAGTGCCGCCATGGTGGTGTCAGCAGCAGCTTCACCTTCCGGAGCAGTTTTCAGGCTCTGGATGGCTTCTTTCTCTTCAGCATCGTCTTTCGATTTGATCGACAGCTGAATTACGCGGCTCTTACGATCAACGCTGATGATCTTGGCTTCTACTTCCTGGCCTTCTTTCAGAACGTTACGCGCGTCTTCAACGCGGTCACGGCTGATTTCGGAGGCTTTCAGAGTCGCTTCGATATCGTCGGCCAGAGTGATGATGGCGCCTTTAGCGTCAACTTCTTTCACGATGCCTTTAACGATTGCGCCTTTGTCGTTCTCTTGAACGTACTCGGAGAACGGATCGCTTTCCAGTTGCTTGATACCCAGGGAGATACGCTCGCGCTCTGGGTCAACCGACAGGATAACGGTGTCCAGCTCGTCGCCCTTCTTGAAGCGGCGAACGGCTTCTTCGCCCACTTCGTTCCAGGAGATGTCGGACAGGTGAACCAGACCGTCGATGCCGCCGTCCAGACCAATGAAGATACCGAAATCGGTGATCGACTTGATGGTGCCGGAGATTTTATCGCCCTTGTTGAACTGGCCAGAGAAATCTTCCCATGGGTTAGATTTGCACTGCTTGATGCCGAGGGAGATACGACGACGCTCTTCGTCGATGTCCAGAACCATAACTTCCACTTCGTCGCCGACTTGTACGACTTTCGAAGGGTGGATGTTCTTGTTGGTCCAGTCCATTTCGGAAACGTGTACCAGACCTTCAACGCCTTCTTCCAGCTCAGCGAAGCAGCCGTAGTCGGTCAGGTTGGTTACACGAGCGGTAACGCGAGTGCTTTCTGGGTAACGGGCTTTGATAGCAACCCATGGATCTTCGCCCAGTTGCTTCAGGCCCAGGGAAACACGGTTGCGTTCGCGATCGTATTTCAGAACCTTAACGTCGATTTCGTCACCAACGTTGACGATCTCGGAAGGATGCTTGATGCGCTTCCAAGCCATGTCGGTGATGTGCAGCAGGCCGTCCACGCCACCCAGATCGACGAATGCGCCGTAATCGGTGAGGTTCTTGACGATACCTTTGACTTGCTGACCTTCCTGCAGGGATTCCAGCAGAGCTTCACGCTCGGCGGAGTTCTCGGCTTCGAGGACGCTGCGACGGGAAACGACAACGTTGTTGCGTTTCTGGTCGAGTTTGATGACCTTGAATTCCAGCTCTTTGCCTTCCAGGTGCGTGGTATCGCGCACAGGACGGACGTCAACCAGGGAACCTGGCAGGAACGCACGGATGCCGTTAACGTCGACAGTGAAGCCGCCTTTAACCTTACCGTTGATAACGCCCTTGACCACTTCCTCGGCTGCGAAGGCAGCTTCCAGAACAATCCAGCATTCAGCGCGCTTGGCTTTTTCACGGGACAGCTTGGTTTCACCAAAGCCGTCTTCAACCGAGTCCAGCGCAACGTGAACTTCGTCACCGACGTTGATAGTCAGGTCGCCAGCGTCGTTGTAGAACTGCTCAAGCGGGATGAGTGCTTCAGACTTCAGGCCAGCGTGAACGGTTACCCAGCGAGCTTGGTAATCGATATCAACGATAACACCGGTGATGATGGAGCCTGCCTGAAGGTTCAGGGTTTTTAGGCTTTCTTCAAAGAGTTCCGCAAAGCTTTCGCTCATTTTAATTCCTGTTGATGAGGGCGAAGAATACGCCCATCTCCACACCCCAGACGGTGTGGGTTAGTTTCATTTAAAAGAAGCGCCACAGGACTATGACTGGTCCCCTGCGGCCTTCTTGGTCACCCGGCGATATCGCGAATGGCGATCTCGCTCATGATGCGTTCCAGCACCTGGTCGATGGATAATTCCGTGGAATCCAGCTGTATGGCGTCAGCCGCCGGTTTGAGCGGGGCTACCGCTCGCTGGGTGTCACGCTCATCGCGTGCACGTATCTCATCTAGCAGACTCGACAGACTAACACCATCGACTTTGCCCTTCAACTGCAAGTATCGACGGCGCGCACGCTCCTCGGCACTGGCGGTAAGGAAAATCTTCAACGGTGCATCCGGAAAAACCACCGTACCCATGTCGCGACCATCGGCCACCAAGCCTGGCGCTTCCTGGAATGCACGCTGGCGCTGCAGCAGCGCCTCGCGCACTGCGGGCAACGCCGCGACCTGCGAGGCACCGGAACCGATGCTTTCGGTACGAATCACATCGCTGACTTCATCGCCCTCTAGAATGATGCGCTGCAACTGACCGTCGGTCGCCGCGATGAACTGCACATCCAGATGAGCGGCAAGTTTTTTCAGCAATTCTTCATTGGTGAGGTCGACACCGTGATTGTGCGCAGCGAAGGCCAGCAATCGATAAAGCGCACCGGAATCCAGCAGGTTCCAGCCCAGACGCTTGGCCAGAATGCCAGCTACCGTGCCCTTGCCGGAGCCGCTTGGCCCATCGATGGTGATGACCGGTGCGATGTTTTTCACGACTGAGCCTCTTGTGCAACACGGATACCGACCTGCGCGCACAGCGCCAGGAAGTTCGGGAACGACGTTGCGACGTTGGCACAGTCATGGATGCGAATTGGCGCAGTGGCACGTAGCGATGCCACGCTGAAAGCCATGGCAATCCGGTGATCGCCGTGACCATGCACTTCGCCGCCGCCGATCAGGCCGCCGTCGATGATGATGCCGTCCGGGGTCGGTTCGCATTTGACGCCCAGTGCCAGCAAGCCATCGGCCATGACCTGGATCCGGTCCGATTCCTTGACGCGCAATTCTTCGGCGCCACGCAGGATGGTGCGCCCTTCGGCACAGGCAGCCGCCACGAACAGCACCGGGAATTCGTCGATGGCCAATGGAACCAGCGCTTCGGGAATCTCGATACCTTTGAGTTTAGCTGCACGCACGCGCAGGTCCGCTACCGGTTCGCCGCCGACTTCACGCTGGTTTTCCAGGGTGATGTCAGCGCCCATCAGGCGCAGAATGTCGATCACGCCGGTACGGGTCGGGTTGATGCCGACATGCTCGAGCACCAGTTCGGAACCTTCGGCAATGGACGCCGCCACCAGGAAGAACGCCGACGACGAAATATCGCCCGGCACTTCAATGTGGGTCGCGGTCAGCTTGTGCCCGGATTCGACCGACGCCGTAGCGCCGTTGACGCTGACCGGGTAGCCGAAGCCGCGCAGCATGCGCTCGGTGTGGTCGCGCGTCGGTGCAGGCTCGGTGACGGTGGTTTTGCCATCAGCGTACAGGCCGGCCAACAGCAGGCAGGATTTAACCTGGGCACTGGCCATCGGCATGGTGTAGGTCAGGCCTTTGAGCTTGTTACCGCCACGAATGATCATCGGTGGACGACCTTCAGCGGCGGTCTCGATCACGGCGCCCATTTCACGCAGCGGATTGGCCACGCGATTCATCGGACGCTTGGACAGCGAGGCATCACCGGTCAAGGTGCTGTCGAAGTTCTGCGCGGCCAGCAGGCCGGACAGCAGACGCATCGAAGTGCCGGAGTTGCCCAGATAGATCGGGCCCGGCGCAGGCTTCAGGCCATGCAGGCCGACGCCGTGGATGGTCACGCGACCGTGGTGCGGACCTTCGATCACGACACCCATGTCGCGGAAGGCCTGCAAGGTCGCCAGAGCGTCTTCGCCCTCGAGGAAGCCTTCGACTTCGGTAACGCCTTCGGCCAGGGAGCCGAGCATGATCGAACGGTGGGAAATCGATTTATCGCCCGGTACACGAATCCGCCCAGTCAGGCGGCCACCAGGTTGTCCCAGGAAAATCAGGTCGTTGGAGTTCATAGCGTCCACATAAGCCCGGCGAGCCAGGATTTTACTGAAATGTTCGCGGGCAACCCGGGCGCGCGTGAACACGCCCAACAATTGGTGCCCATCCCCTGCATCGACCGCGTCGCGCAAGGCGTCGAGGTCGCTGCGAAATGTATCAAGCGTGCGCAGGACAGCTTCGCGGTTGGCGAGGAAGATGTCGTGCCACATGACCGGATCACTTCCCGCGATTCTTGTGAAATCGCGGAAACCGCCGGCAGCGTAACGGAAGATCTCAAGGTTTTCATTGCGCTTGGCCAACGAATCGACCAAACCGAACGCCAGCAAGTGCGGCAAATGGCTGGTCGCCGCCAACACTTCGTCGTGACGTTCGACCTGCATGTGCTCGACATCGGCGCCCAGCTCACGCCACAACCGGTCGACCACGGCCAGCGCGGCCGGATCGGTTTGGTCCAGCGGCGTCAGAATCACTTTATGACGACGGAACAGTTCGGCATTGGAGGCTTCCACCCCGCTCTGCTCGGAACCGGCAATCGGATGGCCCGGCACGAAACGCGCCGGCATGCCGCCAAACGCTTCAGTCGCGGCGCGCACGACGTTGCCCTTGGCACTGCCGACATCCGTCAGGATCGCTTGCCCAAGGTCCATGCCGGCCAACCGGCCGAGCATCTTTTCCATGGCCAGGATCGGCACCGCGAGTTGAATCACGTCGGCGCCCTGGCAGGCAACGGCCAGGTCTTCTTCGCAGCGATCCACCACGCCCAACTCGACCGCGAGCTTGCGCGACTGCGGATCGAGATCGACGCCCACCACTTCGCGGCACAGGCCGCTTTCACGCAGCCCCTTGGCAAACGAACCGCCGATCAACCCGAGACCGACCACCACCAGGCGACCGATCATAGGTTCAGCAGATTGCAGAGCAGTGACATCAACCACGAGCCAGAACCTTGGTCAGCGCCTCAAGGAAGCGGCTGTTTTCCGCCGGCAGGCCGATGGTGATGCGCAAGTGGTTCGGCATGCCGTAGTTGGCCACCGGACGCACGATCACGCCTTCACGCAGCAAGCCCTGGAAGACCGGCAAGGCAACACGACCGAGATCGACGCAAATGAAGTTGCCCTTGGACGGGATCCAGCTCAGCCCCAGCTCACGGAAACCCGCTTCCAGCTGCAGCATGCCGGCTTCGTTCAGGCGGCGACTTTCAGCCAGGTACTCGGCGTCCTGCAGCGCAGCGCACGCAGCGGCCAGGGCCAGGCTGTTGACGTTGAATGGCTGACGCACACGGTTCAGCACGTCGGCAACCACCGCCGTGGACAAGCCGTAACCAACGCGCAACGCCGCCAGGCCATAGGCCTTGGAGAAGGTGCGCGAAACCAGCAGGTTCGGGTACGCCGCCAGGAAGTCGAGGCCATCCGGCAAGTCACTGCCTTCGGCGTATTCGATGTAGGCCTCGTCCAGCACCACCAGCACGTGCTCCGGCACATCCTGCAGGAACTCGTCCAGCGCTTCGGCGCCAAACCAGGTCCCGGTCGGGTTGTTCGGGTTGGCGATGAAGACCACACGGGTATCGGCATCGATCGCGGCCAACATGGCCGACAGATCATGGCCCCAGTCTTTGGCCGGGATCACTTTGGCCGTCGCACCGACGGCCTGGGTGACGATCGGATAGACCGCGAACGCATGCTCGCTGAACACCGCATTCAGGCCCGGCGCCAGATAGGCACGCGCGACCAGTTCCAGGATGTCGTTGGAACCGTTGCCCAGCGTCACCTGATTCAGTTCGACGCGGCACTGATCGGCCAGCAGGGTCTTGAGCGCAAAACCGTTGCCATCCGGATAACGGGTCAGCTCGGCCAATTCTTCGCGAATGGCCGCCAAAGCCTTTGGACTGGCGCCCAACGGGTTTTCGTTGCTCGCCAGTTTGACGATGCTGGCCGGATCGATGTCCAGCTCGCGCGCCAGTTCGTCCACGGGTTTGCCCGGAACGTAAGGCGACAGTTGTTGCACGCCCGGCTGTGCCAGAGCGAGGAAGTTGCCACTCATTTGCTACCCCTTAGAGAACGGCTTTCGGGTAGGAACCCAACACTTTAAGTGCCACTGCTTCCTGACTGATCTTTTCCAGCACACCTTTTACCAGCGGATCGCGGTGATGGCCGACGAAGTCGATGAAGAACACGTAGGTCCATTTACCGCTACGCGAAGGACGTGTCTCGATGCGTGTCAGGTCGATGCCATTGTCGTGGAACGGCACCAGCAACTCGTGAAGCGCGCCCGGCTTGTTGCTCATGGAGACGATGATCGACGTCTTGTCGTCGCCGGTTGGCGGCACTTCCTGGCTGCCGATCATCAGGAATCGCGTGGAGTTGTCCGGGCGATCCTCGATTTTCTCGGCCAGACGGGTCAGCCCGTACAAGCCTGCGGCCATGTCGCCGGCAATCGCCGCCGAGTTCCACTCACCCTTGACCCGCTTCGCCGCTTCGGCGTTGCTGGAAACCGCGACGCGCTCGACGTTCGGGTAGTGTGCATCCAGCCACTTGCGGCACTGCGCCAGCGACTGGGCGTGGGAATAGATGCGGCTGATGCTGTCGGTCTTGGTGTTTTCACCGACCAACAGATGGTGGTGAATCCGCAACTCGACTTCGCCACAGATGACCATGTCGTGTTCGAGGAAGCTGTCGAGCGTGTGGTTGACCGCGCCCTCGGTGGAGTTTTCCACCGGGACCACGCCAAAGTTCACCGCACCGGCCGCCACTTCGCGGAACACTTCGTCGATGGCCGCCATCGGCTTGCTGATCACCGCGTGGCCGAAGTGCTTCATGGCCGCCGCTTGAGTGAAGGTGCCTTCAGGACCGAGGTAAGCCACTTTCAGCGGCTGCTCGAGGGCCAGGCACGAAGACATGATTTCGCGGAACAACCGCGCCATTTCTTCGTTGCCCAGCGGGCCCTGATTGCGCTCCATCACACGCTTGAGCACCTGAGCTTCACGCTCAGGACGATAGAACACCGGCACTTCGCCTTCGGCCAGCGAGGCCATCTTTACTCGCGCAACTTCCTGGGCGCAGCGTGCGCGCTCACTGATCAGCTCCAGGACTTTTTCGTCCAGGGCATCAATGCGCAGGCGCAGTGCCTTGAGTTCTTGCTCAGACATTAGCCGTGTTCCTTCTCGAACTCTGCCATGTACGAAACCAGTGCGTTGACCGCAACGATATCGACGGCGTTATAGATGGAGGCGCGCATGCCGCCCACGGAACGGTGACCCTTGAGGTTCAGCAGGCCACGCTCGTCGGCACCGGCCAGGAATGGCTTGTCCAGACGATCGTCAGCCAGACGGAACGGCACGTTCATCCACGAACGATCGGACTTGTTGATCGGGTTGCTGTACAGGCCGCTGGCATCAATGAAGTCGTACAGCGTGCGCTGTTTCACTTCGTTGAGCTTGCCGATGGCTTCGACGCCGCCCTGCTCTTTCAGCCACTCGAACACCAGGCCAGACAGGTACCAGGCCAATGTTGGCGGGGTGTTGTACATCGAGCCGTTATCGGCCGCGACCTTGTAGTTGAGCATGGTCGGGCACAGGGAACGGGCGTGCCCCAGCAGGTCTTCACGAACGATGTTGACGACGATGCCGCTCGGGCCGATGTTTTTCTGGGCGCCGGCGTAGATCATGCCGAAACGCGAAACATCAATCGGGCGCGAGAGAATGTCCGAAGACATGTCGGCGACCAGCGGAACGTCACCGGTTTCCGGGACCCAGTTGAATTCCAGGCCACCAATGGTTTCGTTCGGTGCGTAGTGAACGTAGGCCGCGTCTTTCGACAGCTTCCATTCGTTCTGACCGGGAATCGCGAAATAGTCGTAAGGCTTGGCGGTGGCGGCAACATTGACGTGACCGTAGCGCGACGCTTCTTCGATGGCTTTCTGCGACCAGATACCGGTGTCGATATAGTCGGCAGTGCCGCTTTCCGGCAGCAGGTTCAGAGGGATCTGAGCAAACTGCTGGCTGGCGCCACCTTGCAGGAACAGCACTTTATAGTTCGAGGGGATATTCAGCAGATCACGCAGATCCTGCTCGGCCTTGGTGGCGATGGACACGAACTCATCACTGCGATGGCTCATTTCCATGACCGACAGACCCTTGCCGTGCCAATCAAGGAGTTCACCCTGGGCGCGCTGCAGGACAGCTTCGGGAAGTGCCGCAGGACCGGCACAGAAGTTATAGGCTCTCTTGCTCACATCCAATCTCGCTCTGATTTGGTGGTAATCACGCAATAAATCACAACATCAATCGACACAGGGTCCCTGCCGAAGCAGAAAACCTGTGGGAGCGAGCCTGCTCGCGAATGCATCACCGCGGTGCTTCAGAGGTACCGCGGCGCCTGCATCGCGAGCAGGCTCGCTCCCACATGGGATGTCCCTGGATATCGAAATTTTCCGTTCGGACAAACAACAAGGGGGCGAATTTTCATCCGCCCCCTGTTTGTCCGCTTACTCTTGCGGTTCTTCGTCAGCGGCAGCGTCGAGTTGCTGGTCTTCAACAACGTCGTCGATCACGACTTCGCCGTCGAACACCGCACCCTCTTCGCCTTCCAGCTCTTCGCCTTCGACTTCCGACGGCTCCTGCACCCGCTCCAGACCGACCAGCGTTTCGTCGCTGGCCAGTTTGATCAGGGTCACGCCTTGGGTATTTCGACCCAGGCTGGAAACTTCGTCGACACGGGTACGAACCAACGTACCCTGGTCGGAAATCAGCATGATTTCCTCGCCGTCGAGCACCTGAACCGCGCCGACCAGACGGCCGTTACGGTCGTTGCTGACCATGGCGATAACGCCCTGGCCGCCACGCTTGTACTCAGGGAACTCGGTGATCGCCGTACGCTTGCCGAAACCACGCGCCGAAGCAGTGAGGATCTGGCTGCCTTCTTCCGGGATCAGCATGGAAATCAGCTTCTGGCCTTCCGGCAGACGCATACCGCGGACACCGCGAGCGGTACGGCCCATGGCACGAACGTCGGTTTCCTTGAAGCGAGTGACCTTGCCGCCGTCGGAGAACAGCATGACTTCGCGCTCGCCATCGGTAATGGCGGCAGAGATCAGTACGTCACCTTCGTCCAGCTCCAGCGCGATCAGACCGACGCTGCGTTGACGGCTGAAGGATTCCAGCGGGGTCTTCTTCACGGTGCCTTTGGCAGTCGCCATGAAGATGAAGTGACCTTCGGTGTATTCCTCGACCGGCAGCATGGTGGTGATGTATTCATCACTGTCCAGCGGCAGCAGGTTGACCAGCGGACGACCACGGGCAGCGCGGGATGCTTCCGGGATTTCGTAGGTTTTCAGCCAGTACACCTTGCCCTTGCTGGAGAACAGCAGCAGCGTGGTGTGGCTGTTGGCGACCAGCAGGTGAGCGATGTAGTCCTCATCCTTGACGCCAGTCGCCGATTTGCCTTTACCGCCACGACGCTGGGCCTGGTACGCAGCCAATGGCTGGGTCTTGGCGTAGCCACCGTGGGAAATGGTCACGACGCGATCTTCTTCCGGGATCATGTCACCCAGGGTCAGGTCGAGACGGGCATCGAGGATTTCGGTGCGGCGCACGTCGCCGTATTCGGCGCGGATTACTTCCAGCTCTTCGCGGATCACTTCCATCAGGCGCGTGGCGCTGTTGAGGATGCGGATCAGCTCGCCGATCTGGTTGAGGATCTCTTGATACTCGGCCAGCAGTTTTTCGTGTTCCAGACCGGTCAGGCGGTGCAGACGCAGTTCCAGAATGGCTTGCGCCTGTTCCGGCGAGAGGAAGTACTTGCCCTCACGCAGACCGTATTGCGGATCCAGGGTCTCCGGACGGCAAGAGTCGGCACCGGCACGTTCAACCATCGCCACCACGGCGGAGGATTCCCAAGGCGTGCTGATCAGCGCTTCCTTGGCTTCCGACGGCGTTGGCGAGGCCTTGATCAGCGCGATGACCGGGTCGATGTTCGACAGGGCAACCGCCTGGCCTTCCAGAATGTGGCCACGTTCGCGCGCTTTACGCAGCTCGAACACGGTGCGACGGGTAACGACTTCGCGGCGGTGACGAACGAAGGCTTCCAGCAGGTCCTTGAGGTTCAGGATCCGCGGACGGCCGTCGATCAGCGCAACGATGTTGATGCCGAATACCGCTTGCAGCTGGGTCTGGGCGTAGAGGTTGTTGAGGATCACCTCAGGCACTTCGCCGCGACGCAGCTCGATCACAACGCGCATACCGTCCTTGTCGGACTCGTCGCGCAGTTCGGTGATGCCTTCGAGCTTCTTCTCTTTAACCAGCTCGGCGATCTTCTCGATCAGACGGGCCTTGTTCAGCTGGTAAGGGAGTTCGGTGATGACGATCTGCTGACGGCCACCGACCTTGTCGATGTCTTCGATGATCGAGCGGGCGCGCATATAAATGCGGCCGCGACCGGTGCGGTAGGCTTCGATGATACCGGCGCGACCGTTGATGATCGCGGCGGTCGGGAAGTCCGGACCGGGGATGTATTGCATCAGCTCATCGATGGTCAACTCAGGGTTGTCGATGAGCGCCAGGCAACCGTCGATGACTTCACCGAGGTTGTGTGGCGGGATGTTGGTCGCCATGCCCACGGCGATACCGCTGGAGCCGTTGACCAGCAGGTTGGGAATACGGGTCGGCATGACCGCCGGGATCATTTCGGTGCCGTCGTAGTTCGGCACCCAGTCCACGGTTTCTTTATGCAGGTCAGCCAGCAGCTCGTGCGCCAGCTTGGTCATGCGCACTTCGGTGTATCGCATGGCCGCGGCGTTGTCGCCGTCCACCGAACCGAAGTTGCCCTGACCGTCTACCAGCAGGTAGCGCAGCGAGAATGGCTGCGCCATCCGAACGATGGTGTCGTACACCGCGGTATCACCGTGCGGGTGATACTTACCGATCACGTCACCGACAACACGGGCAGATTTCTTGTACGGCTTGTTGAAGTCGTTGCCCAGCTCGCTCATCGCGAACAGCACGCGCCGGTGCACGGGCTTCAAGCCATCGCGCGCATCCGGCAGTGCCCGCCCGACAATTACGCTCATTGCGTAGTCGAGGTAGGACTGCTTCAGCTCGTCTTCGATATTGACCGGGAGGATTTCTTTGGCCAGTTCGCCCATGAGAAGCTCGATTCCTTTTTCTGGTGAAACCTCGTCACATCCATATGGGACGAACGAAGCTCGCCGCTGCAGGCTGAGTGCCATGCACCGACTTACGACAAATCAACGAGTTATGCCATGGATTTGCGCAGTAAAGACAACCCCGTGGGACTGCCTCGGAAAACGCCGGATGTTATCACAAGAGCCGCCACGCACCTATCCCCCAGATGCGCATGGAGTGTAGTTAGTTGACTGATGGCAGGCTTGAAGGGGACGAGAGGGGCTTAGAGCTGCTGCGAATGCAGAATTTGGGGCTGAATTACAGATGTTTATTGACTTTCAGACCCTAATCGCCAGCAAGCTGGCTCCCACATTTGATCCGTGTCGATCACAAACCCTGTGGGAGCCAGCCTGCTGGCGATGGCGTCCTTTCGAACGCCACGGCCAATCAATGCAACCGCTTGCGGCACATCAACTGCGCCATTTTCGCGGTGTCCGGGCGTTCGACGATGCCTTTTTCCGTGACGATCGCGTCAATCAAATCTGCCGGGGTGACGTCGAACACCGGATTGAACGCATCGACATCCGCCCCGACCCGCTTGCCGCCGACCTCCAGCAACTCGCGCCCGTCACGCTCTTCAATCGGAATGTCATCGCCGCTGGCCAGGTTCATGTCGATGGTCGAACTCGGCGCCACCACCATGAAGCGCACGCCGTGGTGCATGGCGTTGACCGCCAGCTGATAAGTGCCGATCTTGTTGGCCACGTCGCCATTGGCGGTGATCCGGTCGGCACCGACGATGACCCAGGTGATGCCTTTGGTCTTCATGATGTGAGCCGCAGCGGAGTCGGCATTGAGGGTCACGGGGATGCCTTCGTTGGCCAGCTCCCACGCCGTCAGTCGCGAACCTTGCAGCCAGGGACGGGTTTCGTCGGCATAAACACGCTCGACCATGCCTTCAATGAACGCCCCGCGAATGACGCCCAAAGCCGTACCAAAACCGCCAGTGGCCAGCGCGCCGGTATTGCAATGAGTCAGGATCGCCTGCGCATTGCCCTGATGCTTGCGGATCAAGTCCACACCCAGTTGCGCCATGGTCAGGTTGGCTTCGCGATCACTTTCATGAATGGCGATGGCTTCTGCCTCCAGCGCCGCGAGAGGGTCGGCATCGCCCTTGATACGATCAAGGCGGTCACGCATGCGACTTAGCGCCCAGAACAGGTTCACCGCCGTTGGACGGGAATCGGCCAGCAACGCGTAATCCTCTTCCCACGCGGCCTGCCAGTCACCGCCCTCGAGAATTCGGGCGCGGGCTGAAAGCACCATGGCATAGGCGGCACTGATACCAATCGCCGGCGCGCCACGCACCACCATCGAGCGAATAGCCTCGGCCACGCCAGCCGCGCTGGTGTAGGCAATCCAGGTTTCCTCGAACGGCAAAATACGCTGATCCAGCAGGTACAGGGCGCCATCACGCCAATCGATGGCCTTCACCTTCTCCGCAGCCAACAGTCGATCGCGCATCCTTCACCCCGCACTCATGAACAAAAGCCGCCGATTATAGCGATCCCCCCGCGAAGACGCTCGGGTATACTTCGCCATCCTTTACAAAAGCACTGGAACCGACCCTCGATGCCGAACACTGCCGCTGCGCTCGACCTGTTATTGCTGCCGACCTGGCTGGTACCCGTCGAACCCGCTGGCGTTGTCCTCAAAGAGCATGCCCTGGGCATCCGCGACGGGCGCATCGTGTTTATCGGCCCGCGGTCCGCCGCGCTGAAGCTTAACGCAACCGAAGTCCGCGAACTGCCGGGCATGCTGCTCAGCCCCGGCCTGATCAATGCTCACGGGCACGCGGCGATGACGCTGTTCCGTGGCCTGGCCGATGACCTGCCGCTGATGACCTGGCTGGAAAACCACATCTGGCCTGCCGAAGCCAAATGGGTCGATGAAGCTTTTGTACGCGATGGCACCGACATTGCCATCGCCGAACAGATAAAAGGTGGCATTACCTGCTTCTCTGACATGTATTTCTTCCCGAAGGTTGCCAGCGAACGTGTGCATAACAGCGGCATACGCGCGCAAATCGCGATTCCGATCCTCGATTTCCCGATCCCGGGCGCCGGCACGGCGGATGACGCCATTCGTCAGGGCGTCGAACTGTTCAACGATCTCAAGCACCACGAGCGCATCAAAGTCACCTTCGGCCCCCACGCGCCCTACACCTTGGGCGACGAAACCCTGGAGAAAATCCGGGTGATTGCCGAAGAACTGGACGCGTCGATTCACATGCACGTCCACGAAACCGCCTTCGAAGTGCAGCAAGCCGTCGAGCAGCGTGGCGAGCGGCCGTTGGCCCGACTGGCACGCCTGGGCCTGCTGGGGCCACGCTTCCAGGCCGTTCACATGACGCAGATCAGCGATGAAGACCTGGTGATGCTGGTAGAAAGCAACACCAATGTGATTCATTGCCCGGAGTCGAACCTGAAGCTGGCCAGCGGTTTCTGCCCGGTAGAACGTTTGTGGCAGGCGGGCGTCAATGTGGCTGTCGGCACCGACGGCGCAGCCAGCAACAACGACCTCGACCTGCTCGGCGAAACCCGCACCGCCGCGTTGCTGGCCAAAGCCGTTGCCGGTTCGGCCACCGCGCTGGACGCTCATCGCGCGCTGCGCATGGCCACGCTGAACGGCGCACGCGCCATGGGCATCGAGGCCGACGTCGGCTCGCTGGAAGTCGGCAAAGCAGCGGACATCGTCGCGTTCGACCTCTCGGGCCTGGCGCAGCAGCCGGTCTACGACCCGGTTTCGCAGCTTATATATGCCACCGGTCGCGACTGCGTGAAACACCTGTGGGTGGGCGGCAAGCAATTGCTCGACGACCGTCGCCTGACCCGCCTGGATGAAGAACAGCTGTGCGCCACCGCCAAGGCCTGGGGCCAGCGCATCAGCGGCCACACCGAATTGTAAGCACCCCGGACCCACCGCCGGGGCAACAGGATTTTTCAAGTTTTAGAGGATGAACCATGAGTAACGTCGACTACGCCGAAATCGCCAAATTCGAAGCCCTGGCCCATCGCTGGTGGGACCGCGAAAGCGAGTTCAAACCGCTGCACGACATCAACCCGCTGCGGGTCAACTGGATTGACGAACGGGTCAATCTGGCGGGCAAGAAAGTTCTCGACATCGGTTGCGGCGGCGGCATCCTCAGCGAAGCCATGGCGCAACGCGGTGCGACCGTGATGGGCATCGACATGGGCGAAGCGCCGCTGGCCGTCGCTCAACTGCACCAGCTTGAGTCGGGTGTGAACGTCGAATACCGGCAGATCACCGCCGAAGCCCTGGCTGAAGAAATGCCGGAACAGTTCGACGTGGTCACATGCCTGGAAATGCTTGAGCACGTACCGGATCCCTCCTCGGTGATCCGCGCCTGCTTCAAAATGGTCAAGCCGGGCGGCCAGGTGTTCCTCTCCACGATCAACCGCAACCCGAAGGCGTACCTGTTCGCCATCGTCGGCGCCGAATACATCATGAAGCTGCTGCCGCGCGGCACGCATGACTTCAAGAAATTCATCCGCCCTTCCGAGCTGGGTGCCTGGAGCCGCATGGCGGGCCTGACCGTCAAGGACATCATCGGCCTGACGTACAACCCGCTGACCAAGCACTACAAACTGGCGGCCGACGTGGACGTCAACTACATGATCCAGACCCTGCGCGAGGAATAAGTCGATGCGTATCAGAGCAGTCCTTTTTGACATGGACGGCACGCTGCTCGACACCGCGCCGGACTTCATTGCGATCTGTCAGGCAATGCGCGCCGACCGTGGCTTGCCGCCGATGAACGACAAGCACATCCGCGACGAGATCTCCGGCGGCGCCAAGGCGATGGTCGCGGTGACGTTCAGCATGGACCCGGAATCGCCAGGCTTTGAAGAGCTGCGCCTGGAGTTCCTGGAGCGCTACCTCGTGGGCTGCGCGGTGCACAGCAAGCTGTTCGACGGCATGGGCGAGTTGCTGGCCGACATCGAAAAAGCCAACCTGATCTGGGGCGTGGTCACCAACAAGCCTCTGCGGTTTGCCGAGCCGATCATGCAGCAGCTCGGGCTGGCCGAGCGTTCGGCGCTGCTGATTTGCCCGGATCACGTGAAGAACAGCAAACCGGACCCGGAGCCGTTGATCCTCGCGTGCAAGATGCTCGACCTCGATCCGGCCAGCGTGCTGTTTGTCGGTGATGACCTGCGCGATATCGAATCAGGTCGTGACGCCGGCACCAAGACCGCCGCCGTGACCTTTGGCTACATTCACCCGGACGATAACCCGCGGCATTGGGGTGCGGATGTGGTGGTCGATCATCCGCTGGAGTTGCGCAAGGTTTTGGATAGCGCCCTCTGTAGCTGCTGAACCGCCTTTGTAGGAGCCGGCTTGCTGGCGATGGCGATGATGAAATCGCCGAGCTGAACCGCCTTTGTAGGAGCCAGCTTGCTGGCGATGGCGATGCTGGAAACGCCATCGCCGGCAAGCCGGCTCCTACAGGACCGCGCAACGGTCGCGCGTATTCTGATTTGTTGAGGTTTCTTTATGTTTGATTATTCCGCCCGCCCTGAATTGCTCAAGGACCGGGTCATCCTGGTCACCGGTGCTGGTCGTGGTATCGGCGCTGCCGCTGCGAAAACCTACGCCGCCCACGGTGCCACCGTGCTGTTGCTGGGCAAGACCGAAGCCAACCTGACTCAGGTCTACGACGAAATCGAGGCCGCCGGTCATCCACAACCGGCGGTGATCCCGTTCAACCTGGAAACCGCCCTGCCCCATCAATACGATGAGTTGGCGGCGATGATCGAAACCGAGTTCGGCCACCTCGACGGCTTGCTGCACAACGCCTCGATCATTGGTCCGCGCACGCCGATCGAACAGCTCTCCGGCGAGAACTTCATGCGTGTCATGCAAGTCAACGTCAACGCGATGTTCATGCTCACCAGTACCCTGTTGCCGCTGCTCAAACTGTCGCAGGACGCTTCGGTGGTGTTCACCTCCAGCAGCGTCGGCCGCAAGGGTCGTGCGTATTGGGGCGCTTATGGCGTCTCCAAGTTCGCCACCGAAGGCTTGATGCAAACCCTGGCCGACGAAGTCGACACCGTCGCACCGGTGCGCTCCAACAGCATCAACCCCGGCGCCACCCGCACCAGCATGCGCGCCCAGGCTTATCCCGGTGAAAATCCGCTGAACAATCCGACGCCCGAGGAGATCATGCCGGTCTACCTCTACCTGATGGGCCCGGACAGCACCGGCATCAACGGCCAGGCATTCAACGCGCAGTAACACCGTGCGTCGCTTTTGTGCCGTGGCGAATTACCGTCACGGCACTTAAAAAGCCTCGCAACTGCAGCTGTTTTTAGTCAAACAAATGTCATGAAACGGGCCAGAAAAAGCCATAAACACTTTCAAGACATTGATTTTCAACAGATTTTATTCAAATGAACCGAATGGCATGACTTTCGCTCTATATCTGCTCAGACACGCCGAGTGAGTGAAAGCAGTCGGGCAGGCCTTCGAGTCGATAGGTTACTAATCTTCAGCAAAGCAGATTAGACTTGCGCCAAATGTCCTACGGGACTGATGGACCAGTATGACGCGCAGCCCAAAGCCGCTCTCACCCAGCCTGTAAGACAGCCTTACTGCTTAGGGGCGCACGCCATATGAAATCACCTTCCCAGACCAACGCAATTGACTTCGATAGCGCCAAATTGCAACGCCTGGGCTTTGGTCAGCAGCCCCCTCTTCTGGAGAGGCCGGTCAGCCTTGCGCAATTGCGCCAGCAACTGAGTTTGCAGCTGCAAACCAGTCTTGAGCCGCAACGCATTCTTGGGCTCTTCTACCGTGAAATTCAGCGTCTCGTACCGCTCGACGCCTTGAGCTACCAGCACAAGGCCAGCGACTTGCGTCTGGAATACGGCCAGCGCGGCCACCACTCGATCAGTTACACCCTCAGCCACGAAGGCGAGCAGCTGGGTGAACTGGTGTTCCGTCGCAATCAGCGTTTCAGTGAGCAGGAACTGGGCAACCTTGAGTCGCTGCTGTCCGCATTGCTGTACCCGATGCGCAATGCCCTGCTCTACCGCGCCGCCACCCAAAGCGCCCTGCGCGACCCGCTCACGGACACCGGCAACCGCATTGCCATGGACCAGACGCTGCAACGGGAAATCGACATGTCGCGTCGGCATCTGCAGCCCTTGTCGCTGTTGATGCTGGACATCGACCATTTCAAACAAATCAACGACACCCATGGCCACAGCGCTGGCGATGACGTGCTCAAGGGAGTCGCCGCCTCGATCAAAAGCCAGCTGCGCAACGTGGACATGGTGTTCCGCTTTGGTGGCGAGGAGTTTTTGATTCTGCTGTCCAACACCGGCCGGGAAGCCGCCGCCATGGTCGGCGAGCGCCTGCGACTCGCGGCGCAAGCCAAGGATTTTTCGGCTGATGGCAACCTGATCGAGCTGACCGTCAGCCTCGGCTGTTCGACCCTGTTGCCCGGCGAATCGGCCGAGAGCCTGCTGCGTCGGGCCGACAGCGCGCTTTATGTGGCCAAGCGCGAAGGACGCAACCGCTTGGCGATGGCGGGCTGACTCCCGCCAGCACGGGCTCGCGAAAGTAGCGGCCCGCATCGACAGGGATCAGCGGACAGCGCCGCGCAACTCTCCGACCATCCCTTGCAGCTTCGCCGGCTCCGCCGCTTCTACCGCCACCGCCGGCCCCGCCACTAGAGTCACCCGCGACCACAGCCGACGGAACAGGCCCTTGTCGGGATCGCGACTGAAGAAACTCCCCCACAACCCCTGCAATGCCAATGGAATCACCGGCACCGGCGTCTCTTCGAGAATCCGCGTCAACCCGCCCTTGAACTCGTTGATCTCGCCATCGGCGGTCAATTTGCCTTCAGGGAAGATGCACACCAGCTCACCGTCCTTCAGATACTGAGCAATACGCGTGAAGGCCCTTTCGTAAATCTGAATGTCTTCCTGACGTCCCGCGATCGGAATCGTCCCGGCCGTGCGGAAGATAAAGTTCAGCACCGGCAGGTTGTAGATCTTGTAATACATCACAAAGCGAATCGGCCGACGCACCGCGCCGCCAATCAGCAGCGCATCGACGAAAGACACGTGGTTGCACACCAGCAACGCCGCGCCTTCATCCGGAATCAGCTCCAGATTGCGATGCTCCACGCGGTACATGGAATGGCTGAGCAGCCAGATCATGAAACGCATGCTGAACTCGGGGACGATCTTGAAGATGTAGGCGTTGACGCCGATGTTCAGCAGCGACACCACCAGGAACAGGTGCGGGATCGACAGCTTGGCCAGGCTCAGCAGCACGATCGAGACAATCGCCGAGACCACCATGAACAGCGCGTTGAGAATATTGTTGGCGGCAATCACCCGCGCACGCTCGTTCTCTGGGGTGCGCGACTGAATCAGCGCGTACAGCGGCACGATGTAGAAACCACCGAAAACCCCAAGACCGAGAATGTCGGTCAATACCAGCCAGGTGTGGCCAAAGCCGAGGATTTCGATCCAGCCATGGCCGTCGACACTCTCGGGAATTCCACCGGAATGCCACCACAGCAGCAATCCGAATACCGTCAGGCCAAACGAGCCGAACGGCACCAGACCGATCTCGACTTTGCGTCCGGACAGTCTTTCGCAGAGCAGCGAGCCAAGTGCGATACCCACCGAAAACACGGTGAGAATCAGCGTCACCACGGTTTCGTCGCCATGCATCCATTCCTTGGCGTACGCCGGGATTTGCGTCAGGTAAATCGCCCCGACAAACCAGAACCACGAGTTGCCGACAATCGAGCGCGACACCGCCGGCGTTTGTCCCAGGCCCAGTTTCAGGGTGGCCCAGGATTGACTGAAGATGTTCCAGTTCAGACGCATTTCCGGCGATGAGGCCGCCGCCCGCGGAATGCTGCGACTGGCCAGGTAACCGAGCACGGCAATGCCGATGATCGCCGTGGACACGATGGGCGCGTAATGCGCGGAGGACATCATGATCCCGGCACCGATGGTCCCGGCGAGGATGGCCAGGAAGGTGCCCATTTCCACCAGACCGTTGCCGCCCACCAGCTCCTCTTCATGCAAGGCCTGGGGCAGGATCGAGTATTTCACCGGCCCGAACAGCGCCGAGTGCGTGCCCATGGCGAACAGCGCCAGCAGCATCAGCGACAGGTGATCGAAGACAAACCCCACCGCGCCGACCGCCATGATGGCGATTTCCCCGAGCTTGATCAGACGGATCAGCGCATCCTTGGCGAACTTTTCGCCAAACTGCCCGGCCAACGCCGAAAACAGAAAGAACGGCAAGATGAACAACAGCGCACACAAATTGACCCAGATCGAGCGATCCCCCTCGATGGTCAATTTGTACAGAATGGCGAGGATCAACGATTGCTTGAAGACGTTGTCGTTGAACGCCCCGAGGGACTGGGTCACGAAAAACGGCAGGAAGCGCCGGGTGCGAAGCAAGGTGAACTGTGAGGGGTGACTCATCTTCCGTGTGCCCTGATGTTGTTAGAGAGTGGCGTGGATACTGTGATTGGAATGCCGCACGCCGATCCAGGCCACACATTACCCGGTTATTTGTTTAAACCTGCAATGCACGGCGAGACAAACAACTCACCCCGCCACGCGCCTTGTACCGTGCGTTTGGCAACGATCAGCCACATCACCGCCAACAACGCCACCAGCACACAGCCAAAGGTATTGAAAAACGCCAGGTTCAACGTGCTTCCCAGTTTCAACGTTGCCAGAGAATAGACGCCCAGCGGAAAGGTGAAACCCCACCAGCCAAGGTTGAACGGGATCCCGGCGCGCAGATAACGCCCGGTGATCAGCAGCGCAATCAGCATCCACCACAAACCGAAGCCCCACAGCGTGATCCCCGCCACCAGCCCCAGCCCCGCCGCGATTTCACCCAGGCCGGCAAGCCCGTTGGCGGCGAAGATGGCCGGCGCGTCGGCACCCAGCAGCAACATGCCCAGCGCCCCGGTGCCAATCGGGCCGAGCGCCAGCCAGCTCGACGCGGCCATGTTTTCGTGAGGCAGTTTGTGCAGCGCCATGCGCAGCATGAGAATGGTCAGAATGCTGAACGCCACCGGCAGGGAAAATGCCCAGAGCACGTAGCTCGTCACCAACACCACCAGCTGCCCATGGGCCTCGGCCAAATGCGGCGCCAGCAACCCGCCACTGGCGGCCGCCACTTCCGCCGCCACCACTGGCAACAGCCAAACGGCGGTCATCTGATCGATGCTGTGTTCCTGGCGGGTGAACATCATGTAGGGAATCAGCACACCGCAGGCCAGCGACATCGCCACGTCCAGCCACCACAGCAGCGCGGCCACATGGACGACACCTTCGCCCCAGCGTGGCAGGCCAAACAGCAGGAAGCCATTGATGATGGTCGCCAACCCCATGGGAATCGTGCCGAAAAACATCGAGACCGTGGAGTGCCCGAAAATCCGCCGGGCCTCATCGAAGAACAGCACCCAGCGCGCCGCGTACAGCGCCGTGAACAAGATGAACAGACCGATATTGAACAGCCAAAGGGCTTCGGCGATCGCGTGCAGACCTGGGGTCGCGCCAGGCAACTGGGCCAAGGCCAGCGCCAGGACGCCCGTGCCCATGGTCGCGGCGAACCAGTTAGGCGTGAACTGGCGGATGACCTCGCGCGGGTGCTGCAAGTGGCTGAAAGGTTTGTAAACGGGGGTGGCGTTGGGGCATGTCATAGCGAACTCCTGTCCTCTGTTGAGGTGGAGTTCAGGGTAGGTCCAAATCGAATATCTATATAACGGGTAATATCTCTAACTGTTATCTATTTTATAGATATAGCGTCAAACGCTGCCTTCCGATTCGATCACCAATATCCTCGCCACCCCCAGCGGATGCGCCACATGCTCGGTGCCCACCGAGGCATAAAAGATATCGCCGACCGCCAACATCACCGCTTTCTCCAGGCCTGCTTCGCGATAGCGCATTTGCACCTGGCCATCGAGCACAACGAACACTTCCTCGCCATCATTCACATGCCACTTGTATGGTTGATCGGTCCAGTGCAGACGCGTGGTGATGCCGTTCATGTTGGCGATGTCCAGCGCTCCCCAGGCACGGTCAGCGGTGAAGGATTGGCTGCGAATGATCTTCATGGGCGGTCCGTCGAAAGAAATGACGTGCCAAGGCTAACCCAAACCGGCGAACAGCTGCGCCAGCCAATCGATAAATACCCGAACCCGGTTACTCAGGTGCCGGTTCGGCGGATACAGCACGTGAAACGGATACCGGGGCGGGCGCCAGTCCTGAAGAATCGGCACCAGCTCGCCACGCTCGATGTGCGGTTGCACGGTGTATGTGAACGTGTGGATCACCCCAAGTCCCGCCAGCCCCGCGGCCAGATGAGCGTTGCTCTCGTTGACACTGAATGCTCCCTGCCCCCGAATCTCGAACTTTTCACCGTTGCGCTCGAATCGCGCCGGCATTACCCGCCCGGTACGCGCCGAGTGATAACTGACGATGCGATGATTTTTCTCAAGGTCTCGCGGGTCCGTCGGGGTGCCAAAACGTTCGAGATAGCCTGGGGTGGCGCAGGTGGTCCATGACGACAGGCCCAGGGGACGCGCAGCCATGGAGAGTTCGGTCAATGGCCCGCCGCGAATCACGCAATCGACGTTTTCGCTGATCAAGTCCACGGGCCGATCGCTGACACCCAACTCGACCTGGATGTCCGGGTATCGGGCATAGAAATCCGGCAACGCGGGGATGATCAGGATCGTCGCCACCGAGCCGCCGACATCGACGCGAATCCTGCCGCGCGGATGGCCCTGGGCACTGGCGAAACTGTTGTCCAGATCGTCCAGCTCCACCATCAACTGCAAGGCGCGCTCGTAGTAAGCCATGCCATCCGCCGTCACCGTCAGCCGGCGCGTGGTGCGCTGTAACAGCCGCGCACCGAGGTGTTCTTCAAGCTCGGCCACCAGTTTGCTGACCGAGGTTTTTGGCATGTTCAGCGAGTCGGCGGCCCTGGTAAACGAACCGGCCTGCACGACGCGGGAGAAAACACGCATGGCCAACAGTTGATTCATGACAGACATCTCAAGGGACAAGCCTTGAGTATTGTCCACAACCATGTACAAACAAACCCGATTCAGGCGATTTTTCCGATGAATCTTCCGGCATAGAGTTTGTTCAACGGCGCACGACAGTGCCAGGAACTTCCTTAACGACTCAGCGGAGATTCACCTCATGAGCAACACACTCACAGGCAAGGTTGCACTGATCACTGGCGGCACCACCGGCATCGGCCTGGCATCGGCTCAAGCGTTCGTCGACCAAGGCGCCACGGTGTTCATCACCGGCCGCCGCCAGGCCGAACTGGATGCGGCGGTCAGCAGCATCGGTCACAACGTCACCGGGATTCAGGGCGACGTCGCGAACCTTGCCGACCTGGACCGCATCTTCGACGTGATCAGGACCAAGGCCGGTACTCTGGACATCGTCTTTGCCAATGCGGGCGGTGGCGACATGTTGCCCCTCGGCGCGATTACCGAGGAACACTTCGACCGGATTTTCGGCGTCAACGTCAAAGGCCTGCTGTTCACCGTGCAGAAATCACTGCCGCTGCTCAAGGACGGCGGTTCGGTGATTCTCACCGCGTCCACGACCGCCACCAAAGGCACGGAAAACTTCAGCGTCTACAGCGCCAGCAAAGCGGCGGTGCGCAACTTTGCCCGCTCCTGGTTGCTGGATTTGAAAGCCCGCAGGATTCGCGTCAATGTCATCAGCCCCGGCCCGATTCACACGCCCGGCCTGACTGAACTTGCGCCAGCAGACCAGCAGCAGGGGTTGCTGGATTACCTCGCCAGCCAAGTGCCGATTGGCCGTCTTGGAACGCCATCGGAGGTGGGCAAAGCCGCGGTGTTCCTCGCATCGGATGACAGCAGCTTCATCAATGGGATCGAGTTGTTCGTCGATGGCGGATTTGCACAGATTTGATCGCTGCACACAAAAACGCGGCGCCTTGAACGGCGCCGCGTTTTTTTATGGATGACCGCTCGCGCTGCACACTTCGGCAGGTCGCGGCCGCATCAACGCCAGCAACGCACCGACCGACAGGACAATCAGCACGGCACCATAACCATCGGTGGTCGCCACCAGGCCAAACGTGCGCGTCAGATTCCCCGCCAGCAACGACGGCAAGCAGAACGCCAGGTAACTGAGCACGTAATACGCCGACATCAACCCGGCCCGCTCATGGGGCTGCGCCAGCGGAACCAGGCTGCGCACCGCGCCGAGGAAACCGGCGCCGAATCCGCAACCGGCCACCAGCGTGCCGAGGAAAAACAATGGCAGGCTGGCGCTGTGCACGCCCAGCAACAGCAACACGAGGCCGATGGGCAGTAACGTGCCGCCCAGCAACAGACCTTTGGCGGCAGGCCGGTTGCGCAGGGTGAAGATCATCAGCGCGCCGGTCAGCGTCAATGCGGCGACTGCCGCGCCCCCCATCAGGTTCGAGGTGGAACCGGTGGCCGTGCGCAGCAACGAAGGGCCGAGCGAGGCATAAAAACCGCCGAGCGCCCAGGTCGCGATATTCAGCGGCAACACTCGCCACAAGGTCGAGCGAGCCTGGGTCGGCACATGCAGGGTCGGACGCAACGAGGCCCATGCCCCCGGTTGCGAACTGACGCTTTCCGGCAGGCGCCAGACATACAGCGCCTGCATCACAAACAGCGCGAACAACACCCAATAAGTGAGCTGCAGCGGCAGCGGTGCAAACTCGGCCAGCAAGCCGCACCCCACGGCGCCAACCGCCATGCCGAGCAGCGGCGCGACACTGTTGATCAGCGGCCCCTGCCGGCGATCGGTGTCCAGCAGCGCGGCGCTCAATACCGCGGTGGCCATCCCGGTCGCGAACCCCTGAAGCACTCGTGCGCCGATCAACCACGCCACGCTGTCGGCATTGATAAACAACAGCATCGCCAGCAGGTTCAGCAGGACGGCGCTGAAAATGACCGGCTTGCGTCCCAGATAGTCCGAGAGCGAACCGACCGTCAGCAGCGCCACCAGCAGACTGATGGCGTAGATGCCGAAAATCACGGTCAAGGTTGCTGCCGAGAAATGCAGCTGCTCCTGATACAAGTGATACAACGGCGTCGGCGCCGTGGAAGCGGCGAGAAAACTCAGTAAAGTGATCGCCAGAAACCACAGGGTTGAACGGTTGGAAACAGAACTCGACATGCGCACACTCCGCAAAAGCTAACTTTTTGCTTTTGTGGAGTGTGCTACTCGTCTGCGCTTAAAGCAAATTCTTTGTGTTAAGGTCCGTTCCATGGCTATTAAAGAAGGTTTACGCCCCGGCGGCCGCAGTGCCCGGGTGCAAGAGTCGATTCATTCGGCAGTCCGTGCGCTCCTCGAAGAACAGGACCGCTCCACCGTGACCGTCCCGCAAATCGCGGCTCGCGCGGGGGTTACGCCGTCGACCATCTATCGGCGTTGGGGCGATCTGTCGGCGTTGCTGGCGGATGTCGCCCTGGCGCGCATGCAACCCGACAGCGAGCCTGCCAACACCGGCAGCCTGCGCGGGGATGTGCAGGCCTGGGCCGAGCAGTATCTGGACGAGATGAGCTCCGAACCTGGCCGCAACATGCTGCGCGATGTGCAATCGAGCCCGACGCCGGGCCTGTGCGTGACGATCATTGGCGGGCAGTTGCAGATGATTCTGGATCGTTATCCGGATCAGCCGAAACCGGGTGTTGATCGGCTGATCAATCTGATGGCGGCGCCTACGGTGTTTCGCATTCTGTTTTCGCCGGCGCCTTTGGAGGTTGAGGAGTTGCATCGGTTGATCGAGATTGCGTTCAGCCAGTGATGACGCCTTCGCGGGCAAGCCTCGCTCCCACAGGTTTGTGCTGACCGCATGATTTGGATACGACACAGAACCTGTGGGAGCGTGGCTTGCCCGCGAAAAGGCCAGCACAAGCACCTAAAATCTGACTGACGCTCCACCCTGCGACACCCCGCCACTCCACGACCTTGGTCGACACTGACTAACGCGGACGGTCGTGCGAGACTGTCTGTTCGGGCTGTCGTCCCGTGTGTCTTTTGTCTGGAGTTTCCATGTCGCTGTCCAGCGGGCTGATCGCCGCCGTCGCCCTGGCCTATATGGCCATCATGTTCGCCATCGCCTTCTACGGTGACCGTCGCAGCGCGCCGCTGCCGCCGCGAGTGCGCGCCTGGGTGTACAGCCTGTCGCTGGCGGTCTATTGCACCAGTTGGACGTTCTTCGGCGCCGTCGGCCAGGCCGCCGAACAACTCTGGTCGTTCCTGCCGATCTACCTCGGGCCGATCCTGCTGCTGGTCTGCGCGCCGTGGGTCCTGCAAAAAATGGTGATGATCAGCAAGCAGGAGAACATCACCTCCATTGCCGACTTCATCGCCGCCCGATACGGCAAATCCCAGTCACTGGCGATTGTCGTGGCGCTGATCTGCCTGGTCGGCGTGCTGCCCTACATTGCGCTGCAACTCAAAGGCATCGTGCTCGGGGTGAACCTGTTGATCGGTGCCGGTGCCGACGCCATGGGCACCCGCGCCCAGGACACGGCGCTGATTGTGTCGCTGGTGCTGGCGCTGTTTACCATCGTCTTCGGTACGCGCAACCTCGACGCCACCGAACACCACCGCGGCATGGTGCTGGCGATTGCGTTCGAGTCCCTGGTCAAGCTGTTCGCGTTTCTCGCGGTGGGTGCGTTCGTGACCTACGGCCTGTACGACGGTTTCGACGACCTGTTTGACCAGGCCATGCTCGCGCCGCGCCTCGAAGCCTACTGGAAGGAAACCATCAACTGGCCATCGATGGTCGTGCAGACCGGCGTGGCGATGATGGCAATCATCTGCCTGCCCCGGCAGTTCCACGTGACCGTGGTGGAAAACATCGACCCGCAGGATTTGCGCCTGGCCAAGTGGGTGTTCCCGGCGTACCTCGCGTTGGCGGCATTGTTTGTCGTGCCGATCGCACTGGCCGGCCAGATGCTGCTGCCAAGTTCAGTGTTGCCGGATTCCTTTGTGATCAGCCTGCCACTGGCCCAGGCCCATCCCGCACTGGCGATGCTGGCCTTTATCGGCGGTGCTTCGGCGGCGACCGGCATGGTGATTGTTGCCAGCGTGGCGCTGTCGACCATGGTCTCCAATGACATGCTGTTGCCGTGGCTACTACGTCGCAACAACGCCGAGCGGCCGTTCGAAGTGTTCCGCCAGTGGATGCTGTCGGTGCGCCGCGTCAGCATCGTGGTGATTTTGCTGCTGGCGTACGTCAGCTATCGACTGCTGGGCTCGACCGCGAGCCTGGCGACCATCGGCCAGATCGCCTTTGCCGCCGTGACCCAACTGGCCCCGGCCATGCTTGGCGCGCTGTACTGGAAACAGGCCAACCGCCGTGGCGTGTTCGCCGGCCTCGCCGCCGGAACGTTCCTGTGGTTTTACACGCTGATTCTACCGATTGCCGCGCACAGCCTCGGCGTGTCGTTGAGCACGTTCCCCGGGCTGGCGTGGTTGCACAGCAATCCGCTGAACCTGCCGCTCACCCCGCTGACCCAAGGCGTGGTGTTGTCGCTGGCGGCCAACTTCACGCTGTTCGCCTGGGTGTCGGTGCTGTCACGCACAAGGGTTTCGGAGCACTGGCAGGCCGGGCGTTTCATCGGCCAGGAAATCAGTGCCCGCCCCAGCGCGCGTTCAATGCTGGCGGTGCAAATCGAAGATCTGCTGCAACTCGCGGCACGGTTTGTCGGTGAAGAACGCGCCCGTCAGAGCTTCATCCGTTTTGCCTATCGCCAGGGCAAAGGCTTCAACCCCAACCAGAACGCCGACAGCGAGTGGATCGCCCATACCGAACGTTTGCTGGCCGGTGTATTGGGTGCTTCTTCGACGCGGGCGGTGGTAAAAGCCGCCATCGAAGGTCGGGAAATGCAACTTGAGGACGTCGTGCGCATCGCCGACGAAGCCTCGGAAGTGCTGCAATTCAACCGTGCCTTGCTGCAAGGCGCGATCGAGAACATCACCCAGGGCATCAGCGTGGTCGACCAGTCGCTGCGGCTGGTGGCGTGGAACCGGCGTTATCTGGAACTGTTCAATTACCCGGATGGCTTGATCAGCGTCGGTCGGCCGATTGCCGACATCATTCGCTACAACGCCGAGCGTGGTCTGTGCGGGCCGGGTGAAGCGGAAGTGCACGTCGCACGCCGATTGCACTGGATGCGTCAGGGCCGTGCCCACACGTCTGAAAGACTTTTCCCCAATGGCCGTGTGATTGAGCTGATCGGCAACCCGATGCCGGGCGGCGGTTTTGTCATGAGTTTCACCGACATCACCGCGTTCCGCGAGGCCGAGCAGGCGCTGACCGAAGCCAACGAAGGCCTGGAGCGACGGGTCACCGAGCGTACCCACGAGTTGTCGCAACTCAACGTGGCCCTGACCGAAGCCAAGGGCACCGCCGAGTCGGCCAACCAGTCGAAGACCCGCTTTCTCGCAGCGGTCAGCCACGACCTGATGCAACCGCTGAACGCCGCCCGACTGTTTTCTGCAGCCCTGTCCCATCAGGACGATGGCTTGTCCAGCGAAGCGCAGAAACTGGTTCATCACCTGGATTCGTCACTGCGCTCGGCCGAAGACCTGATCAGCGATTTGCTGGACATTTCCCGCCTGGAAAACGGCAAGATCAACCCGGAGCCGAAACCGTTCGTGCTCAATGAGCTGTTCGATATTCTTGGCGCAGAATTCAAGGCGCTGGCCCGGGACCAGGGGCTCAAATTCCGCGTTCGCGGCAGTACGCTGCGGGTCGACAGTGACATCAAACTGTTGCGGCGGATCTTGCAGAACTTCCTGACCAACGCCTTTCGCTACGCCAAGGGGCCAGTGCTTTTAGGGGTTCGCCGGCACAAGGGTGAACTGTGCCTTGAGGTCTGGGACCGTGGCCCGGGGATCCCGGAAGACAAACTGAAAGTGATTTTCGAGGAGTTCAAACGCCTCGACAGCCACCAGACCCGTGCCGAGAAAGGCCTGGGCCTGGGCCTGGCGATTGCTGACGGGCTGTGTCGCGTTCTGGGCCACACCTTGCAAGTTCGTTCCTGGCCGGGGCGCGGCAGCGTGTTCAGCGTCAGCGTGCCGTTGGCTCAGGCGCAAATCGCGGCGCCGGCCAACGTCACCGAACTTAACGGCAAACTCCTGAGCGGCGCACAGGTGCTGTGCATCGACAACGAGGACAGCATCCTTATAGGCATGAACAGTTTGCTGACCCGCTGGGGTTGTCAGGTCTGGACGGCGCGCAATCGCGACGAATGCGCGGCGTTGCTCAGCGATGGCGTACGTCCGCAATTGGCGCTGGTGGATTATCACCTCGACGACGGCGAGACCGGGACCGAGTTGATGGCGTGGCTGCGCACCCGTTTGGGCGAGCCGGTGCCCGGTGTGGTGATCAGCGCCGATGGGCATCCCGAGACGGTGGCGCAGGTGCATGCAGCGGGGTTGGATTACCTGGCCAAACCGGTGAAACCGGCGGCGTTGCGGGCGTTGTTGAGTCGGCATTTGCCGTTGTAATGCGACGGATTTGGCCCTGCGGTGTTTGAACCGACGCCATCGCCAGCAAGCCGGCTCCTACAGTTGAGAACGCGGTTTACTGTAGGAGCCGGCTTGCTGCGGGCGGCGTTCCGGCGATGCTTTTGAGGTTACTCGGGCAACTCGACCAGGCCATCGACATCCGTCATCGCCCGCTCCAACAGGTCCGCCGGCAGACTTTTACTGGCCCGTGCGCCGAGCAACTTGAGCTGTTCGCTGCGGCTGACCAGGTTGCCACGGCCTTCGGTCAGCTTGTTGCGCGCAGAGCTGTAGGCCTTGTCCAGTTGCTGCAAGCGATTGCCGACTTCATCCAGATCCTGAATGAACAACACGAACTTGTCGTACAGCCACCCTGCCCGCTCGGCGATTTCCCGGGCGTTCTGACTCTGCCGTTCCTGCTTCCACAGGCTGTCGATGACACGCAGGGTGGCCAGCAACGTGGTCGGACTGACGATCACGATGTTGCGGTCGAACGCTTCCTGAAACAGCGTTGGCTCCGCCTGCAACGCCGCGGAAAACGCCGCTTCGATGGGCACGAACAGCAAGACGAAATCCAGGCTGTGCAAGCCGTCGAGCCGTTTGTAATCCTTGCCGGCCAGACCTTTGACGTGGTTGCGCAGCGACAGCACGTGCTGCTTGATGGCGATCTGGCCGATGGCATCGTCTTCGGCCGCCACGTATTGCTGATAGGCCGTCAGGCTGACCTTGGAGTCGACCACCACCTGCTTGTCGCCAGGCAGATAAATGATCACGTCCGGCTGGAACCGCTCGCCATCCGGGCCCTTGAGATTGACCTGGGTCTGATACTCGCGGCCCTTCTCCAGACCGGCGTGCTCAAGCACCCGCTCGAGAATCAGCTCACCCCAGTTACCCTGGGTCTTCTGCCCTTTCAAGGCGCGGGTCAGGTTGGTCGCTTCGTCACTCAGGCGCAGGTTCAGCTGTTGCAGACGCTCCAGCTCCTTGGCCAGCGAAAAACGTTCGCGCGCTTCGGCCTGATAGCTTTCCTCGACGCGTTTTTCAAACGACTGGATGCGCTCTTTCAACGGATCGAGCAACTGCCCCAAACGCTGCTGACTGGTTTCGGCGAAGCGCTGCTCGCGCTCGTCGAAGATCTTGCCGGCCAGCTCGGCGAACTGGGCACGTAGCTCGTCCCTCGAGCCTTGCAGGTCACTGAGACGCTGCTGATGGCTTTCCTGTTGCTCACGCAGCTCGGCATTCAGCGAGGCGGCTTGAGCGTCCAGGCGACGCAACTCAACGTCTTTGCCGGCGCGCTCAATGTTCCAGGCATGAGCGGCGTCGCGGGCGTCATCACGTTCGATCTGCAGCAGTTCGACTTCACGGCGCAAGGCGGCGAGGTCTGCCTGCTTGGTGGCGTTGGCCTGCCCCAGGTCAGCGATTTCGTCGCGAGCAGCTTCGAGCTGGGCATTCAGCCCGTCCTGTGCCAGGTTGGCCATGGCCAGACGCTCTTCCAGCAATGCAACCTCTGACTGCGAGGTGCTCGCACGGCGCTGAAGTTGCCAGGCCAATGCCAGCAACGGCAGTGCAGCACCCGCCAGACCGAGCAATATGCTGGTCAAGTCCATCGCCATAGCCAATCCTGCCCGTTCGATAAAGCTTGAAGGTTAACCAAGGTGTCAGGTCTTGGACAGCTCAGTCTTCGATCAGACCGAGTTCCTGTTGAGCGCGCCGATCCCCGGCTCGCGCGGCCTGACGCAAGAGGTCCTGGCCGATACGACGGTCCCGGGCATTCCCGCATTCGCGGCACATCAACTGACCGAGACGGCTCTGCGCGGCCACCACGCCTTCACGCGCCGGCTGCTTGAGCAAACGCCCGGCGAAATGTTTGACGTTGTGGTTTTCGCCCAGGCGCGGGCTGTCCAGCAGCCATTCGGCCACACGCATCGAAAAGCGCTTGGGTGGGGTGACGCTGGTAGGTGTCGAGGTTGCGGAAGCTGGTACTGAGCGAAACTTCATAAAGCACTGTGGGGCAGATCGGAAGGCGCGCCACTCTACTCTTTTTTTCTTACAGGTAAAGCCTAAAAAAACCCAGCACGCCCGTCCTAGAGCAAGCGCTCGGGACAATCCACAGAAGCTGTGGATAACTCAGTGGACAACCGCCCTTGAACTCTCGCAAAGCCCTGTGGAATGGGGCTCGCAGTCAAACTGACGATTTTTTCACCAGTAAAAAAAACCGATGTTTTTCATTGACTTAAATTTTGGTTACAGGCACCCACTACGTTTGAAGGGCAGATGACAGTGGGGTGACAGTCCGCGCAACTTATGTGCACAAGTACCTTCGAGGCAGTTATATCCATGCGCTTTTTCGGCGCATTTTCTCACCTGGCTTGGGGATAAACCCTGGCGAACCCATGATCCAGACCGGTTTCGAACCGACGAACGTCGACGACCGATGGTCGGAATCTGTGCCATTACGGGGCGAAACCGGCGCTCTCTGGCTGTGGGTAAGCGCCAGTCCGCACACGAATGGCGGCATCCGCGAGATGTTTTTGACTAACACACTTCCTTTCTGCAATTCAATCCGTTAGTATCCGCGGCGTTAGTACCAAGCTGAAAGTCAATTCTGGTCGAACAAATCCTCCCGGTCAGCCTTCCCAAAGGAAGCCTCAACCGAACAAGCGGGATCGACCACCTCGATGGTTTCCAGGTAAACCTTGCGCCAACACAGCCTTTGAATCGAAAGCAAAGGGTGTTGCGAAGCTCACTTACTCTGACCGAACCAGCCTGCAAATTGATCAGGATCTTCACCCCGGGCCCAGAACCTTTGCCCTTGATGTGTTGCCTGCCCTCCTAAGTACCTACCTGCCAGCCCAAGCGCGCCAACTTAATCAGCGCTTCAAACTGGCTGCTTTGTTCCAGTCGGGTTCTTCGTTCGACCAATGGTGGTCGTCGTCACTGGAACGTTTTAATTTTGCACGGTTCTTATCCGTGTCGCTTGTAGGAACACCCATTAATGACTACTCAAATCCACACCCAGGATGCCATTCGCACCCTAACCAACGCTTTTGCACCAATGAACTGCCTGATCATGGCCGCTCGCAAAGGCTGCTTCAGTTTCACTCTGGTCAACGAACACGGCATCGCTCGTCACAGCGAACGCCTGTACCCCGATCAATACTCCAGCGCCGAGCCGCTGCAGGCCGTGATCGAGCGTACCCGTCAGGCACTGGTTGCCTGAGACGCCAGAAACGCTGAAAACCTCAAAAGCCTCGCCTTGAAAAGCGGGGCTTTTTATTGCCTGTTGTTTCGTGTGCGGCCGTTTCTGGGCGTTTGGGACTGGGCTAGGTGTACATATCCGATTCTTCGGTAACGGCGACTATTGGTTTCGCTCTTACAGCGAGTCACTTTGGAAAAGCCCCAAAGTAACCAAAGGGCTCTTGCCCCTTTCGTTCGGTGCCTCGCCTAGGCTCGGCATGCCCTCGCTCCGGTCCTGCTCCGTGGGCCCGCCGCCATCGGCCATCCATGGCCGGGGGCGGCTAACCCGGCATCCATGCCGGGTTGCCCACTGCGCAGAACCTCCACTCGGCCTCTCGAGGGGGCGCTCAGATCAAAAGCGGAAGGCGAGCTAACGCTCGGCCTGATGAGTGGTGAAAAGCAAAAGCGTATGGGATTCCCTGTAGGAGCCGGCTTGCCGGCGAAAAGCGTCCGGACAACGCGTTCATTCAGACAGCCCGCGTTATCGTTGGCGTCCATCGCCGGCAAGCCAGCTCCTACAAGGGAAATGCAGATGTGTTTGGATAAATACGATCAACTGTAGGAGCCGGCTTGCTGGCGATAGCGATGGATCAGTCGACATATTTATCGCCTGAAAGGACGCCATCGCCAGCAAGCCGGCTCCTACAGGGGATCGGTGTACATACCCGGAATGAGTGAACGCAGCAGTGAAGGAGAACGCGTGCACCAAAGAGCCAGGTCGGCTTTCAGGCCGCCTCGGCGGCTGTGGCGGTAGTCGCCCCCTCGAGAGGCCGAGTGGAGGTTCTGCGCAGTGGGCAACCCGGCATGGATGCCGGGTTAGCCGCGCACGGCCAGGGATGGCCGATCGCGGCGGGCCCACGGAGCAGGACCGGAGCGAGGGCATGTCGAGCACTAGCGAGGCACCGAACGAAAGGGGCAAGAGCCCTTTGGTTACTTTGGGGCTTTTCCAAAGTGACTCGCCGTAAGGGCGAAACCAATAGCAGCCGTTACCCCAAGAATGGATATGCACCCAAACAAAAGAACACCCGCCCCCCCTAAAAAGCGGGTCTTTTTATTGCCCGATATTTCCCTTTTCACAGCCGCCGCGTAAGCACTAACCGATATAACGGTTATAACTGTCTGCCGGAAATATTTTAAAAACAGACCTTTACAGCGCGAATATGACACTACACTTCAACTCAAGCGGCTTGAACCGCTTACGGCGAGCCTGAGTCGATCCACCCGCTGCCAACGCTAAGTTCAGGACTCGCCGACCACTTCTTGTTCGAGGGTTTTATGGGTATCGCTGCCAGCGAACTGTGCCGTTATGTGATCCGTCCGACACTGGTCTACCTGGGACGCCATAGCGCGACCGCCGAATCCCTGCTGCTGGGCATCGCCGCCAGTCAGTCAGCCCTTGGTTCCGCCCTGCATGACCGCCGTGGACACGGCTTGTACCGAATCGCCGAACCCCGCCACCAGGCACTCTGGGACCATTACCTGGCACTTGATCCGGAACGCGCGAGCCTGGTGCGCGGACTGGCCAGCCAGCATGCGTTCCTCAGCGGCCCGCACCTCGAATTGACCGTAAACCTGCGTTACGCCACAGCCATCGCCTGGCTGCTGGTCGAAGAACAGAACACCCCCCTCCCCGAAGCAGACGACTTGCTGGGAATGGCCCGAATCTGGCGCCAGACCTTCCAACCCCAAGGACGCCTGAGAGATTTCACCTACGCCTGGCAAACCTGTGTATCACCGTTGAATCAAGTCGCCTGCTGAACCCCTCGCTTAACAAGATCGCCCAACAGGTCGCGATTTTGGTCGGATTGTCCTACAAAACCGCTCTAAATCAAGCAATACAGCCTATAGCGCTGGGACGAAAATGTTGGTAATTTTCGCCCCGGTGATCACCAGGAGTTCTAATAATGAAAAAAGTAATGCTCAAAACCACCCTTAGCCTCGCCGTTGCCTTGGCATCCACCCAAATCTTCGCAAGTGGTTTTGCCCTCAACGAACAAAGCATCAGTGGGATGGGCACTGGTTTTGCCGGGCGATCTTCTGCTGCCGACGACGCATCCACCGTTTTTGGCAACCCTGCCGGTATGTCTCGCCTCAAGCGCGAACAAGTGACCGGTGGTGTTGCATTTATCGACGCGCACGCTGACATCAGCGATGCAAGCTCCCGCCCGAATAGTGGTACCAACAAAGGTGACATGGTCCCTTTCATGGGCGTACCCATGGGCTACTACGTAAAGCCAATCGATGACCAGTGGGCTGTCGGTTTCGGCGTCTACGCGCCATTCGGCCTGGTGACCGACTACGAGAACGGCTTCGCCGGCAAGTACTTCGGCAGCAAGAGCGAAGTCAAAATCGTCACCCTGCAGCCAACCGTCAGCTACGCCTTCAACGACAAGGTGTCGATCGGTTTCGGTCCGACCATCAACCGCATCGACGGCAAGCTGGAATCGAACCTGTCGCTGAACCCGCAGGCAGCGGACGGTACCGTCAAGATCAAGGGTGACGACACCGCTATCGGCTACAACATCGGCATCATGGTTCAAGCCCTCGAAAGCACTCGCCTCGGCCTGACCTATCACTCGAAAGTGAAGTACAAGCTCGACGGTGACACCAAGGTCGACTACGGCTTGCTCGCGGCGCTGGGCCAGAACCCGAACCAGAAGTTCGACGCTTCGCTGGACATCACCACGCCTGAGTCCGTGGACTTCTCGGTCACTCATCAGCTGGACGACAAGTGGACCCTCTACGCAGGCAGCACCTGGACTCGCTGGAGCCGCCTGAAAGAAATCACCGTCGAGAACGAAGGCGTTCCTGCCGCTCTGGCCGCACGCGGCCTTCGCACGATCACTGAAGAGCAGAACTGGCACGACACCTGGGCTCACGCCATCGGTGCCTCCTATCAGTTGAACAAGCAATGGGTGCTGCGTACCGGTCTGTCCGTCGACCAGGCGCCGACCAACAACGAAAACCGTTCCCCGCGCATTCCGACTGGCGATCGCAAGATCTTCAGCCTGGGCGCTGGCTGGAGCCCGACCGACGACCTGACCATCGACGTAGCGTATTCGTACCTGCGCGAAGAGTCGGTCAAGGTCAACAACAGCAACGGTGCTCCTCGCAACCAGACCTACAACGCCAAGTATGAAAACTGGGCGAACGGTTTCGGCATTGGTGCGACCTACCGCTTCTGATGTGATTCACGGCGAGCCTGAACCCCTCGCCGCCTGAATCAAAAAAGCCCCGCGCTCTTTACAGAGGCGGGGCTTTTTAGTGGGCGTCGATCAGGGTTGTGAAGCCAGGGCTTTTTCCACGGCGGCGATGAATTCGGGATCGTCAGGCGTGGTGAGGCTGGAGAAGTTGGCGATCACCTTGCCTTTGCGATCGACCACATACTTGTAGAAATTCCACTTCGGCGCATCGCTTTGGGCGGCAAGCACCTGAAACAGATGAATCGCATCATCACCGCGAACCTTCTGCGTCTCGGTCATGGTAAAGGTCACGCCGTAATTCACGTAGCAAACCTTGGCAGTTTCCGCACCATCCTTGGATTCCTGCTTGAAGTCATTGGAAGGCACACCGATCACCTCCAGCCCCTGCCCCTTGTAACGCTGATTCAGCGCCTCCAGGCTTTTGAACTGCGGGGCGAAACCGCAAAAGCTCGCAGTGTTGACCACCACCAGCGGTTTGCCGGCGAAGCGCTGGCACAGGTCGATCGTTTCCTTGGCCCGCAGCTTGGGCAACGAGCCTTGCAAAAGCTCAGGGCACTCGTCGGCCGCTTGAGCCAATCCGGTAAACGCCATGAGTAACGCGGGAACGGCAAGCCAGCGCATCAGCATGTCCATGCATCCTTGAAAAGTCGTCTGCAATGAACTTACTCGCCCTCACATCGTGCTAGCAAGCGCCCATGCCCAATTGCATCAACGCCAGCCCGCCCTGATGCCAGCCCCACCACGCAAGGGCCAGCAGCAACAGGCCGCCCGCTGCCACGGCGATTCGTGGCCAGAGGCTGTTCATGTCGCGCTCATCCGGGTTTGCAGGCGCGCCACCGGCCGCTCACGCACTGGCCAATTCAGGGCAGCCGCCAACAGGCTCAAAAGAATCGCTACTTGCCAGATCAAGTCATAACTCCCGGTTCGGTCATACACCACCCCGCCCAACCAGCCACCCAGGAACGATCCGAGCTGGTGGAACAGGAAAACGATCCCACCGAGCATGGACAGATTTCTTACGCCGAACAAGGTCGCCACAGTGCCGTTGGTCAATGGCACCGTCGACAGCCACAGGAAGCCCATGGCCATGCCAAACAGATACGCCGTGGTTGTCGTCACCGGCGCCCACAGAAACAGCACAATCACCACAGCCCGCAGCACATACAGACCGGTGAGCAAACGCGGCTTGGACATCCGCCCGCCGAGCCAGCCCGCTGTATAAGTACCGAAGATGTTGAACAACCCGATCAGCGCCAGCACCGTCGTGCCGACCGTGGCGGGCAAATGCTGATCCACCAGATACGCCGGCAAGTGCACACCGATGAACACCACCTGAAAACCGCAGACAAAAAAGCCGAACGACAGCAGCCAGAATCCCGAATGGGAACAGGCTTCGCGCAAGGCTTCGGAGAGGGTCTGTTCGTGACCGAGAACCGGCAACGGCTTGTCCTTGAGCATGCTCACCAACGGCACGATCAGCGCCACCAGCAGCCCCAGCGCCAGCAATGCCGCCGACCAGCCGAGCCAACCGATCAAACCCAGCGTGCCCGGTACCATCGCGAACTGGCCAAAAGAGCCGGCAGCACTGGCGATGCCCATGCCCATGCTACGTTTCTCCGGGGGTACCACGCGGCCAACCACGCCCAGGATCACCGAAAATGAGGTGCCCGACAGCCCGATACCGATCAATAGGCCCGCGCTCAGCGACAGGGTTACTGCCGAATCGGACAAGCCCATGAACAGCAGGCCCATCGCGTAGAGCACGCCGCCGATCAGCACCACTTTCGCCGCGCCGAAGCGGTCGGCCAACGCGCCGGTAAAGGGCTGCGCCAGGCCCCAGATCAGGTTCTGCAAGGCGATGGCAAAGGCAAACGTCTCACGCCCCCAACCGAACTCGGCACTCATCGGCGCCAGAAACAGCCCGAAGCCATGCCGCACGCCCAGAGACAACGCAAGGATCAGCGCACTCCCCACTAAAACCCAACCGCAAGTACGCCACATCGATGTCATTCTTATTCTCCGGTAGCGGGTATATACCCGCTTAAGATCGGAAAAACTGGCGTCAGGCCAGTTCGTCCAGCAGCTTCAGCAAAATTTCGCGTTTTTCGGCGCCCAGACGATCAACCAGTCGCTGCTGCGCCGCCTCCCAGGCCGGCAAGGCCGCTTTCAGGCGTTCAGCGCCGGCCTCGGTCAACCTGACGATGCGATTACGCATGTCTTCGCCCTCGACCAGCATGACCAGTCCGTCACCTTCCAATACCCGCAGATTGCGCCCGAGGGTACTGCGGTCCAGGCCCATGGCTTCCGCCAGGGTGGAAATACTCGGTTCATTCAGACGCTGCAGATTGCACAACAAAGAATACTGGGCAACGTTGATTCCGAAGCCGTCGAGAGCGCCGTCGTAGTGCCTGCTGACGCCACGGGCGGCGCGACGCAGGTTGATGCATAAACATTGAGAGTCGAGCATGGTGCGTGTATATACCCGCGGTTGAATGAATGCAAATTTTTGATACAAAACCCTGTAGGAGCGAGACTTGCCCGCGAAGAATGCCCCGCGGTCTAACAGAAAAACTAAGTTATCGTTCTTCGCGGGCAAGTCGGATCGCCGCACCGCTCGCTCCTACAGGAACAGTGCAAGGCCAATCAGTAAAACCATCTCCAGCAATTCCAGCAACGCCCCCGCCGTATCGCCCGTGGTCCCGCCCAATCGCCGCAGCATCACCTGCCGCAACCAGACAAACACCAGCGCAGCCAACACCAACGCCACGACACCGCCGAGCCCTGCCATCAGCACACAAGCCAATGCACTGACCGCCAGCACCTGCTTGCCGGCAAGACGCGGCAGATGATCGGCCAGCGCCTGCCCCAAGCCACCGGCCCGCACATACGGCGTGGTCAGAAACAACCCCAGCAACGCAGCACGGCCAATCAACGGAACGATGATCAGGAAAACGCTGTGCTGCTGCTCAATCAATGCCAGCAACGCCGCGAACTTCAGCAGCAACACCAATACCAGCGTGACCACCGCTATCGGACCGCTGCGCGGGTCCTTCATGATCGTCAGCGTTCGCTCGCGATCGCCAAAACCACCGAGCCACGCATCAGCGCTATCAGCCAGGCCGTCGAGGTGCAACGCACCGCTGAGCAACACCCAAGCCGTCAACAGCAACGCCGCGTGCAGCAACAACGGCGTGCCCGACAACGCCCAGTTCAACGCCCACAAGATCCCGCCGAACAGCAGCCCCACCAGCGGATAAAACAGCAGCGAGCGCCCCAACTCCTGCGGCGCCGGCATGCCCGGCAGACGAATCGGCAGGCTGCTCAGAAATTGCAGGGCGATCCAGAACGGCAACATGATCAGATCGCTTCCTTGAGAATAACGCCGGGTTCGACGTTCAACGAAAACAGCGAACCATGGCCCACTTCAACGTTGAGCAACTGCTCGCGCGGCAATCCCCGCGCTTGCGCCAGTAACAAACGCATGACGCCGCCATGACTGATCAGCAACACACGCTCGCCCGCGCAGGCAGCCTGCAAACGCCCGACCGCGGCCAGTACTCGCGTCGAAAAATCCGCGACGCGCTCACCCTGCGGCGGCGTAAACGAATAGGGATCGGCCCAGAACAAACCCAGCGCCTCGGCATCCGTTTCCATCAGCGCCGCTGCGCTCTGCCCTTCCCAGGCACCGAAATGCAGTTCTTGCAGATCTTTTTCCAGCTGCACTGGCAAACCCAGTTGCGCCCCGAGTTCTTCGGCGAACCGCGCACAGCGTTGCAATGGCGAACTGACCAGACGATCCCATGGCCCCTGCGCGACCACCGCTGCGCGCATCTGCGCCCAGCCTGTGGCGGTCAGTGCATCGTCGAGGCTGCCGCGCAAACCGCCGCCCAATTCGGTTTCGCCGTGACGCAACAGGTCCAGGCGCAAGGTCATGCCGGACGGTCCGCCACGGCGGCTTCGGCGAAGGTCGCCATTTGCCCGTGGAGGGCACACGCCAGGCGCAGCAACGGCACGGCCAACGCCGCGCCGCTGCCCTCGCCCAAGCGCAGACCGAGGTCCAGCAAGGGTTCGGCGTTCAGGGTTTCCAGCACATGGCGATGACCTGGCTCGGCACCGCGATGCCCGAACAACAGCCACTCGCGGCAATGCGGATTCAAGCGCACCGCCACCAATGCGGCGACGCTGCAAATGAACCCGTCCACCAGCACCGCGACACCTTCCTGGGCACACGCCAGATACGCGCCGACCAGTGCGGCGATTTCAAAACCGCCGAGGTTGAACAGGGTTTGCAGTGCATCGCCACGCTGAGCGCTGTGCAAGGCCAAAGCCCGTTCGATGACCTGAGCCTTATGACTGACACCCGCCGCGTTCAGACCGGTGCCCGGCCCGGCCAGATGCACCACCGGACAATCCAGCAAGGCACAGGCCAACGCACTGGCCGCCGTGGTGTTGCCGATGCCCATCTCGCCGCCGATGAACAACTGCGCGCCCGCCGCAATGGCGCGCCGCACGCTGTCGCGACCGGCCTGCAAGGCGAGTTCACCCTGGGCTTGAGTCATGGCCGGGCCGTCGACAAAATTCGCGGTGCCAGCACCGATGTTCAAGTGGCGCACACCCGGCAGATTCAGCGACGGCGTGACCGTGCCGAGGTCGACCACTTCGAGCGACGCGCCGAGTTGGCGCGCCAACACACTGATCGCCGCGCCACCGTTGACGAAGTTGTGCAGCATCTGCCCGGTGACTTCCTGGGGAAACGCCGACACACCTTCGGCGACCACGCCATGGTCGCCGGCAAAAATCGCGATCCACAGCTGATCCAGGCTCGGCTTGACCTGCCCCTGCAATCCCGCCAACTGCACCGCCACCGACTCCAGCCGCCCAAGGGAACCGGCCGGTTTGGTCAGTTGCTGTTGCCGGGCTTCAGCCTGCTCGACGGCTTGGGCATCGATCGGCTTGCACGGGTTCAGCCACCAGGATTGAGTCATAACGCAGTTCCTTTCAGAGTCAGGGGCAGGCCGGCGACGGTCAGGACGACTCGCTGACAGCGCTCGGCCAAAGCTTGATGCAGCCAACCGGCTTCATCGACGTAGCGGCGAGTCAATTCGCCCAGCGGTACGACACCCATTCCGGTCTCGTTGCTGACAAAAATGATTTCACCCGGCAGTTCGGCCAGGCAGTCCAGCAGCGCTTCACGTTCGGCCGTCAGGCGCTCGGCGTCGTCGAGCATCAGCAGATTGGTCATCCACAGGGTCAGGCAATCCACCAGCAGGCAACGCTCGGCACGGGCGGTTTCGCGCAGGACGCGGGCCAGCTCAACGGGCTCTTCGATCAGCGCCCATTCGGCTGGACGACGGGCGCGGTGGTGGGCAACCCGCTCGCTCATTTCACCGTCCAGCGGTTGGCTGGTGGCGATGTAGGTCACCGGGAGCTGGCTGTCTGCTGCCAGTTTTTCGGCCAGGCGACTTTTGCCGGAACGGGCGCCGCCGAGGATCAGTTGCAGCATGGTTCATTCCTTCAAATAGGCGGTGCGGTCAATGGCCTCTTCGCGGGCAAGCCTCGCTCCTACGGGTTTGCGCGACTCTCGATCTTGTAGGAGCGAGGCTTGCCCGCGAAGGGGCCAGAACAGCCACCTCAAATCCCGCAGAGCTCACGCAACAGTCGGGTATCCAGATGCTTCTCCACCAAATCCGCCAACCGCTCGATATCTCGCTCACGCAGCGCGTGGTAATCCACTTCCTGCACATCCTGCAAACCCGCCCAGCGCAACAGCGCACTGCACGCCGCCGGCGATTCAAACAGGCCATGCAGGTAGGTGCCGAAAATCTGCCCGTCGCCACTTTGCGCGCCATCGCAACGGCCATCGTCCAACTGCACGGCGGCATTTTCCAGTGCCGGGCCGGTGGTGACGCCGGCATGAATTTCGTAGCCGCTGACCGGCGCATCTTCCAGCGCCAGACGCCCGCGCACATTGCGCAACTGCTTCTCTTCTTCCAGTTGCGTTTCGAACGCCAACAACCCCAAACCGGCGCTGGAGCCCGGCGCACCTTCAAGGCCCAACGGATCGTGTACCTGCTCGCCGAGCATTTGCAGGCCGCCGCAAATACCCAGGACTTTTCCGCCGTAGCGCAGATGGCGGGCGATGGCGTTTTCCCAGCCGTTGGCGCGCAGATAAGCAAGGTCGCTGCGCACGCTTTTCGAGCCAGGAAGAATGATCAGGTCGGCGGGCGGAATCGCCTGGCCGGGACCGATGAATTGCAGGTCGACTTGCGGGTGCAAACGCAGCGGATCGAAGTCGGTGTGGTTGCTGATGCGCGGCAACACCGGCACCACCACTTTGAGCACTTGATCGGCCTTGTCGGTCTGACGTTGATCGATGCCGTCCTCGGCTTCCAGGTGCAGGTCCATCACGTACGGCAGTACGCCAATCACCGGTTTGCCGGTGCGCGCTTCCAGCCAGTCGAGGCCCGGTTGCAGCAAGGCAATGTCGCCGCGAAAACGGTTGATGATGAAGCCTTTGACCCGTGCCTGCTCGCTTGGCGACAGCAGTTCCAGGGTGCCTACCAGATGCGCGAACACCCCGCCGCGATTGATGTCGGCGATCAATACAACTGGGCAATCCACTGCCTCGGCGAACCCCATGTTGGCGATGTCGCCGGCGCGCAGATTGATCTCGGCCGGTGAGCCTGCGCCTTCGACCATGACCACTGGATACGCCGCGCTCAGCCGCGCATGGGAGGCCAGCACCGCTTGCATGGCGATGGCTTTGTAGTCGTGATAAGCGACCGCGTTCATGGTCGTGACGGCGCGCCCATGGATGATCACCTGGGCGCCGGTGTCGCTGTTGGGTTTGAGCAATACCGGGTTCATGTCGGTGTGCGGTTCGAGGTTGGCAGCCTGAGCCTGCACGGCTTGCGCGCGGCCGATCTCGCCGCCGTCAGCAGTCACGGCGCTGTTGAGCGCCATGTTCTGCGGCTTGAACGGCACCACGCGCACGCCCTGCCGCGTAACCCAGCGACACAACGCCGTCACCAGCGTGCTTTTACCGGCGTCCGATGTAGTGCCTTGCACCATCAGCGTAGTCATCGGCTTTCCTTGGCGTAATCTGTAAACGCTTGCGCGAGACGGGTCCAGTCGGCTTCTTCGCCGGGCAGGCCGAAACGCAGGCTGCTGTTGTGGGTGAACAACCGCAGCAGGATGCCGCGCCGGGCCATGAACTCATGCAGCTCTTCGGCGCACTCGGTCACCAGCCATTGAAACAACGCGCAACCGCCCTGAGGTTTGAAGCCGTGTTCTTCAAGCAACAGCGCCAGCCGTTTGCTGGCTTCTTCGGTACGCAGACGTTGTCTGGCGTGGCCTTCGGCATCCTTCAGGCAGGCTTGCCCCAACACGCGGGTCGGCCCGCTGACGGCCCAGGGTCCGACTTGTTCGGCGAGCAACTTGAGCAACTTGCGCTCCGCCAGTACGAAGCCCAAGCGCACCCCGGCCAGACCAAAAAATTTGCCGAAGGAACGCAGCACGATCAAGCCCACCATATGGGCACATGGCGCCAGACTCAGCTGCGGCGTGTTGTCCATGAACGCTTCGTCGACCACCAGCCAGCCGCCGCGCTGCGCCAGCCTGGAATGCCAGTCGAGCAGACGACTCGGAGTCAGGCTCAAGCCCGTCGGATTGTTCGGATTGACCACCACCAGCACATCGAGACTGTCGAGGAAGAAGTCGACTTCCTGCTCCAGCACTTCACGCACGATGTAACCGTTGCGACGCCAGGCTTCGGCGTGCTCGGCGTAACACGGCGACAGCACGCCAACCTTGCCGTCCCGCCGCAAACGCGGCAGCAACTGGATCGCCATTTGCGAACCGGCCACCGGCAACACCTGCGCGGTGCCGTAATAATCACAGGCGGCCTGCTCCAGACCGTCATCGTTTTCCGGTAACCGCGCCCAGGCGCGCAACGGAATGTCCGGGACAGGAAACGGCCAGGGCGCGAGGCCGCTGGACAGGTCAAGCCAATCGGCTTCGGCGATACCGTATTCGAGCGCAGCCTTGCGCAACCGTCCACCGTGTTCAAGCATAGAATTCAGCTCCCACGCAGAGAATCAGCAGCCATAACCATACCCCGCGCTGGACCAATTGCCAGCCACGGTCAATGGAGTCGGCATCCGCCGGCACGCCTTCGCCCAGTTGCGGACGCTGATGCAACTCGCCGTGATAAATCGCCGCCCCGCCCAACTCGACACCCAGCGCACCGGCTCCCGCAGCCATCACCGGCCCGGCGTTCGGGCTGTCCCAGGTCGGGCCCTGGGTGCGCCAACATTTCAGTGCAAGTCGGGTTTTGCCCAGCAGCGCATAGGTCAACGCCACCAGCCGCGCCGGAATGTAGTTGAGCACGTCGTCGATTTTCGCCGCCGCCCAGCCAAACCGTTCGAAGCGTTCGTTGCGATAGCCCCACATCGCGTCCAGCGTATTGCTCAATCGGTAGAGCACCACGCCCGGCGCACCGGCCACGGCAAACCAGAACAGCGCAGCAAACACCGCGTCGCTGCCGTTCTCCAACACCGATTCGGTAGCGGCACGGGCCACTTCGGTTTGATCCAGTTCGCTGGTCTGGCGACTGACCAGATAGCCAACGCGTGTGCGCGCCTCCTCCAGATCATCACTGCGCAGGGCCTTGGCGACCGGCTCGACGTGTTCACCGAGACTGCGCAGGCCGAGGGCGCAATAGAGCGCGAGAATCTCGACGATCCAGCCAACGTAAGGCGCCCATGAAAACGCCGTGGCCAGCAAGGTCAGCGGCAACACCGCTATCACCCATGCCGTGACGCCGTGGCTGCGCCAGCCGCGCCCGCCACCATTGAAACGTTGCTCGATGCGGTCGGCAAAACGGCCGAACGCCACCAGCGGATGCCAGCGTTTGGGTTCACCCAGCAGCGCATCCAGCGCAACCGCGGCGACACTCAACAACGCCACACTCATTGACTCACTCCCCAATAATTTTCGTACAGCATTTCACTGAGCGGGCGCGCTTGCGCCCAGCCTTCGAGTACCAGCATCGGCGCCGGATAGAATTCCTTGACCGGGCCCAGGCAAAGAACAGCCAAAGGCTTGGCCCCTGCGGGCAAACCCAGCAGGTCGGCCAGGGCTTGCGGCTCGAACAAAGAGACCCAGCCCATGCCGAGTCCTTCGGCACGGGACGCCAGCCACAGGTTCTGGATCGCGCAGGACAACGACGCCATGTCCATTTCCGGCAAGGTGCGACGGCCAAAGATGTGCCGCTCGCGATCGTCCATCAGCGCAGCGACCAGCACCTCGGCGCAGTCGTTGATGCCTTCGACTTTCAACTTCATGAATTCATCGGTGCGCTCGCCGAGGGCTTCGGCGGTGCGCATGCGCTCCTCTTCCACCAGCAACTGGATCTTGCCGCGCAGGGCCCGGTCGCTGATGCGAATGAACCGCCAGGGCTGCATCAGGCCGACGCTTGGCGCCTGGTGCGCGGCGTCGAGCAGACGCCGGAGCAACTCGGGTTCGACGGTGCCGCCGCTGAAGTGGCGCATGTCGCGGCGTTCGGCGATGGCTCGGTAGACCGCTTCGCGCTCGGCCTGACTGAATGCGTTGTCAGTCATGGCCTCTTCGCGAGCAGGCTCGCTCCCACATTTGAGGCTGTACCACCTGAAGAAACGCGGTCCCCTGTGGGAGCGAGCCTGCTCGCGATGGCGGCCTGAAGGTCAGGCGCAAACAACGCGGCAATCGCGGTCGGATTCGACGGAAAATAAAAATGCACGTAAGAAGCGGTCATCCGTCCCTCACGATAAACCGCCTCCGCCCCACGCCCGCCATTCGGGCTCAGGCCACGAGCAATCGGCTCAAGTTCGGTACTGGTCAACGAATGGTGATAGGTATGCCCGCGCAGCGAACCTTCCGGCAAGTCAACCACCTGCAACGCCAGCGCCGCCAATCGTTTCTGCATCACCGCATCACCGGTCAGCAAACCAACCAGCTCCGCCCGCGTGCCTTCGACATCGGTCAGCGAATCGAGCAAATACAACATGCCGCCACACTCGGCCAGCAAGGGTTTACCCACCGCGTGATGAGCGCGGATGGCGTTGAGCATTTGAGTATTCCGAGACAGCGCCACATGGTGCAATTCCGGGTAGCCGCCCGGCAGATAGAGGCTGTCAGCCTCCGGCAATTGCGTGTCGCGGATCGGCGAGAAGAATGACAATTCGGCGCCCATGGCCCGGAGCAAATCCAGGCTCGCACCGTAGGTGAAAGCGAACGCCTCATCACGGGCCACGGCGATTCGGACACCGGCCAGCAACGGCTCGGCGGCGATCACTTCTGGAGCGGCGAATTCCACAGGCGGCGGCAGCGTAACGTCGCAGCTGTTGGCCAGCGATTCGGCCGCCGCATCGAGGCGCAGGTCGAGGTCATTCAGCTCGCTGGCTTGCACCAGACCAAGATGCCGACTCGGCAGCTCGATCCCGGTTTCCCGGGACAACGCGCCGTACCAGCGCAAGCCTTCGGTCAGGCTGCCTTCGAGCAATTGCGCATGGCGCAAGGTGCCCACGCGGTTGGCCAGCACGCCGGCGAACGGCAAGTCCGGCTGATACTTCGCCAGCCCCAGCGCCAGCGCACCAAAGGTCTGCGCCATCGCCGTGCCGTCGATCACCCCGAGCACCGGCACACCGAAGTGCCGCGCAAGATCGGCGCTGGACGGCGTGCCGTCGAACAGGCCCATGACACCTTCGATCAGGATCAGGTCCGCTTCACCGGCGGCTTCCCACAACAGTCGACGACTTTCCTGTTCGCCGACCATCCACATGTCCAGTTGATACACCGGCGCACCGCTGGCGCGCTCGAGAATCATCGGGTCGAGAAAGTCCGGGCCGCATTTGAACACGCGCACCTTGCGTCCCTGATTGCGATGCAAACGGGCCAGCGCGGCGGTGACGGTGGTCTTGCCCTGACCGGAGGCCGGCGCGGCAATCAAGACCGCCGGGCAATGACGTGGTTGATTCACAGCTCGACGCCTTTTTGCGCTTTGATCCCGGCCTGGAAAGCGTGTTTGATGACGCCCATTTCAGTGACAGTGTCAGCCAGCTCGATCATTTCCGGCTTGGCGCCGCGACCCGTGACGACCACGTGTTGCATCGGCGGACGCGCCTGCAAGTCGCTGAGCACCTGATCGAGGTCAAGGTAGCCGTGCTTGAGGGCGATGTTCAGTTCATCGAGCACCACCAGGCCAATCGACGGATCGCGCAACAGTTCGCGGGACACTTCCCACGCGGCTTCGGCGGCGGCGATGTCACGCTGGCGGTCCTGGGTTTCCCAGGTAAAGCCCTCGCCCATCACATGAAAACGCACCTGCTCCGGGAAGCGTCGGAAGAACAACTCTTCGCCCGTGCTGCTGCGCCCCTTGATGAACTGCACCACGCCGCACTGCATGCCGTGGCCCATCGAGCGGGCGAGCATGCCGAAAGCCGAGCTGCTTTTGCCCTTGCCGTTACCGGTCAGCACCAGCAGCAGGCCGCATTCATTCGGGGAGTTGGCGATGCGTTCGTCGATCACGGCTTTTTTGCGCAGCATACGCGCCAGATGGCGTTCGTCACGATCGGGAGTATCAGTCATGGGGGAGCTCTCCGTTGAGGCTGGATAACGGCGGGCAGGCACAAGAATAGACGGCAAGAAGCCTGGCATCGCCCACCGTGATGCCGCTGAATGGATCAGGCCGGTCTCCGGGCTCATGAGCGGCGTTTCGCCTGACTGCGCGCCTTCCCATATCGACATTCGACACAGTGGCTCAAGGCGCAGCCTTCACTCATTTACCGTTGCGGGGGCAGCGCCGGGATCGTGACTGTTCATGAATTGAACGAGCGCACTCACCGGCTTCCCTGTTTCACTCTGTCGACCGACGCCACAGAGCACCTGAAACAAGCCGCGAAGGTTAGAGGGTTGGGGGTGGAGCGTCAATTAAAGCCGGGAGACCGTCGGGCGAATAACTGCCGTCGATCAATAAAATGACGCCAATCTTGTGCCACACTCCTAGCAGTGATATCAAAGCGCCACAACCTGACAACACAATAACAAGGGTGAGCCACATGCAAGGCATGACCATCAGCAATCCGAAGCTGGAATTCCTGCGCCCGGTGCTGGAGCGCTGGTTTGACTGTATCGACCGCTACAACGCGGTGCGCGGCGATAACGACACGCCTTACTGGTACGACGAAAAAGCCAACCTCGGCTTGCTCTCGGCTGCCGCGTGGATGGCGGAAATGGTCACGCTGCAGAACACACCCACCCGCAAACAAAACGAGGAAGGCGAACGCAACGCCCGCGCCGACCTGTTCATCGCCAGCAGCGAAGAACGCGCCTACCTCCAGGCCACTCAGCGCTGGCCACGGGTCAACAGCTTGAACCTGACGCAGGCCCTGGCCGATATCACCAGCGACGCCAAGCGCATCAGCTACGCCAGCGACCTGAAACTCGGCTGCCTGTTCGTCGCCCCGCAAAAGGCCCAGCACGGCGCCACGCCGGAAGAACTCCAGGACATGGTCGACGACCTGCAAAAGGAACACAGCTGCGCGGTCGCCTGGTATTTCCCCTACGCCTACCGCAAGTTGCGCAACGAAGCGGGCAACTATCATCCCGGCATCGCCGTACTGTTCAAGGAAGCCCGCGGCTGACCGGTTGAACCATCGCGGGTTTGCACTTCTCTATTGATCAGGTCACTGCATTTATAGGGAAGATCAGCATGCACAAGCTCCGGCTCGTTCTCGTCATCGCCCTCACAGGAGGGCTCGCTGCCTGCAGCGAGACCTCCACCCTGCAAGTCTCCGACGGCACCGGCCCGTCCCCTCGACTGCCAGAACCGAACAAGACCCTGATCCCGACAGTCAACATCGCCCCGGCAATCGGCTGGCCGGACGGCGCGAAACCCACGGCAGCAGCGGGAACGCAAGTGGCGGCATTTGCTGAAAACCTCGATCACCCGCGCTGGCTGTACGTGCTGCCGAACGGCGACGTGCTTGTCGCCGAAACCAATGCGCCACCCAAACCCGACGATGGCAAAGGCGTTAGAGGCTGGGTCATGAAGAAAGCCATGGGCCGCGCCGGTGCCGGCGTCCCGAGCCCGAACCGCATCACGTTGCTGCGGGACAAAGACCACGACGGCATCGCCGAAACTCGCACGGTGTTTCTGGAAAACCTTAATTCGCCCTTCGGCATGACCTTGGTCGGCAATGACCTGTATGTCGCCGACACGGACCGCTTGCTGCGATTTCACTACGAGGACGGCGCCACGACCATCAAGTCGCCGCCGATCAAAGTGGTTGATCTGCCGGGCGGCACGCTGAATCACCACTGGACCAAAAACGTGATCGCCAGCAAGGACGGCAGCAAGCTGTACGTCACGGTGGGTTCCAACAGCAACGTCGCCGAAAACGGCATGGATCAGGAAGAAGGTCGCGCGGCGATCTGGGAAGTGGATCGCGCCACCGGCAAGCATCGGGTTTTCGCCTCAGGCCTGCGCAATCCCAACGGCATGGCCTGGGAACCGCGGAGCGGCGCGTTGTGGACGGCGGTCAACGAGCGGGATGAAATCGGCAGCGACCTGGTGCCGGACTACATCACCTCGGTCAAGGACGGCGGGTTCTATGGCTGGCCTTACAGCTACTACGGCCAGCACGTCGATATTCGCGTCGAGCCGCAAAACCCGGACCTGGTGGCCAAGGCCATTGCTCCGGACTACGCGGTCGGCCCGCATACCGCCTCACTGGGCCTGACGTTCGCTGAAGGCAACAGGCTGCCAGCGCAATTCAAGGAAGGCGCGTTCATTGGCCAGCATGGTTCATGGAACCGCAAGCCGCACAGTGGCTACAAAGTGATTTTCGTCCCGTTCAGTGCCGGCAAACAGAACGGAAGCCCGGTTGACGTGCTCACGGGCTTCCTCAATGACGATGAAAAAGCCATGGGCCGGCCGGTGGGAGTGGTGATTGATCAGCAGGGTGATTTGCTGGTGGCGGATGATGTGGGGAATAAGGTGTGGCGGGTGTCGGCAACCCAGTAACTACGCCACACACATACCCTGTAGGAGCAAGCTTGCTCGCGATAGCGGTGCATCAGGCAACATCAATGTTGGATGTACTGCCCTTATCGCGAGCAGGCTCGCTCCCACAGGGATCAGCGTTACCGCTTGCGGCAGAGGGTTAAACCATCGCCCAGCGGCAACAACGACAGATCCACACGCGAGTCATCCTTCAAGGCGCGGTTGAGCGCCTGGATAGCGCGAGTGTCTGCGCTTTCAGGATTCGGCTCCAGCACCCGCCCGCTCCACAGGGTGTTATCGAACACCGCCAGGCCACCGACGCGCAACAGACGCAGCGCGTGCTCCAGGTAGGCCGGATAGTTGGCCTTGTCGGCATCAATGAAAATCAAATCGAATTGCCCGGGTTGATCCAGCCGAGCCAGGGTTTCCAGCGCGGGCGCCAGGCGCAGGTCAATTCGTTCGGCAACGCCCGCTTCCTTCCAGTAACGGAGCGCCGTGGTGTTGTAGTCGCCGGGGATATCACAGCAAATCAACGAACCGTCATCCGGCAATGCCGCCGCCATGCACAAGGCGCTGTAACCGGTGAAGGTGCCGACTTCCAGCAAACGCCTCGCGCCGGTGAGTTTCACCAGCAATGCGAGGAACTGCCCCTGCTCCGGCGCCACCTGCCAGCGCGCCATCGGCAGCGCCTGGGTTTCATCGCGCAAACGCTTGAGCAGCGGCGTTTCCCTAAGGGAAACGTCGAGCAGGTATTGATACAGGGAATCGTCGAGATTGAGTGTGCGGGCGGTCATGACGACCTCTGCGAACTAGGGGTTACGCGCCAAATGCTCGGGTTGCAGAACTCGCTTGGCGCTCAGGTAAGCTTTCTGCCAATACGCTTTGGACAAGCTGTCGAGCTTCACCGTGCCGCCAGTGGCTGGCGCATGGACGAAACGGCCTTCGCCAACGTAGATCCCCGCGTGGCTGACCTGGGAGCCGCCATTGGTGGCGAAGAAAACCAGGTCGCCGGTTTGCAAGCCTTCCTTGCCGACATTGGCTGCCTGCATGCTGATCATCTCGCGCGTGGTGCGTGGCAGGGATATGCCCGTCACGTCACGGTAGACATAACCGATCAGGCCACTGCAATCGAACCCGGAATCTGGCGTATTGCCGCCCCAGCGATAAGGCGTGCCCACGAGGCCCAAGGCGCGAAACAACACGTCTTCCGCCTCAGGCGAAAAAGGTTGTGCGGAGCCGAAGACAATGGGTGCGCGAACCACCGGCGCAGGTGGCGGTGTGCGGCTGGCGCAGGCACTGAGCAGCGCTGCGAAGAACATGAGTGCGAGGCGGGCCGACATCGTCATAAGCAGAACATCCTGATCTGGCTGCGGCTTTTTCCACCGCAAGGGCAGAAAAGAAAACCGCCTGCGCAGGACGCAGGCGGTTTGCCATCAATAATAGATCAGGATTCTAGCGGGTACGCGGCAAACTTCAAGTAAGACTTTAAGTTCGCCTTATAAACTGTCCGTCTACTCTGTTGCAGAGAGGCCGTTGCCGCCACTGATGTGGCGACAGGCTGGACAATTACTTGCGCGCAGTGACCACGGTCGGGGCCATCGCGAGTGCGCGCTTGGCTTCGATGAAGGTTTTGCTCCAGTAGCTGTCGCCCAGGCTATCGACCCGGACACCACCGCTTTTGCGGCTGCTGGAGTGGATGAACTGGTTGTCACCCAGGTAGATCCCGGCGTGACTGACACGACCGCGGCGACCATTGGTGGCGAAGAACAGCAGATCGCCCGGCTTGAGCGCACTGCGGGAAACCAGTGGCGCGTCAACGTTGATCATTTCGCGAGTGGAGCGCGGCAGGTTCATGCCGGCCTCTTCACGAAACAGGTAACCGATGAAGCCGCTGCAATCGAAGCCAGCCTCGGAGGTGCCGCCGAAACGGTAACGGGTACCGATCAGGGACATGCCACGCTCGAGGATGCTGTCGGCCAGAACCGGAAGCTGATAGGACTTGCCGTCGGCGAAGTCTGCCAGTTCTTTATCGGTGGCCAGCTCTTCCTGGAAAAGAACGGAAGAAGATTGCGCGGTAACTGAATTTTTAACCTGCTGTTGTTGCTCTTGCTGGGACACTGGAGAGTGAGCAGCGCAACCGAACAACAGGGTGACGAGTGCGAGAGGCACGAGGGGTGCGAAGCGATTTAGCATGGGCACGACCGTGGCTGATAGTTGTAAAGAAGCCGAGACTATGCCCGCTATCAACCTCATTTGCAAATTCAATCGAACTTTATGTGACTTCTTGGTTTCGCGTTTACATCTAAGCGCTTAAGCCCCATTTAGACGCTCGCGCAGCCTGCCCCGTGCAGGAAAGCGGATTTTGTGGCGCCTGAAATATGCCGCAACCCCTGAAAAACCTGGGCCTTACCAGCCCAACGTTTCTTTCAGGAACGGAATGGTCAGCTTGCGTTGAGCTTGAAGGGAGGCCTGATCGAGACGCTCAAGCAGCTCGAACAGCGCGCTCATGCTGCGAGTACCGCGAGTCAAAATAAAATGCCCGACTTCGTCGGTCAGGTGCAGGCCGCGACGGGATGCACGCAGTTGCAAGGCACGCAATTTGTCTTCGTCGGACAGCGGTCGCATCTGGAAGATCAGCGCCAGGGTCAGGCGGGATTTCAGGTCCGCCAGCTTCACCGGCAATTCGCGCGGCGAGGTCGATGCTGCAATCAGCAAACGCCGACCGCTGTCACGCAGGCGATTGAACAGATGGAACAACGCCTCTTCCCAATCCGCGCGCCCGGCAACCGCTTGCAAGTCGTCGAGGCAGACCAGTTCGTATTGTTCGAGGTTGTCGAGGATTTCGATACCGCGATCCAGCAGCTCGGCCAACGGCAAGTACACCGCCGGCTCCCCCAACTGCTCAAAGCGCAGACAGGCCGCCTGCAGCAGATGCGTACGCCCTACCCCGTCCTTGCCCCAGAGATAAATCAGGCTTTCGGTCCAGCCGGCGTCGGCTTCGCAAAGCCGCTCGACATAGCCGAGTGCAGCGGCATTGGCGCCTGGGTAGTAATTGATAAAGGTAGCGTCATCACGCAGACGCACACCTAGGGGCAGCTGAATCGGTTTCATGCTGACTGAACAGTTCCAAAGGAACCGTTAGTGGCCTCTGTGTAAAGTTTGCGAAGTTTATACCCGTGACGCTGACCGCACAATGCGACAGACCATAAGCAAAATCAAAGGTTTGCGTTATCGCACCGGTTTTATGACTGTTTCTTTGGCGGCGCATGTGACAGCCACGCAAGGGATGCGGGCCAGCCTGGTACTGAACCAGGCCGCCCGCGATGGGCCATCAGCGAACCTTACAGCTCAGGTTCATCGACGCCACTGTAGATATCAGAATCTTTATACAAATCATGCACATGGCGCACCAGCACCATGATCACCGCCGCCACTGGGAGCGCCAGCAGCACGCCGGTAAAACCGAACAGTTCACCGCCGGCCAAAATCGCAAAGATCACCGCCACCGGATGCAGGCCGATCCGGTCGCCCACCAGCAACGGCGTCAGCACCATGCCTTCCAGCGCCTGGCCGACCATGAACACCGCAACGATGCCAATCATCGGGTACAGGTCGCCACCAAACTGGAACAGGCCGGCAATCAACGCCGCGCCAATCCCGATGACAAACCCCATGTACGGCACAATCGCCGCCAGACCGGCGATCATCCCGATCAGCAACCCCAGCTCGAGCCCTACCAGCATCAGGCCCGCCGAATAGATCACACCCAGCGCCACCATGACCAGCAGTTGCCCGCGCACGAACGCCCCCAGCACTTCATGGCATTCGCCGGCCAGAATCACGACGCGCTCTTCACGAGCGCGGGGCAACAGGCTGCGGATCTTGGCCATCATCACGTCCCAGTCCCGCAGCAGGTAAAAGCTCACCACCGGGATCAGCACCAGATTGGCCAGCCAACCGATCAACGCAAGGCCGGAAGCGGTCGCCTGACTCAACACCATGCCGACAATGTCGGTGGTCTGGCCCATGTGTTCGCTGATTGCCGCCTTGAGCTTGTCGAATTTCCAGAAGCCATCCGATAACCCGAACTTCGATTGCGCCCACGGCAATGCAGTGTGCTGCAACCAGTCGAGCATCTGTGGCGCCAGCTCATACAAGCGGAACAACTGCTTGGCGAGCATCGGCACCAGCACCAGCAGCAACGTGGTGAAAATCAAAGAGAACAACGCGAACACCGCCACCACGCCCCAGGTCCGCGAGAGCCCGGCCTTTTCCAGGCGATCCACCAGCGGGTCGAACAAGTAGGCCAACAACAGCGCCACCAGGAACGGCGTCAAAATCGGATGCAACAGCCAGATAAACGCGCAGAGCAGAACCACTCCACCCAACCAGAACCAACGCCGCGTATCGGCCATGTACCACTCCATATGCATCTATATAAAGAAAGAAAACCTTACCAACGGAAACGCAGTTGCGGCACCGGTGCAGGCGTTGGCGCAACAGCGGGCGCCGAACCCTGGACCACCGGCTGGACAGGCGCCGTCGGAGCCGGTGCCTCACCCGCCGGGACCTCCTGCAACTTCGCCAGCGACAACTGCGAACGCAACTGCTCGGCGCTGCCATTGACCCGGTAGAGAATACGGTTACCGTCAACACTTTGCAGACGCGCGCCAAACGGCTCAAGCAAACGCCCCAGCGTTGCATAGTGCTCCAGGTTCATGCCCTGCACTTCCAACAGCTGCTCACCCGAAGCACCGGGCTTGACCACAAACCGTGGCGCCAGACGCTGACTGACCGCCAGCAGCACCGCGTCAGCCACAGCGGCCTGATCCGCGCCCTGCACGCTGCCCGCCTCCTTCTGATCGCCCAGCCACAAATGCCATTTGGCCTGCCACTGACCGCCCTCTTCCCGGGCATGCACCGCCAGCAAGGCATCGGCGTTGTAACGCTCCGATGCACCGCGCAGTGGCGCTGCATCCGTACCTTCCAGATTCGGTGCGGTGGCGACCAATTGTTCACTCAAGTCCGCCAATGGCAGACGCAGCGGCAGACCACGATGTTGTGCGGCACGACGCAGCGGCGCAGCAGCGGCCTGCCCATCACCGACCAGGCTCGAACCTTCTGCGGAATCATTCAACCACCAACCGAGGATCGACGGCCGGTTCGCCCCCCACAGCGACAGCCCGGCACGGCGCAACGCCTGCTCGGTGGAGGCAGGGTCGAAATCGACTTTCAGCACTTCCGGCGGGCCGGCGTCGAAGCCGTACTGACTGATGATCTGCTGCGGGTCCTTGCGGACGGCCGCCAACCCCGGACTTTGCGCCGCCTTGGGGTCGCCGGTCAGGCGCAATACCAGCGTGTCGAGCGCACGCTGGGTGGCTTGATCGCGCTCTTCAGGCGCCTGACTGGTGACTGGTTCGCGCACCTGATAAAGGCCTTTTACGGTTTCAGCATGACTCGCCAGGCTGACCAGGGACAAACAACCCACAAACAATGATCTGAAAAAACGCATGGAGGATTCCTGACGACAAGAGCGGCTGGAACTGACCGCATGAAGACAATCGAGCAAGGCTGTGACCATCGCCCGACGCAAAACATTCACACGTCCCGGTTAAGTTTTTCGCACTGCCATAACGATAGACGGTTAATCGCGATACCTTATACAGCCAAGCGGGAGACGACCAACACGGGCAATTACGGTTTTTTTCTATCGATATGCCCCTGCTGTCGGCCTGAGGATGGCCGCTGCCCCTCAAGCCTGATAAAATCGCGCGCCTTCGCAGACCGGCAACAGCCGGGCAGTGTCGGAATAGCGCGCATGGCACTCGCCTTCGTCTGTTCCGACAGTCCCACTGGACCCGGTCGTTACCCCTGAATCCCCCCTAAAGGCCTGGATCATGAGCAAGCAACCCTCCCTGAGCTACAAGGACGCCGGTGTAGACATCGACGCCGGTGAAGCATTGGTCGAACGCATCAAGAGCGTCGCCAAGCGCACTGCGCGCCCGGAAGTCATGGGCGGCCTGGGCGGTTTCGGCGCCCTCTGCGAAATCCCGGCCGGCTACAAGCAGCCTGTGCTGGTTTCCGGCACCGACGGCGTCGGCACCAAGCTGCGCCTGGCGCTGAACCTGAACAAACACGACAGCATCGGCATCGACCTGGTGGCCATGTGCGTGAACGACCTGGTGGTCTGCGGCGCCGAGCCGTTGTTCTTCCTCGACTACTACGCCACCGGCAAACTCAACGTCGAAACCGCGACCCAGGTCGTGACCGGTATCGGCGCAGGCTGCGAACTGTCCGGCTGCTCCCTGGTCGGCGGCGAAACCGCTGAAATGCCTGGCATGTACGAAGGCGAAGACTACGACCTGGCCGGTTTCTGCGTCGGCGTCGTGGAGAAATCCGAAATCATCGACGGTTCGAAAGTCGCTGCCGGCGATGCCCTGCTCGCCCTGCCGTCTTCCGGCCCGCACTCCAACGGCTACTCGCTGATCCGCAAGATCATCGAAGTGTCGGGTGCCGACATCGAAAACATCCAGCTCGACGGCAAACCGCTGACCGACCTGCTGATGGCCCCGACCCGCATCTACGTGAAGCCGCTGTTGAAGCTGATCAAGGAGACCGGCGCGGTCAAAGCCATGGCCCACATCACCGGTGGCGGCCTGCTGGACAACATCCCGCGTGTACTGCCGAAAGGCGCTCAAGCGGTGGTTGACGTGGCGAGCTGGAACCGCCCTGCCGTGTTCGACTGGCTGCAAGAGAAAGGCAACGTCGACGAAAACGAAATGCACCGCGTACTGAACTGCGGCGTCGGCATGGTGATCTGCGTGGCTCAAGAGCACGTTGAAACCGCGCTGAACGTACTGCGTGAAGCTGGCGAGCAGCCTTGGGTCATTGGTCAGATCGCCACCGCGGCCGAAGGCGCGGCCCAGGTAGAACTAAAGAACCTCAAGGCTCATTAATGTCCGTCACCTGTGATGTGGTGGTGCTGCTGTCCGGCACCGGCAGTAACTTGCAGGCCTTGATCGACAGCACGCGGACCGGCGACAGCCCGGTCCGCATCGCTGCGGTGATTTCCAACCGCGCCGACGCCTACGGCCTGCAACGCGCCAGGGACGCGGGTATAGACACCCGCTCCCTGGATCACAAGGCTTTCGAAGGCCGCGAAGCCTTCGATGCCGCGCTGATCGAACTGATCGACGCTTTCAATCCCAAACTCGTGGTCCTGGCCGGTTTCATGCGCATCCTCAGCGCTGATTTCGTGCGTCACTACGCGGGCCGCCTGCTCAACATCCATCCCTCGCTGCTACCCAAATACAAAGGGTTACACACTCATCAGCGCGCGCTGGAGGCCGGCGACACTGAACACGGCTGTTCCGTGCACTTTGTCACCGAGGAACTCGATGGCGGACCACTGGTCGTACAGGCAGTAATACCGGTAGAGTTGCACGATTCGCCGCAGAGTCTGGCGCAGCGAGTTCATACCCAGGAACACCTGATCTACCCGATGGCCGTACGCTGGTTTGCCGAAGGTCGCTTATCACTCGGTGAACAAGGTGCTTTACTGGATGGCAAGTTACTCGCGGCCAGTGGCCACTTGATTCGAACCTAGGAGATTTTATGCGTCGCGCCCTGCTCTTCGCTTGCGCTCTGCTTGCCCTGCCTTTCGCGCAGGCTGCGGAACTTCAACCCTTCTCCGCCAGCTACACCGCCGACTGGAAGCAGCTGCCCATGAGCGGCACCGCCGAGCGCAGCCTGACCAAGGAAGCCAACGGCGTCTGGAAGCTCAGCTTCAAGGCATCGATGATGATTGCCAGCCTGACCGAAGAAAGCACCCTGACCCTGGACAAGGACACCCTGCTGCCACAGTCCTACCACTTTGAGCGCGGTGGCCTGGGCAAAGCCAAGAAGGCTGACCTGGATTTCGACTGGACCACCAAAATGGTCACCGGCACTGATCGCGGCGACGCGGTCAAGATCCCGCTCAACCGCGGCATGGTCGACAAATCCACTTACCAGTTGGCCCTGCAGCATGACGTGGCCGCCGGCAAGAAAAGCATGAGCTATCAGGTGGTCGATGATGGTGAAGTCGATACTTATGACTTCCGCGTGCTGGGTTCGGAAAAAGTCGACACCAAGGCTGGCCAGATCGACGCGATCAAGGTCGAGCGCGTGCGCGACCCGACACAAAGCAAGCGCATCACCGTGCTGTGGTTCGCCAAGGATTGGGATTACCTGCTGGTTCGCCTGCAACAGGTCGAGACCGACGGCAAGGAGTACAACATCATGCTCCTGGACGGCAAGGTCAACGGCAAGGCTGTCAAAGGCAGCTGATCCGGATTGATACGAAAGCCCCGCCAATGCGGGGCTTTTTTTTTGCCTTGAAAAAGTAGCGGCTCAAACCTGTAGGAGCGAGACCGGCTTGCCGGAGAAGGCTGCGTGTCAGGCTATGAGGTTTTGGTGGCGTACATATCCATTGCTGCGGTTACGGCTGCTATTGGTTTCGCTTTTACAGCGAGTCACTTTGGAAAAGCCCCAAAGTAACCAAAGGGCTCTTGCCCCTTTCGTTCGGTGCCTCGCTGCGGCTCGGCATACCCTCGCTCCGGTCCTGCTCCGTGGGCCCGCCGCGATCGGCCATCCTTGGCCGTGCGCGGCTAACCCGGCATCCATGCCGGGTTGCCCACTGCGCAGAACCTCCACTCGGCCTCTCGAGGGGGCGCTCAGATCAAAAGCGGAAGGCGAGCTAACGCTCGGCCTGATGAGTGGTGGAAATCAAAAGCGTACACCGATCCCTGTAGGAGCCGGCTTGCCGGCGAAAATCGTCTGGACACCGCGTTCATTCAGACAGCCCGCGTTATCGTTGACGTCCATCGCCAGCAAGCTGGCTCCTACAGGGGATAGGTGTACATATCCGGAATGAGGGAGCGCGCGCACCAAAGAGCCAGGTCGGCTTTCAGGCCGCCTCGGCGGCTGTGGCGGTAGTCGCCCCCTCGAGAGGCCGAGCGCAGGTTCTGCGCAGTGGGCAACCCGGCATGGAGGCCGGGTTAGCCGCCCCCGGCCATGGATGGCCGATGGCGGCGGGCCCACGGAGCAGGACCGGAGCGAGGGCATGGCGAGCCTTAGCGAGCCACCGAACGAAAGGGGCAAGAGCCCTTTGGTTACTTTGGGGCTTTTCCAAAGTGACTCGCTGTAAAAGCGAAACCATTAGTGGCCATCACCGCAGAAACGGATATGTACACCCTCAAAAAAACCGCCCCCCCCCCTGACACGCAACCTTCGCACCGAAGCAAGAACCAGGGCTACGAAGGCAAGAAAGTGGAACGCACCAAAGAAGGAATGCTCTATACCTTCAAGGCCTTTTTTGATCGAATGACTATTCCTACTGCCGAGGTTCCCCATGACAGTCACCGTCAATACCGTTTCCGCCGAAGGTTTTCGCCACAGCGTACAAATCGATGACCACGAACTCTTCGCCGATGTCCCGACATCGTCCGGTGGCGAAGGCTCGGCGCCTGAGCCGCACGACTATTTCGATGCAGCGCTCGGCGCATGCAAGGCCCTGACCCTGAAGCTCTACGCGAAGAAGAAAGGCATCCCGCTGACCGGCGTTGGCGTAGAGGTCAAGCGCGACAACAGCCAGGAGCAAAAAGGCAAATACGCCCTGCACGTCAAACTGACCCTCAAGGGCGTGCTCACCGACGCCCAGCGCGATGAGTTGCATCGCGTGGCCGACCGCTGCCCCGTACACAAGCTGATGACCACCAGCGAAGTCAGCATCGAAACCCACCTCTCCGAAGGCGCGTTCAGCCAATAGCAGCAAGGCTTGGGCAAGCGGGTTATGCTCCACGCGTCACCCGCTCAGCCTGGAATGCACCATGAACACTCCGCTCGTGATTCGCCCCCGCGCCGAAGATGTCGAAGGCCAACCGATTCTTCGCCCGTTGCCGTCAGCCAAATGCCGCAGCGTCGGGCCTTTTGTGTTTTTCGACCACATGCTGGAAACCCGTTATCCAGCGGGCAAAGGCATGAACATCCGTCAGCACCCGCACATCGGTCTGTCGACCCTTACCTACTTGTTCGAAGGGAAAATCCAGCACAAGGACAGCCTCGGTTCCGATCAGGTTGTGGAGGCCGGCGACGTCAGCTGGATGACCGCTGGCAGTGCTATTGCCCATGTCGAGCGCACGCCCGAAGCCCTGAAGGCCAACGGTTTCACGATGCACGGTTTGCAGATCTGGCTGGCATCGCCCAAGGATCATGAGCAAGGCCCGGGCCACTACAGCCATCACCCGGCAGCCACGTTGCCGGTCAGCGATAACCTTGGCGTAAAGATCCGGATGATCGCCGGGTCAGGCTTTTGCCTGGAATCGCCAGTGCCGGTGCTTTCTCCTACGCTGTACGCGGAACTGAACCTGCAAACAGCAACCACGCTGCTGATTCCCACCGAGCATGAAGAACGGGCGTTGTATGTGTTGAGCGGTGAGGCGCAGCTCGATGGCGAGCCGATAGAGCCGTACTCGCTAGTGGTGCTGCCTGCCGGGGAAGAAATGACGCTGTTCGCCGAGAGCGACTGTCATGCGGTGTTGTTCGGCGGCGCGCCGCTGGATGGACCGCGACGGATCAACTGGAATTTTGTGTCGAGCGATCCGGCGGCTATCGACGAAGCGCGCCGGCGCTGGGCGGCCGGGGATTGGCCGTCGGTGCCGGGGGAAAGCGAGCGTATTGAGCTGCCTTGAGATTTGTGGCGTTACTGCCGCGCCATCGCGAGCAGACTCACTCCTACGGTAGACCGAGTCGCAATCACTGTTCCCACATTGGAATGCGGTCTACTGTAGGAGCCGGCTTGCTGGCGATGGCGGCGTCGAAATCGCCATCGCCAGCAAGCC
>NZ_JAHBDD010000026.1:0-65075 GCF_019956155.1 Pseudomonas sp. BF-RE-22 | reverse complement strand
CATCCCGAACTCAGCAGTGAAACGATGCATCGCCGATGGTAGTGTGGGGTTTCCCCATGTGAGAGTAGGTCATCGTCAAGATTAAATTCCGAAACCCCAATTGCGAAAGCAGTTGGGGTTTTGTTTTAGTAGAAGTCACCAATTTTGCTGGCACGTTACAACGTAACGGGCTGGTCACAGAATTTCTTGACGACCATAGAGCATTGGAACCACCTGATCCCATCCCGAACTCAGCAGTGAAACGATGCATCGCCGATGGTAGTGTGGGGTTTCCCCATGTGAGAGTAGGTCATCGTCAAGATTGAATTCCGAAACCCCTGTCTGCTAACGCAGACAGGGGTTTTGTCGTTTCGGGCTCGCTAATATCCCGATAGGCCGCCTTCAAGAAACAAAAAAAGCCAGCCCCTGAATATCAAGGGCTGGCTTTTTTGTATGCCGAGTATTTAGAACTGATAGCTCACTGTGGCGGTTTTCGATCAGTTGCCCACCTGGCGCACAAATTGATTGAGCACATCGCTCAAAGCTCCGGCGGCAACGTTGTAGCGCTGGCTGCTGACTGCCGCTCCAACGTCACCCACCATCGGGTGCGGTAGCGCAGTTGCACGGGCAAGGTCTGCGGAAGGATGGCCAGCAGCTTGTCGGTGTCCTCCAACCGGAAGACACCGGACAGCCGCAAGTCGGCGATATCTGTTGCGCACGTCAGATAACCAAGGCGGTAGCGCCCGACCTCCTGCAGGAAATCGCCAAGACGCATGTTGCGGGTGACGATCAGACCGTCGACCCAGGCGCCGACATCCATGGCCTGCGGTGGTGCCAAACGTGTCCGCTGATGATCAATCACATAGTTCTGACCGGCCTGCACCTGAATCGGCATGCCATCGGCAGGCAGTGGTGAATGGATCGCGACCATGCCGCTGGTCACGCTGAGCCGCGTGCAGTCCGCTTCCTGGCGAAGGATGAAACGTGCGGCGACGCCCTCATACACACCGTGGCGACTGTGCACGCGTAGCGGTCGATCCAGTGAAGATCCTTCATCGGCCCCGCCGCACGTCACGATGATTTCGCCACGGGTCAGTTTGATCCGACGCTGGTGCGCGGTGTAGTTCAGATCCACTGAGCTGGCGGTGTTCAGTTCCAGTCGCGTGCCATCCGGCAGCTGGAAACCACGGCGCTCGCCCGTAGCGGTGGCGAAATCCGCGGTCCACTGTTGCCAGCCCGTTAGATCCCTGCCCAGCCATGCTGCCGATCCCATCAACAACGCACCCGACAACAGTTTCAAGGCCTGGCGCCTGCCCAGTCCTTGAGCACTGTTTTCCAGCGTGTTGAAGGCGACGTGGGCACCGGGTACCGCATGCAGATTGTTGCTGAGTTCGGCGTGCAGCGACTGCACCCGTTGCCAGGCCAGTTCGTGCTCCTGATGTTCTGCCCGCCAGACATCGCATTGCTGGCGCAGCCTGGAATTGCTCGCGTTGTTTCGCAAGCGCAGCAGCCAGTGGATGGCTTGTTTGACCACCTGTTGATGAGGTTCGCCACGCCGACCCAGTGCCGAATTATCCACAGGCATCATGTTGGGTTCCGCAGCAGGTAGCAGTGATAGAGCGAATCAGCGACATAGCGCTCCACCGAACGTTGAGAGTGAGCCCTTCGGCTGCATTAGCCCGAACGTCACAAATGATAATTACTCGCATTGTTGTCAAGGGACGGGGAATTTGCAACTGCCGCTCGAACAACCGTCATCACACCAATGCTACTCAAGCGCTCTAGCACGCCGTTCGGCGGGTATCTGACGGAAATACCGGTCATTTCGTACATGCCCCTAAGATTTATCCCGCCTGTGCCGACAGACTGGTGAGACATGCGTGCACCAAAGTAGAGCGGCCTTAGAGCCGCTTGAGCTGTACATGGAATGTTGCAACCCGGAACGCATCCCCACTTTCTGCATAGAAGCCCTATGAAATGAATCTCAAGTTCAGCCATAAAATCCTGTTGGCCGCCTCCGGCGTCGTGGTGCTGGCTTTTGCGTTGTTCACTTTGTACAACGACTATCTGCAGCGAAATACCATTCGGCAAAACCTCGAATCCTCCGTTCAACAAGCCGGCGACCTGACCGCCAGCAGCGTGCAGAACTGGATGAGCGGCCGCGTGCTGGTGCTGGAAAACCTCGCGCAAAACGTCGCTCATCAAGGCGCCAATGCCGATCTGCCGGGGCTGGTTGATCAGCCGGCCTTCACCTCCAACTTCCAGTTCACGTACGTCGGCCAGACTAATGGCGTGTTCACTCAGCGCCCAGACGCGAAGATGCCGGATGGCTACGATCCGCGTCAGCGTCCCTGGTACAAGCAAGCGGTTGTCGCTGACAAAACCATGCTGACCCCGCCTTACATGGCGGCCGTCGGTGGGTTGGTCGTGACCATCGCCATGCCGGTGAAAAAGAATGGCGAGTTGCTTGGCGTGGTCGGCGGTGACCTGAGCCTGGAAACCCTGGTGAAGATCATCAACTCGGTGGACTTCGGCGGCATTGGCCATGCGTTTCTGGTCAGTGCCGACGGCCAGGTGATCGTCAGCCCGGACAAAGACCAGGTCATGAAGAACCTGAAGGACATCTACCCCAACGCCGGCCTGCGCATCGAGAAGGGCAATCAGCAAGTCACCCTGAACAACCAGGAACGCATCCTCTCGTTCACCCCGGTCAACGGTTTGCCGAATGCTGCGTGGTACATCGGTCTGTCGATCGATAAGGACAAGGCCTACGCACCATTGAGCCAATTCCGCACCTCGGCGTTGATCGCGATGTTTATCGCTGTCACCGTCATTGCGGTGCTGCTGACCCTGCTGATCAACGTGCTGATGCGCCCGTTGACCACCATGGGTCGTGCGATGCAGGACATCGCCCAGGGCGAAGGCGACCTGACCCGTCGACTGTCCGTGGAAAGCAAAGATGAATTCGGCGAACTCGGCGGCTCCTTCAACCAGTTCGTGGAGCGAATTCACGCGTCGATTTCCGAAGTGTCCTCGGCAACCCGGCAGGTCCATGACCTGTCGCAACGGGTGATGGCTTCGTCCAACGCGTCGATCGTCGGTTCCGACGAACAAAGTGCGCGCACCAACAGCGTGGCGGCGGCGATTAACCAGTTGGGCGCCGCCACCCAGGAAATCGCCCGCAACGCCGCCGACGCTTCGCAGCATGCAAGCGGCGCGAGCGAGCAGGCCGATGACGGTCGTCAGGTGGTGGAAAAAACCATTCTGGCCATGACCGAGCTGTCGCAGAAAATCAGCCTGTCGTGCACGCAGATCGAAACCCTGAACGCGAGCACCGACAACATCGGGCACATTCTCGATGTGATCAAAGGCATCTCCCAGCAGACCAACTTGTTGGCGCTCAACGCCGCCATTGAAGCGGCACGCGCCGGTGAAGCCGGTCGTGGTTTTGCGGTGGTGGCGGACGAGGTACGCAACCTGGCGCATCGCACGCAGGAGTCGGCCGAGGAGATTCACAAGATGATCACGTCGCTGCAGGTCGGCTCGCGTGAAGCGGTGACCACCATGAACGCCAGTCAGGTCTCCAGCGAAGAGAGCGTTGAAGTGGCAAACCAGGCGGGTCTGCGTCTGGTCAGCGTGACGAAGCGCATTGGCGAAATCGACGGGATGAACCAGTCGGTGGCGGCAGCGACCGAGGAGCAGACGGCGGTGGTGGAAACCCTCAACGTCGACGTTAACCAGATCAATCTGCTGAATCAGCAGAGCGTGGCCAACCTCAATGAAACGCTGAAGGATTGCGATGCATTGTCGTTGCAGGCGAATCGGTTAAAGCAGTTGGTTGATAGCTTCAAGATCTGATTCAGGTCAGATCACCGCGTTATCGTTCTTCGCGAGCAAGCTTCGCTCCTACAGGTTACTCGATACCTTGTAGGAGCGAGGCTTGCCCGCGAAGAGGACTGGCGCCTCACCGAAAAAAGTGTGTCCTACGCAAACAGCTTCAACACATTATTCATCGCATCATCGGCAAACCCCTGCACAAAATCCTTGAACCCCGGCAGTGCCTCGGCGCCACCCTGAGCCGGCTCGGCGTTGATGGTCCAGGTCGCTCGGGACTTGCCTTCACCCAGCACCTCAACCGTCATCGCCGCCCACAAATTGGCCACGCCCAAGGTGTTGTAGATCGTGGTCCAGGTCATGCTCCGCGCCTGGTCATCCCGCGAATTGAGTTGCTCGACCACCAGGTTGCCGTCCTTGAAGAATTTCTTGCGCAGCGATGACACGCCTTCGCCGGTCGTCTCGATGTGCGACAACGCCGGGATGAATTGATCGAAGCCGGCAAAGTTGCCGACCACCGCCCAGACTTTTTCGGCCTGCGCCGGCACGTCCACCGAAGACACGACGAGGCAGCCTTGCGGGTTTTTGATCAGGGTATCGGGTTGCAGGTTTTTCATGGTTTTGCTCCGCTTGAGTGATTCAGATGAAGTTGATTTCTTTGAGGTAGTCGCAGCCGCGACGCAGCAGCGCCGGGGATTTTTCCGGGTAGTGCGCGCCCATCTGCCGCACGCCGGCCTGAGCGTTGTCATGGCCGATCATCGAGATGTCGCCGATGTCTTCTTCGAAGCCGTTGAGGTAAAAACCGAGCACGCCGAACAGCGCGTTGTCACTGTCGACCCGGCCCAGTTGCTGCTGCCAGTCGGAGACGCTGACCATGGAGAATTCCCGACCCGCCTCACGAAAGGACGCGACGTAATCGTCCCAACTCAGCGGCTCGGGGTTGTGCAGGTTGAACACCGCTTTTTCCGCTGAATATCGGCTGGCGTGGAAGGCGATGAAACGGGCGAGAAAGTCCACCGGCATCAGGTCGAAATTCAACGCGAATTCCGGCACCTGGCCGAGCTGGATCGAGCCTTTGAGCATCAGCATCAAGCGGTTTTTGTGCGGCTGGCAGACGCCGCTCAGGCTGTTGAAACTGATGTTGCCGGGGCGGTACAGATTGACCCGAACCCCGCGCTCCCGAGCCCTTTCCAGGATCCGTTCACCGACCCACTTGGACAGGTTGTAGCCATTCTTGATGTAGATCGGCGGGGTCTGCGCGGCGGGCAGTTCGAGCACCCGGCCATCAGCGGAAATCGTGCTCGAAGCCGACAGCGTTGAGACGAAATTGAAGATTTTTTTACTGCGTCCTTCGCACAGGCGCAGGCACTCGAAGATAGGTTCGACGTTGTCCCGCGCCAGCGACTCGTAATCCAGCACGTGATTGACGTTGGCGGCGTTGTGCACCAGCGCGCCATACTCGCGATCCAGGCGCTCATAAACATCCACCGCAAGCCCCAGCGAGGGCTGTGTGATGTCCGCCGCGTAAACCCGCACCCGGCTCAAATCCAGATGCTCCAGACGGTTTTCCCGCAATGCGTGGGCGAAGCGTTCCGCCGCCGTTTGCCCGCTGCCATCGCGCACCAGACACGCCACTTCGCTGGCGCCCCATGCCAACAACGCCTCGACAATATGCACACCGACAAAACTGTTGGCGCCGGTGACGATCACTTTGTGTACATCGCCCATGCGACTGACGGGCAGCGGCTCGATATCCAGCTCGCGGAAGGCATCCGCCATGGCCTGTTCGCTGAGCACTTCCTCTGTGCCGGAGCCGCGCACCAGTGTCGCCAGTTTCGCGATGGTCGGCAGTTCGATGAAGCGGTTGATCGAGATGCTGCGACCGAACTCTTCACGCAGGCGCAACAGCATGCGCGACAGCAGGATCGAATGGCCGCCCAAATTGAAGAAACTTTCGTCGGTGGAAATGTCGCTGGCCGGCAGCTCCAGCAGCTCGGCCCAGATCTCCAGCAGCAGCGCTTCATCGGCACTGGCCGGCAAGCGTCGCTCGGTGTTTTCGGCGATGCTGACGGGCAGCTCCAGCAGGGCCTTACGATCGACCTTGCCGTTGCTGGCAAACGGCATGCTCGCCAGTTCGGTCCAGGCGGTGGGCTGCATGTAGTCCGGCAGAAACTGGGTGGCGTGCGCCTTCAGCGCTTCACGCGCCGCGCCGGGCAGCGCTTCTTGAGGCTGGGCGAGGAACGCCAGAATCCGCCGTTGGTTGTCGATGACCACGGCCACCTGGCGATACAGCTGACTGTCGCGCAGGCAACGTTCGATCTCCTCCGGCTCGACCCGAAAGCCGCGAATCTTTACCTGATTGTCCCGGCGGCCGCACAGCTCGATGCCAGCGTCGGTCCACTTCGCCATGTCGCCGGTGCGGTAGGCCCGCAGGTGCTCACCGCTCGGCAGGCTCACGTTCAAATAGCGCTCGGCGGTCTGTTGCGGATTGTTCAGATAGCCCAGGCAGACACCGGGCCCGACGATGTACAACTCGCCGACGGTCTGTTCGCCCACCGGCTGAAAATCCTCGTCGAGGATCAGCACCTGACTGTTGGCAATAGGCGCACCGAGGGTGCGATTGCTGTCGCCGGCGCGCAGTTGCCGCGCGGTGATCAGCACCGTCGCTTCGGTCGGGCCATAGAGGTTGTAGAGGTTGCCCTGGCGGGTGAGCTGCTCAATGACATAGGGCTCGCACACGTCGCCACCGGTCATCACGTGATCCAGCACCTGCAACTGCTCCAGCGGCAGAATGCTCAACAAGGCTGGCGGCAGAAACGCGTGGCTCAAGCGTTGGTGGCGGATCAGTTCCACCAGTTGCAGCGGATCACGGCGTTGATCGTCGCTGGGCACGATCAGCTCGGCGCCCTGCAACAGGGTCGGGAAAATATCGATCAGCGACGAGTCGAAACTCAACGATGAAAACTGCAACGCCCGGCTCTGCTCCGTCAGTTGCACATAGTCGGCGTACCACGCGGTGAAGTGCGCGAGGTTGGCCTGGCTGAGCAACACGCCTTTGGGATGGCCGGTGGTGCCGGAGGTGTAGAGCGCCATGCACGGCGCATCGAGGTCCGGGCGCTGGCGCATCAATGGTTGGTCGAGATCCACGCTGTCGATGTCGATTGCGCTGATGTCCAGGCTGAGCATCTCGGATGCAAGAGGATGCTCCCCGTCATGCAGCAGCAACACGGCACCGGCATTCGACAGAATGTAGTGCTGACGTTGCAGCGGATGGCTCGGCTCCAGCGGCAGATACACCGCGCCGCTGCCGAGAATCGCCAGAATCCCCGCATACAACGCACTGCATTTCGGCAGGCAAATGCCGATCACCCTCGGCCCGTCGAGTTGTTCGAGCATTGGCTGCAAACGCTGCTGGATGGCGCGGCTGTGAGCATGCAGTTGGCGATAGCTGAGGGACGTGCCGGCAAGGTTCAGCGCCGGTCTTTCGGCGGACTGCATGAAGCGCTGCTCAAGCCGCTCGATCATCGGCACTTGCGCGAGTTGCAGCAACCGAGGATCAGCGGTGGAATTGAGCCGATGGACGAAGGCCAGGTGCTCCAGGAACCGCAGGCTTTCTAGCCGCTCGAAATGCACCGGGGTCGCTGGCTCGGCCAGTAGAAAATAGTCGGCGTCCCGCGAGAAACGACTGACCAGCAACGCTACGTGGTCCACCAGCTCCGCCACCGCCCGCACACGCAATGCCTGGCCGTTGCCCGAAGGCTCGTCGGCAATCGGCACGCGCGTGAGCAGCGTCGAACCGTGCAGGCATAGCAAGTCCAACGGCACAAGGCCTGAAGTCTGCGGCTCGCCGATGCCCAGTTGCAGCGTCAGTCGCGATGTCGCGCCGAAGTCCTCTAACGGCAGGCTTGTGTCGTCGATCAGCAAATCGAACGGTCCCGTCGCAGGCTGATCAACTGCCTCAAGCCGCATCAGTGAATGACCGTGTTGTTCGAGCTCCAGCGCCAGGTCGGTCAGGGCCTGGCTCTGCCCGATGAGCAGAATGTCGAGACGTCTCATGATGTGCTCCTCGTTAAACCAGGTAGTCGCTCAGGGCTTCTTGAACGCACGGCGAATCGAGCAGCGAACTGCTGCGGAAAAACCGCACGATGTTGGCGACCAACGGGTGATGGCGGTTGATCGGGAAGGCCAGTCCCGACACCTCGCGCTTGAGTGCGGCGCGCGCGGCTTCGCTGATCTGCAAGGAATCGATCAGGCGGAAGTCGAACGACTTCTGAATGTCGTTGGTCAGGTAATGGCCGATGAACACCGGCAAAATCTGCGCGATGCATTGGCGGTCTTCTTCGCTTGCGGTGTGCCAGTAGATGCGCACCAACCGCGCCCAGAAGCCGGAGTGACGACCCTCGTCGAGCAGATGGTCAGCCATCAATCCCTTGATCGATTGCTTGACCGTGTCGTCCTTGGCAAACGCCGCCACGTCGCCGGTGACGGTGTTCTCGGCGATGGCCACGCAGATCAATTCCACGGCACTGCGCAGGTGTTCCGGTGCGAGTGCCACGGCGGCCGGAATCGCCCGGCTCAGTTCGATTTCATCCGGCAGGCCGATGGGCGTGATGCCCGTCATGGCGACGGTTTGCTGCATGAAATCCATTGCGACCAGCGCGTGATAATCCTCGTCCACCACCACGGTCATGGCGTCGTACCGGCAGGCAAACGGGAAGGTCACGGCAAAGCGGTTCTTGGCGATGCTACGCGCGGTTTTGTCGACGATCTCGGTTTCGAAAATCACCACGTCGTTGATGAATTTGTAGAGCGTCTGCACCAGGGCGAAATCCCGTTGCTCCGGGCATTCGCGCAGAAAGGTTTCGCTCAATACCAGCGGTTGGCGACTGAGCGGGTAGATCAGCTTTTCGTCGTTCTCCAGCACGCGGCGCGGTCGGGTGCGGATGGTCGCGCGGCTTTCCCAGGCGTCGGCGAAGGATTGGTAGTCGGCGGCGTTCATGCGTTCACCTCCGCCAACGGCTCGCTCATGCTCAGACGCAGGCCGTCCCACAGGGCAATGCGGCTTTCCACGGCGGCGAGGGCGCTGGCGTAGACGTCTTCTTCGCGTTGCGGATCGCCATTGACCAATCTCGCGAGGAGTTTTTCCGCTGCCGGGCCGTGGTCTTCGGAATCGACTTCGATGTGCCGTTCCAGGTAGTAACGAAAGGTCGGCGCCTGCTCGATGCCGATGCCCCAATCGTCGAGAATCCGCTGGAACATCTGCGGAATCACGCTCTCGCGACCGTGCAAAAATGCCGCTGCAACACTGTGGCCGGGTGCATGCAGCGCGGTGTGCAAGGTGTGGCGCACGAACTGCGCAGCGGCCGGGTCAACGTCCACGCTCTGCAATGCCACGTCATAACTCACGCCTTCTTGCTGCAGCGCCACGAAGCGTTCGATGACGGCCGTGCTGGCCCCCACTTCGCGCATCGCATCGAGGTACAACTCGAAATGGCTGTAATGGCCGTGGGCCGGACGATCATCGGACTCTTCACCAAGCACGATCTCGTTGATCAGGCGCGCCGCCTGCGGATCGCTCGGCGGCAGCCAGGGCAACTGAACGCAGGTCAGCTCCTGTTGCAGGCGCTTGGTCAGCGACATGAAATCCCATACCGCAAACACATGGGATTCCATGAAACGTTGAAGTACCGAAAGCGAATGTATTTCAGAGAAAATCGGGTGCGCGCTAAGTTCTGCTTTCTTCTGATTAAGACGGTCTTTAGTCGATTTCATGGCGAGCCTATAAGTGGTCCGGAGTGAGGTGTGATCAATAAGTAATGAGTGATTTAAAAAGTCTGATGGCGAGCGGATGCCTCAAATGAATTGATCGGTATTAGTTGCATATAAGCCTTATGGCTAAGGGGTTGCAGCCAGTAGCCAGTAGTGGCGGAGAAAAACTAATACACGAATAAAGTGCTGGGCAAGTTATTTTTATACTATTTTAAAGTTTAACTTTTTCGAGCGTGACAAGTTCCAATAAGACTTTTTGAATAAGTTTTATTTGGGCGTAGTTGCTCCTTTCGGCTTATATAAGTCGAAATCGAAATAAAGAGTGAATGCCTCACTCGAAGCAACTTTCTAAGGGTGATCGTTAGTGTGATTTGAGGGGTGGAAGTTGGCCGGGACGCCGATGCTTCCTTTCCCGTGGCAAGACTCCTTCCTTAGGTTCTTGATGCGGGGACTGCGCCGCTCATGCGGTGCGTCGCCCGTTTGTTATTCGTTGGCAGCCCAAGAGTGAGCGTAAATCAAGGCAGCCGCTATCACCGACGCGTCATAGGGTCAGTGCAAGGGGCGGGTTTGGCAGAAAGGATGTGCAGGCGCGGCAAGCGCGGGCGAGCAGGTCGACCTGCTCGCGCCGTTGCCGGGGTGATTTATTTCGAGGTTTTTCTGCTTTGCGCTTCAGGGCTTTCGAGATAGCGGGTGATGACCTCGACACCTCGGTTGAGGTGATGTTCGAGCAGCTTCACCGAACGCTCGATGTCGCGGTCTTCCACCGCCCGCAGCAGCGCACGGTGATCTTCCTGGGACAGTTTGCCCAGGCCCATGGCTTCCAGGTTGAAGCGCAGGAAGCGTTCCTCTTCGTTCAGTCCGTCTTCGACCAGCCTCAAGAGCCGACGGTTAGGCGCCTTGCAATACATCGACATGTGGAACAGGCGGTTCAGCCGGCCGATTTCGGTGTAATCGTGTTCCGTTTCCAGTTCGTCGATGTAGCGGGCGGCCTGCTCGAAGTCTTCGTTGGTGAGCAAAGGGATCGACAGGCGCAGGGCTTCGGACTCCAGAAGGATGCGCAATGCGTAAGTCTCGACGGCGTCGCCCTGAACCAGTGGCGCGACCACCGCACCTTTGTGGGCGACCACGTTAAGCAGTGCATGGGCTTCGAGCTGGCGCAAGGCTTCACGGACCGGCATGCGGCTGACACCAAACAGGTCGGCCAGGTCTTGTTGGCGAAGGGCCGTGCCGCAAGGAATGCGACCATCGAGAATGGCGGCACGCAGGGTCTCTTCGATGACCGAGCGGGCCAAATGCGCGGGAATCGGCCCGTTGACCTTGATACTGCTGAGAGGGTTGGGCTTCTGTGTCACTACAACGCACCCTGAATGACTGAGATAATTTGGATCCAAGAGGACACTAGTGACTGCCTGACAGGTTGTCAAACGCACACAGGGTCACACTTCAAGTTTAGTCGGCCCGCAGTGATCTCACCGTGCCATTGTTATTTAACAGGCTAACCTTCAACATCAATCGATTCCACCTGCCCACCCTGGATGCCTCGCATTGGCGGCACGTTTCGCGATCCCTCGGACCTTGCGCTGGTTGTGCTGCGCGTTGCTGCTGGCCGGTGTCATTTCGGGCGGCCTGCACGCCGACTGGGATTTTTCCCTGATCAGCCGTCGGGCGCAGGCGTTGTACGGACCATTGGGCGAGGGTCAGCAGCGCATCGATGCCTGGCAGCAATTGTTGGCGACGCAGAAGCAACTCAGTGAGCTGGACCAGCTCAATGTGGTCAACCAATTCTTCAACAAACAGATGCGCTATGAAGAGGACATCGACCTGTGGCACGAGGTCGATTATTGGGAAACCCCGATCGAAGCCCTGTGGAAAGGCGCCGGTGATTGCGAAGATTTCGCCATCGCCAAGTATTTCAGCCTGCGCCGCCTCGGCGTTTCCAGTGACAAGTTGCGCATTACTTACGTAAAGGCCCTGAGCCTCAATCGCGCGCACATGGTGCTGACCTACTACGCCAGCCCCGACGCCATGCCGCTGGTGCTCGACAGCCTGATCGATGCGATCAAGCCCGCCAGCCAACGTACCGATCTGTTGCCCGTCTACGCTTTCAATGCCGAAGGCTTGTGGTTGCCGGGTGCCAAGGGCAACAAGAAAGTGGGCGATACCAAGCGGTTGTCCCGTTGGCAGGATGTGTTGAAGAAAATGCAGGCGGAAGGATTCCCGGTCGAAACGATTAACTAGGAGCACGCGCTCAGATGTCTTTGTTCAAACAGCTATTGATCGCTATTTGTCTGTTCCTGGTGGTCGCCTTCACCGGCAGCTTCATGGTCAGCCTCGAGAGCTCGCGCACCCAGTACGTCAACCAGTTGCGCTCCCACGCTCAGGACGCCGCGACGGCGTTGGCGCTGTCGTTGACGCCGAACATCGATGACCCGGCGATGGTCGAGCTGCTGGTCAGCTCGATCTTCGACAGCGGTTACTACGCGAGCATCCGCGTGGTCGATCTGTCGAACGACAAGACGCTGGTCGAACGCAACGGCATCCCGGCGGTCACCAATGTGCCGGACTGGTTCATCAAACTGATCGGCCTGGAACCGGCGGGCGGCGATGCGATTGTCAGCCGTGGCTGGGAGCAGGCTGCGCGGGTCGAAGTGGTCAGCCATCCGATGTTCGCGCTGGCCAAGCTTTGGCAGAGCGCACTGGGCAGTCTCGGCTGGTTGCTGCTTTGCGGCGCGGTGAGTGCGGCGCTGGGGGCGTTGCTGTTGCGTCGGCAATTGAAACCGCTGGACTACATGGTCCAGCAATCCCACGCCATTGCCCGCCGCGAATTCCTCAGCCTGCCGGACCTGCCGCGCACACCTGAATTGCGCCGGGTGGTGCAGGCCATGAACCAGATGGTCGAGAAGCTCAAGGCGTTGTTCCAGGAGCAGGCCGAACGCAGTGAAAAACTGCGCGCCGAGTCCTATCAGGACAACCTGACCGGGTTGGCCAACCGGCGCTATTTCGAGATGCAATTGAACGCGCGGGTGAGCAATCCGGAGCAGGCGAGTTCGGGTTATTTGCTGCTGCTACGGGTCAAGGACCTCGCCGGGCTGAATCAGCGTCTGGGCGGTCAACACACCGATGATTTGTTGATCGCGGTCGGCGAGCAACTGTCCCGCGAGTGCGCCAAATACCCCGAAACACTGAACCTTGTCACGCGGATCCGTGGTGGTGAATTTGCCGTGCTGGCGCCGGGATTGCTGCGCGCAGAAGCGCTGCAACTGGCGCAAAACCTCGACAGCGCCTTGGTCACCCTGCATGCGACCGGCGCCACCGACGTGGCCGCCGTGGCTTTCATCGGGCTGGCGCCGTTTGTGTATGGCGATGCCCCGCAAGCGGTGCTCGGGCTGGCGGATCAGGCACTGGCGCAGGCCGAAGGCCAGGGCGATTCCCGATGGGTGTGCCTGGACCGCGCAACGTCGACCCCTGTCGGCGATGATCATCATGCCTGGCACAGCTTGCTCGATCTGGCGCTGAGTCAGCAGCGCTTCGAGCTGTATTTCCAGCCGGTGGTGGCCAGTCAGGACACGACGCGGGTGCTGCATTACAAAGTGCTTTCACGCCTGATCGACGAGCAGGGCCAGGCGATCCCCGCCGGCCGGTTCTTGCCGTGGCTTGAGCGTTTCGGCTGGGCCGCGCGCCTGGACCGCCTGATGCTGGAGCGGGTGCTCGAGCAGATGGCCGACCATGAAGCGTCGTTGGCGCTGAACCTGTCCTCGGCGACGCTGGCCAATCCGCAGGCGCTGAGTCAACTCTTCGATATTTTGCGTGCGCATTCCAGTTTGGGGTCGCGGCTGACGCTGGAAATCGGTGAGGAACAACTGCCAGAGCAGGCTGAGCTGGAAGAGCTGACACGGCGCCTACGTGAACTCGGCTTCTCGTTGAGCCTGCAACACTTTGGCGGGCGCTTCAGCATGATCGGCAACCTGGCACGGCTCGGGTTGGCGTATTTGAAGATCGACGGCGTTTACATCCGCGCGATTGATCAGGAGAGCGACAAGCGTTTGTTCATCGAGGCGATTCAGCGGGCGGCGCACAGCATCGACTTGCCGTTGATTGCCGAGCGGGTCGAGACGGATGGGGAGCTGGCGGTGATTCGCGAGATGGGGATTTACGGTGTGCAGGGGCAGTTGATTGGTGAGCCCAAGCCCTGGCAGTGATCAGATCTGAAGATCACCATCGCGAACAACCCGGTAAACATTGTAGGAGCCGGCTTGCCGGCGATGGCGTCAGCACAGAAAACGACAAAGGTTGGATCAGATCAACCCCGAATCATCCTCATCCACCAGATTACTCAACCCACCCAACGCTTCCCGGGCCTGTGACCGGTCCATCAGTTTGGCCTGTGCGGCGGCCGGCAGGTCGGTGACGCGGATCACGCCCTTATCGGTCAGCACCTGAATCAGGTCGTCGAGTACCCGGATCATGTCCAGGTCACTTTGTCTCAATTGCTTGAGTTGTTTGATTTGCTGAAGTTGCTTGTGGCTGGTCGCCATGACTTCGCTGGCAAACCAGGCTTGAAGATCGGGATGGTCGGCCGGGAGTATTTCGGTAGACCCGGCATAGGCCTCGGTTTCCACGCGCATCAGTTGGCCGTCTGCATTGCGTTGCACGTAGAACATAGAGCATCCCTCATGAATGACCCGCATAGGTCTGTCAGCAGCATAGCCAACGGAGCGGTGGCTGGATGTCAAACCGTGGCAAAACATGCTTATGAACTAAGTAACTAATTGATTTAAAAGATATATACGAAACAACTAAACGTCTATTCGTTAATTGCCTGGGTAAATGGTCCGCTTATTGCTCCGTTGTTACTTGTGTTCGTGATGTTGTCAGCGACTGAATGAGCCTGCCATTCGGCGCCAAAATGAGCGGCCGTTCAGGCTTGAGTGGATAATCGCGCGCCGTCCGGTCGAGCCGTTTTTTCGGTGAATGCATGCAGAGATCTGCAGCCAAAAAAACAGCGCTAAGTCAAAAAAATGGCGATTAAAAAATAATTTTGATCGCGATTAAGTATTACGCTAGTGTAGTTCAAAATATTGACGATATCATTTTAGTGGCTCACCTCGACGGACCGTCACGAGCTTCGTGTTCTATCTCAGTAAGCGCCTCGGGCAGTCTATGAATCGTACAGACGATATATCGAACCTGTTCAACAGGTTCGGGGCAAGTGCGGACAGCTATCTCGAATTCGATAGCCATTTTGACTACAAAGAAAAGCCGTTGGCGCTGGTGCCGACTACGCCTGCGTCCGTGGTGATTGAAGCCCCTCAGGCCGCTATTGAGGTGGTTGAAGCCGCACCGGTCGAACGTGCGATACATGTTGAGGCTGAACTGCCGCCCGTCAAAATCCCCCAGGTTGCTGCGCCGCTTCGCCATTTACTGGCCGAGGTCGCGCTGGCGCGTCAGGCAGAAGCGCAGGCACGCAACGAAGAGGCGCTGCGCCAGGTGCTGCCTCATGGCCGTCCGAGCAAAACCAAGGCGTATGTCATCGCGTTGATATCGGGCAAGGGCGGTGTTGGCAAAAGCACCCTGGCTTCGGCGCTGGCTACCCTGTTGCGGGTTGAGCACGGTCAGACGCTGGCCATCGACCTCGATCCGCAAAACGCCTTGCAGCATCACCTGGGTGCCGAGCCGGATGTGGCGGGCATGGCCAACGCCAGCCTGCAGGGTGAAAACTGGAATTCACTGCTGTTGGCCGGGCCGGCAGGCTCATTGTTGCTGCCTTATGGTGCGGTCACTGAAGATGAGCGCCGGACGCTGGAACGCTATCTGGAAAACGATCGATTCTGGCTGGCCCGTCAGTTGGCGAACATGGCGCTGGGCGAAAACGACGTGGTGATTCTCGACACACCACCGGGTCGTACGGCTTACCTGGACCAGGCCTTGATGGTGGCTGATCAGGTGCTGGTGGTGGTGACCGCCGACGCCGCGTGCTTCCTGACACTGGACCCGATGCAGCGCTTGCTCGACGAACGCAAGGCCCGGGGGCAGGCTCCGCAGTGCAATTACGTGATCAATCAGTTCGACGCCTCCCGAGCGTTTTGCCGGGATATGCAAGAGGTGCTCAAGCGCCGTCTCGGTAATGATCTGCTGGGGGCCGTGGCGCTGGATCACAGCATCGGTGAGGCGTTGGCGTACGGTCAAAACCCGTTGCTGGAACCGGGCTTTTCCCCGGCCTGCCGAGACATGCGAGTCCTGAGTGACACGCTCAAGGCGCAACTGAAATCGATGGATATCGCGGAGTCGTACGCTTCGTGATTACAGCCTCAGCTCCCGATACCGAAGCCCTGACGCGATCGCAGCGTTGGGCGCAGGCGCTGTCCGAACGCGTAGACAGTTTGCCCAAGGCATTGCGTCGAGCGTTGATCCTCGGCGTCACGCTGATGTGCGCGCTGATGGCTGTTTTTATCATCACAGTGCCGTTCGATCTGTATTCGCAGTGCCTCTTTGCGGCGGGTTGCTTCGCCACCGCGTTGGTGCTGCGCAAGATTCCGGGGCGCCTGACGGTGATGGTGCTGATCGGTTTGTCACTGACGGCGTCCCTGCGCTACCTGTACTGGCGGCTGACGTCCACCCTCGGTTTCGAAGGTTGGCTGGACATGCTGTTTGGCTACGGCCTGGTCATGGCCGAGCTGTACGCGATGATCGTGCTGGTGTTCGGTTACATCCAGACCGCCTGGCCACTGCGCCGCAAACCGATATTGATGAGCGGCCCGCCCAGTGAATGGCCGACGGTCGATGTGTTCATCCCGTCGTACAACGAAACACTGGATATCGTCAAAGTCACGATCTTCGCCGCTCAGGCCATCGACTGGCCTCGCGACAAGCTGCGCGTGCATGTTCTCGATGACGGGCGCCGCGAAGACTTCCGCGAGTTCTGCGGGCAGATCGGCGTCAACTACATCGTTCGTGACAACAACCGCCACGCCAAGGCAGGCAACCTCAATGAAGCGTTGAAGGTCACCAGTGGCGAGTTCGTGGCGATTTTCGACGCCGACCACGTGCCCACGCGCTCTTTCCTGCAGGTGAGTATCGGCTGGTTCCTCAAGGACCCCAAGCTGGCGATGCTGCAAACGCCGCACTTCTTTTTCTCCCCTGACCCGTTCGAAAAAAACCTCGACACCTTCCGTTCCGTGCCGAACGAAGGTGAGCTTTTCTACGGCCTCGTGCAGGACGGCAACGACCTGTGGAACGCGACGTTCTTCTGCGGTTCCTGTGCCGTCATCCGCCGTGAACCGTTGCTGGAAGTCGGTGGCGTGGCCGTCGAGACCGTGACCGAAGACGCCCACACGGCGCTCAAACTCAACCGTGCCGGCTACAACACTGCGTACCTGGCCATTCCTCAGGCGGCGGGCCTGGCGACGGAAAGCCTGTCACGCCACATCAGCCAGCGGATTCGCTGGGCACGGGGCATGGCGCAGATTTTTCGCACCGATAACCCGCTGTTCGGCAAGGGCCTCAGCCTGGGCCAGCGTCTGTGCTACGTGAACGCGATGCTGCACTTTTTCTATGGTTTGCCGCGTCTGGCGTTCCTTACCGCGCCGCTGGCCTTTCTGATTTTCGACGCGCGGATCTACCACGCCTCGGCCTTGATGATCACCGCTTATGTGCTGCCGCACATCCTTCACGCCAGCCTGACCAACTCCAGCATTCAGGGGCGGTTCCGCCATTCGTTCTGGAACGAGGTCTACGAGACGGTACTGGCCTGGTACATCATGGGCCCGGTGCTGATGGCGCTGGTCAATCCCAAGTTCGGCGGCTTCAACGTGACCGACAAGGGCGGGATCATCGACAAGAAGTACTTCGAATGGAAGCTGGCGCGCCCCTACATCATCCTGCTGAGTTTGAACGTCGTCGGCATGATCATCGGTGTAGTGAAGCTGATGGAGGGCGCGGACGATGCGGCGACCACGATCCTGATCAACCTGGCCTGGACCGTTTACAACATCATCATCACCAGCGCCTCGGTGGCGGTGGCCAGTGAAACCCGGCAGATGCGTTCCGAGCCGCGGGTTGCGGCGGCGTTGCCGATGCGCCTGACCCGTGCCGACGGCAGTGTCATCGAAGGCACCACTCTCGATTTCTCGCAAAAAGGCCTGGGCTTCCGTTTGCCTGACGGGGTGACGGTTCCCCAGGGCGAGCGGGTGCAGATCTCGCTGTTTCGCAATCAACACCTGAGCGTGTTCCCGGCGGTGATTGTGTTCAGTCGCGGCACCGTTTTGGGCGCGCAGTTCGATCAGTTGACGCTGCGCCAGCAAAGCGAACTGGTGCGCCTGACCTTCTCGCGCGCCGACACCTGGGCGTCGACCTGGGGCAGCGGTCAGGTCGACACGCCGTTGGTGGCGTTGCGTGACGTCAGTGCCATTGGCCTGCGCGGTATCTACGAACTCTTCAAGGCCACGGTCCTGGAAGCGCGGGCATGGCTGCGCAACCGTCGTCCACCCCCACCCCTCTTAGAAAACGTTCTGGACAAGTGATGAACTCGAAGTCTTTCGCTGTCGGTAACCTGCGCGGCGTTCGTCGCGCTCTGGCTCGTGCGACCTGCACCTTGCTGGCGTTGGGGAGTGGTGTCGCGGCGTTCGCCGAAACGGCGCCGGCGACCAGTGCCACGGCAGGTGCCGGCAACTACAGCCTGACGCTCAAGCAGCTGGGCCGGAACTATCCGATGACCCTGCGCGGCGTCGAGTCCGCCGACAGCGTCAACTTCGACGTGCGCGCCGATGCGATCGTGACCGGCGCGCACCTGACGTTGCAATACACCTACTCCCCTGCGCTGCTGGCCGACCTTTCGCAGATCAACGTGATGGTCAACGATGAGGTGGCTGCCAGCCTGCCATTGCCCAAGGAAAACGCCGGGGCGATGCAAAAACAGGTGGTGGAGATTCCCGCTCACCTGATCACCGAGTTCAACCGTTTGAGCCTGCAGTTCGTCGGCCACTATTCGATGAGTTGCGAAGACCCGCAGCACTCCAGCCTGTGGGCCAGGATCAGCAACAACAGTCAGCTCGACATTCAAGTGTCGCCACTGACCTTGCCGGACGATCTGGCGATCCTGCCGTTGCCGTTTTTCGACCGTCGGGATGCGCGTCAGCTGAGCTTGCCGTTTGTGTTTGCCGCTGCGCCAGACAACAGCACCCTGGAAGCCGCCGGCGCACTGTCGTCGTGGTTCGGCGCCCAGGCCAGCTATCGCGGCGCGGTGTTTTCCTCGCGCTTCAACCAACTGCCGGCCAGCGGCAATGCCGTGGTGCTGCTCAGTGGTCCTGATGCGCTGCAACTCGGTGGTTTGACGCTGCCGGCGGCGACAGGGCCGACCCTGACGCTGATGAGCAATCCCAACGATGCGAACGGCAAATTGCTGGTGATCACCGGTCGCGACGGGGCGGAACTCAAGCGCGCCGCGACGGCGTTGGTGCTGGGCAGTCAGGCGTTGTCGGGCAGCCGCGTGGTGATCGACCATCTCGACAACGTGCAGCCACGCAAGCCGTACGATGCACCGAACTGGTTGCCCACCGATCGTCCGGTCAAGCTGGGTGAGTTGATTGCGGCCAAGCAATTGAATGTCGCCGGCTACAACCCCGGCGAGATCACCGTGCCGCTGAATTTCCCGCCAGACCTGTTCACCTGGCGCGACGAAGGCGCACCGCTGGACCTCAAATACCGCTACACCCCGCAAGAGAAATCCTCCAACTCGTCGTTCATTGTCAGCTTCAACGACGGGCTGATTCAGTCTCGCAACCTGCCGTCCCAGGACAAACTCGACAGCGGTGTGCTCAGCGCGCTGAAGACCAACGACAGCCTGGCCCGCGAAGTTCGTGTGCGCCTGCCGTTGAACTCGGTCGCCCTGCAATCGCGCCTGCAACTGCGCTACATGTTCGATTACATCAAACAGGGCGAGTGCGGCGACATCATCATCGACAACATGCGCGGCAGCGTGGACCCGGAATCGACCCTGGACCTGCGCGGCTACGACCACTTCATGGCCATGCCCAACCTCGGCGTGTTCAAGGATGCAGGCTTCCCGTTCACCCGTTTGGCCGACCTGTCGCAAACCGCCGTGGTGCTGCCGGACAACGCCGGGGCTACTGACCTGGACGCCTACCTCACGGTGCTCGGACGGTTTGGTCAGTCCACCGGTTACCCGGCCACCGGCGTACAGGTGACGCAAGCGGCGCAGGTCGCTGCGGCTGCTGACAAGGATCTGCTGGTGTTGGCGTCCGGTGCCAACCAGCCGCTGCTGACCCAGTGGGCCGACCGTCTGCCGGCGGCCGGGAATGACGGTAAGCAACGTTTCGAACTGTCCGACTTGCCCATGCGCGTACGGGATTGGTTCAGCCCCGACCCGGATGCCAACCAGCGCAAGGCACGGCTGGCCATGGCGTTTTCCGGCGGGCAGCGCAGCACGTACCTGACCGGTTTCGAGTCGCCGCTGAAGAGCGGTCGCAGCGTCGTGGTGATTGCCAGCGACCGGCCGGAAGGCCTCACCGAAGCGACCAAAGCCTTGGTCGGTGGCGAGGAATACACCCAGTCGATCCAGGGCAGCCTGGTGGTGGTTCGCGGCAAATCCATCGAAGCGCTGGTGGCGGACGAGCAGTACTACGTCGGCGAACTCGGGCCGTTCAAGTACGTGCAATGGATGTTGTCGCGGCATGTGGGCTGGATGTTTGCGCTGACCGGGCTGGCCATCGTGCTGCTCAGTGGTCTGGCGTACGTGTCGCTGCGTGCCCGCGCCAAACGACGTCTTGACGTGTGATGAGCGTGCCCGCCTTCGCCCATAAACGCCCGTGCCGTGCCGCCGTGATCGCGCTGTCGACGCTGCTGCTGGCATGGCTGCTGCCCGCCACCGCCCAGGCGCAACGTTGCGAGGCATCGACCTGGCCGTTGTGGCAGACGTTCGTCGAGCACTTTGTGCAACCCGACGGGCGTGTGCTGGACGCCAGCACGCCGCAACGTCACAGCTCGTCTGAAGGTCAGTCGTACGCCATGTTCTTCGCCCTGGTGGCGAATGATCGGGTCACCTTCGACAAGCTGTGGCGCTGGAGTCAGGACAACCTCGCCCAGGGCGATATCAAGAACAATCTGCCGGGTTGGTTCTGGGGCCTGGACGAGCAGGGCAACTGGCGCCTGCTGGACAGCAACTCGGCGTCTGACGCCGATCTCTGGTTCGCCTACGCGTTGCTCGAAGCCGGAAGACTTTGGCAGAGCGACGCCTACACCCAGGCGGCGCGCCAGATCCTGCACAACGTTGTCACCCAGGAGGTCGAGGACCTGCCGGGGCTGGGCAAAATGCTGATGCCGGGAAAGTTCGGATTTATCAAACCCGACCTCAACAAGCCTGAGCTGTGGCAGCTCAACCCCAGCTATCTGCCGATTCCGGTGCTGCGCCGATTCGCCGACATCGATCGCAACGGACCGTGGGCGGAAATCGCCACGAACACCGCGACCCTGATCAAGGCCGTCAGCTACAAAGGCTTCGTTGCCGATTGGGTCAGTTATCGCCGCACCGGGCCGGGCAAGGGCGAGTTCATCGTCGACCCGGTCAAGGGTGAATTGGGCAGTTACGATGCGATCCGCACGTACCTGTGGGCGGGCGTGATGCCCGTCAAGGACCCGATGCGCAAACCGTTGCTCGGCAGCCTGGGCGGCATGCTCGCCGCCACGCTCGCCGACGGTGTGCCGCCGGAGAAAGTCCAGGTGCTCAGCGGTCAGCGCAGCGGTGCCGGCCCGTTCGGTTTTTCCGCCGCGCTGCTGCCGTATTTCAAAGCGCTGGGCAATGCGTCGCTGCAACAGCAACAGGCCTTGCGCGTGCAGCAACTGATGGCCCAGACCCTGACCGCCGAAGCGGTCCAGGCAAAGCAGCCACCCTATTACTTTTTTGTACTGAGCCTGTTTTCGCTGGGCTACATGGACAACCGCTACCACTTCCTCGATCACGGGAAGTTGCAACCGATGTGGGAGAAGCAATGCCAGCGCGCCGTCACGCCATAGCCTTCGGGGTTTTCGCCGCCCTGATCCACAGCAGCAGCTTTGCCGAGCTCAATGGTGCCGGCAAGGCGCTGCTGCAACAGGGGCAATACTGGCAGGCACAAGGTGACCAGGTCCGGGCCACCGAAGCCTGGAAAAAACTGCTGCTGATCGATCCGCAGCAAGCCGATGCGATTTACGGTCTGGGCTTGCTGGAGCTCAAGGCCAACCGCCCTGCGGGTGCCAATCGCTACCTGGATCAGCTCAAGCAATCCCATCCCGGCGAATCGCAAACGTTGTTGCTGGAACAAGCCATCGCCTTGCAAAGCGGCAGCAATCTCGATCAGTTGGAGCAGGCGCGCCTGCTGGCAACGGCGGGCGAACTGGACAAGGCCATGCCGATCTATCGGCAGATCTTCGCGGACAAGGCACCTCAAGGGGAGCTGGGCCTGGAGTTCTACAACTACCTCGGTTACTCGACCGGTGGCTGGGCCGAGTCGCGCCAGGGCCTGGAGCGTTTGCTGCAACAAAGCCCGGACAACGCCAAGATCAAACTGGTGTTGGCCAAGCTGCTGCTGCGTAACGAAGTGACACGTACCGACGGTATTCGTCGCTTGGGTCAGCTGTCGACCCTGCCCGAACTGGGCGGTGAGGCTACCGAAAGTTGGCGCGAGGGGCTGGTGTGGCTGGGTTCGCCACGAGCGGCGGAGATCCCGTTGTTCGAGGAGTACCTCAAGGCCAATCCGGATGACGCCGAGATTCGCACGCAAATGAACAGCCGTGGCACGGCTGCCGTGGCTGCCCAGCAGAATCCGAACCTGGCACGCGGTTTCAAGGCGCTTCAGGACAACCAGTTGAATGTCGCCGAGCAAGCCTTTCTGGCACGACTCAAAGAACAAGCGCAGGACGCCGACGCGTTGGGCGGCCTGGGGATCGTTCGTCAGCGTCAGGGCCGCTTGAGCGACGCCAATGAACTGCTCAAGCGTGCCGCCGGCCGTGGCGGTAACCCGCGCTGGCAAGCGGCGCTGGAGAGCAATCGCTACTGGGATCTGCTGGGCCAGGCTGACAAGGCCAAATCCGACCATGACCTGGTGCGGGCGCGCAGCCTGTTGCAACAGGCCATCGCCAGCAAGCCGCGACAAGTCGAAGGCTATGTCGCTTTGGGCGGTGTGCAAGCGGAGCAGAACCAGTTGGACAATGCCGAGGCGAGCTATCGTCAGGCACTGACCCTGGACAATGACAACCCTGCGGCCCTGCTGGGACTGATCACCGTGCTGGCGCAAAACGGTCAGGCCAGCCAAGGGTTGCGAATGATCGAAGGGCTGAACCCGGCCCAGCAAAAACGCCTTGGCGATTTGCGGCCATTGCGTGCCGCCGTCGCGGTCGGCCAGGCGAAAAATGCCGAGCGCAGCGGCGACCTCAACGGCGCGATTGCCGCGCAACAGGAAGCCGTGCGCAACGACCCGCAGAATGTCTGGACGCGCTATGACCTGGCGCGTCTGTACGTGCAAGCGAAGGCCCCGGACAAAGCCCGGCAGACCATGGCGGAGCTTCTTAAGGCCGATCCGCAACGCGTCGATGCGCTGTACGTCAGCGCGTTGCTGTCGAGCCAGTTGGGTGAGTGGTCGAACGCGCAAAGCACACTGGAGCGCATCCCGGTGAGCCAGCGCAGCACGGCGATGCAACAACTGGCCAACGAGGTTCAGGTGCAATCCTTGGCCAGCCAGGCCTCTACCCTGGCCAAACAAGGTGACCGCAGCCAAGCCATCACGTTGCTGCGTCGTGCCGAATTGGCGGCCAACGGCAAACCCGAATCATTGGGCATGCTGGCCTCGGCGTACGTCGATGCCGGTGATACCGAACACGCGTTGTCGATGCTGCGCAACGCCATGGCACAAAGCAGCACACCGTCAGCGTCGCTGCGCCTGGCGTACGCCGGCGTGCTGCTGAAGACCGGTGACGACGTGCAGGTCAATCAGATCCTGCACGAGCTGCAAAGCCAGCCATTGGCGGCGGCGGATCAGCGCAGTTACGACCAATTGTTGTACCTCTACACCGTGCGTCAGGCCGATCTGTTGCGGGAAAAGGGCGACCTCGTGGCGGCCTACGACACGCTCGCGCCGGCGCTGGCTCAGCGTCCGAACGACCCCTTGGCGGTTGGCGCGCTGGCGCGCATGTACCTGGCCAACAACAACGCCAAAAAAGCCATCGAGCTGTATCAACCGCTGCTCGACCAGGCGCCGAATGATCCGCAGCTGCAGATCGGCATGGCCCAGGCCTTGAATCAGTCCGGCGATTATCGCGGCGCTGAAAAAGCCATGGACAAGGCGCTGGAACTGGCGCCGAACGACGCGCCGATTCTCGCCACCGCCGCCAGTCTGTATCGCGCCCAAGGCAAGAACGCCAAGGCCGCGCAGCTGTATGCACGTGCCCTGGCACTGCAAGCGCCGAGCAAGGAAGACGCCAATCCGTTTGCCGGGACCGTGGCTGCCAACCCGTTCGTGGGCAAGGCTGGCCAGCGCAGTCAATCGCGGCTGGCCGAGGCTACGCTGTCGCAAATTCCGGCGCCCGCGCAGGTGCAAGTTGCGCAGGCGGCGGATGAGGCCGAGCCGGCCCTATCGAATGCCCTGGCGAGTAATGGCAGCGCTGGCGCTTACGCTGTGCAACCCGCGCGGGCCCCGGCCAAGCCGACGGACCCGCAGGCAGAAGCCCGCCAGGCGATGCAAAGTGCGCTGGACCAGATTGATCAGGAGCGCAGCCCGCGTGTCACTCAAGGCGTGACCATCCGCAGCAATGACAGCGAGTCGGGCCTGAGCAAAATAACCGACGTCGAAACGCCGCTGGAAATCAGTGTGCCGCTGGGTGATGACCGTCTGGCGCTGCGCGTTACGCCGGTGTCGCTGAACGCCGGTGGCATCAGTGATCCTGCCAAGTCGCGCTTCGGTGGTTTCAATGAGCAGCAGATGGCCGCGTTGCAAGCCCAGTTGGCGAACAACACGGACCCGGTCCAGACCGATTTTCTGCGTAATCAGATCAGCGGCCCGATCGGGCGCCAAAAGGACACGGGTGTCGGCCTGGCCGTGGCTTACGAGAACCCGTCGCTGGGGCTGAAAACCGATCTTGGCGCAAGCCCCATGGGTTTCCTCTACAGCACCGTGGTCGGTGGTATCAGCATTGATCGCTCGTTCACCGAAGGCAGCGATTTCCGCTACGGCCTGAGCCTGTCGCGGCGCCCGGTGACCGACAGCCTGGTGTCTTTCGCCGGTGCGCGAGACGCCCGCAGTGGCCTGGAATGGGGCGGCGTCACCGCCAATGGCGGGCGTTTGCAGCTCAGCTATGACAATGGCGATTACGGCGTCTATGGCTACGGTGGCCTGCACAAACTGGTGGGCAACCACGTCGAATCCAACAGCCGTGCCGAGGCCGGCACCGGTGTCTACTGGTACTTGCTCAATGACGATAGCCGTCAGCTGACCGCCGGCCTGAGCCTCACCGGCATCAGCTACGACAAGAACCAGGGCAACTTCACCTACGGCAACGGCGGTTACTTCAGCCCGCAAAACTTCTTTTCCATCGGCGTGCCGATTGGCTGGTCGCAACGCACCGATCGCTTGAGTTACTCGGTCAAGGGCTCGGTCGGCGTGCAGCACATCGAGCAGGATGCGACGCCGTACTTCCCGAATGATAGCGACATGCAGAGCGTGCTGAGTCAGGTCTCGCAGCAGTACGCCACGGCCGGGATCATTGTGCCGACCCAGTACTCGGGACAGAACAAGACAGGCGTCGGCTACAACCTGAATGCGGCCGCCGAGTACCGTTTTGGCGACAACGTCTTCCTGGGCGGCAGCTTCGGCCTGGACAACGCCCAGGACTACAAGCAATTCACCGGTGGTTTGTACCTGCGGTACATGTTTGAAGACTTCACCGGTCGCATGGCGATGCCGGTCAGCCCTTACCGTTCCCCTTATTCGAATTAAGCAGCAGGAGTTTGCACCGTGGCAGTATCGATTCTGGCAGGCATGACCATTTTGATGATTGGCGACAGCCACCTGGCAACGCCTGACTATCTGATTTCCTCCCTGCACGACAGCCTGGTTGCCCAGGGTGCGACCGTGCATACCTTGGGTATTTGCGGCGCCAATGCCGGTGACTGGCTCAAAGCCACGCCGGGCACCTGCGGTGGCGCCGAGCGTCGTGGCACGGAAAAAACCGTGGTGCTGGGCGGTAAAGCCGCGACCTTGCCGATCAGCCAGTTGCTGGCCACCGACAAACCGGACCTGGTGCTGATTGTCATGGGTGACACCATGGCCAGCTACACCAAACCGGCGTTCCCGAAAGCCTGGCTGTGGCAGCAGACCACTGCGCTGACCAAGGAAATCTCGGCCAACGGCACCCGTTGCGCGTGGGTCGGCCCGAACTGGGGCACCGAAGGCGGCAAGTACGGCAAGACATTTGCCCGGGTCGAGATGACCTCCAAGTTCCTCGCCGCCAACGTGGCGCCGTGCAGCTACATCGACTCGCTGCAGTTCTCCAAGCCGGGCCAATGGGCCACGGTGGACGGTCAGCATTTGACCGCGCCGGGCTACAAAACCTGGAGTGCTGACATCAGCAAGGCTCTGCTGGAAGCCCCGGCCGTCAAGGAAGCCAAGAAATGATCAAGCTGTTCACGGCGCTCGCGGCCGTCCCGGTGTTGTCGATCAGTACCCTGGCCCACGCCGAAGTGGCGTTGTACCCCACCGGCCCGGCCGAAGATTCGGCGTTCATCCGCTTCGTCAACACCGTCACCGCGCCGCTGGACGTGATCGCTCAGGCCGGCCAACCGCCGCTGCGTCTTGAAGTGGCCGCACCGGTATCGTTGTTTTTCCCGGTGCAGGCCAGCAGTCCGATCAAGGGCAGCCTGGTCAGCGGTGCGCAAAAACTGGCCATGGATTTGAAAGTCGAGCCCGGTGAATTCGCGACCGTGCTGGTGTTGCCGGACGGTGCAGGCATCAAGCAAGTGGCGGTGCGCGAGCAGCCGGACGACTTCAACGGCCTGAAAGCGTCGCTGGCGTTCTTCAACGTCGACGCTTCGTGCGCCGATGCCAGTCTGCGTCCTGCCGGGCGTACCGCCGACCTGTTCAAAGCGGTGCCGGTCGACAGCTTGCAGCGTCGCTCGATCAACCCGGTGAGCCTGTCGGTGCAACTGGTGTGCGCCAACGCCAACGTCGGCGGGCCGCTGGATCTGGGGGAACTCAAAGCGGGTGAGCGCTACAGCGTGCTGCTGGTGCCGTCGGCCGCAGGACCGCGTCTGTTGAACGCCACGGACTCGTTGTCCCACTGATCGGATCTCTGCGCCGCCATGGTCTTCGCCTCATTAGAGTTCCTGACATTGTTTTTGCCAGCGTTTCTGCTGGTCTACGCATTGGGCCGACCGGCCTGGCGCAATGTCATCCTGTTGCTCGGCAGTTGGCTGTTCTACGGCTGGCTGAGCCCGTTGTTCCTGACGCTGCATATCGTGCTGACGATTGTGGCGTGGGTGGGCGGCCTGCTGGTGGCCCGCGCACCGGACGGCTCCCGCGGGCGAGTGCGGCTGTTGATCGCGTTGATCGTGTTCAACACAGCGGTGTTGTGCTGGTACAAATACGCCAACATCCTCGCCGGGACCTGGAGTGAACTGATCACGTATTACGGGGCGATGCCGCTGGAATGGCAGCGGGTGGCGCTACCGGCGGGCCTGTCGTTCATCGTGCTGCAGGCGATTTCCTATCTGGTGGATGTGCATCGGCATACCGTGCCGGTGGAGCGCAGTTTCATCAATTACGCCACGTACATTTCCATGTTCGGCCACTCCATTGCTGGCCCGATCATTCGTTATGACTGGGTGCGCCGAGAGCTGACGCAGCGGTATTTCAGTTGGCAGAATTTCTCCCTCGGTGCACGTCGATTCATGATCGGCATGTGCATGAAAGTGCTGGTGGCCGATACGCTGTCGCCGCTGGTGGATGTCGCGTTCCACCTGGAAAACCCGTCCTTTGTCGACGCCTGGATTGGCTGCCTGGCCTACTCGCTGCAACTGTTTTTCGACTTCGCCGGCTACAGCGCCATGGCCATCGGCCTGGGCCTGATGCTGGGCTTTCACTTTCCGGAAAACTTCAACCGGCCGTACCTGGCCAGCAGCATCCAGGACTTCTGGCGGCGCTGGCATCTGTCGCTGTCGAGTTGGCTGCGCGACTACCTGTACATCGCCCTTGGCGGCAACCGCAACGGTGCGTGGAAGACTTATCGCAACCTGTTCCTGACCATGGCCATCGCCGGTCTGTGGCACGGCGGCGACAGCTGGAATTACCTGTTGTGGGGTTCGGCGCACGGGGTCGCATTGTGCGTTGATCGCCTCTGGTCCCGTTCCCGATTGCCAAACATTCCGCCGTTGCTCTCGCACAGCCTGACGCTGCTGTTCGTGTTCCTCGCCTGGACGCTGTTCCGCGCGCCGGATTTCCATTCGGCGCTGACGATGTATGCCGGGCAGTTTGGCCTGCATGGCTTTGCGTTGGGCGATGCGCTGGCGGTGACCCTGCGCCCGGTGCATGGGCTGGCAGCGTTGCTCGGCGTGGTGTGCATTCTCGCGCCGCTCCTGCAAAGCCGAGTCGAGCAGCGGTTCGCCCGTCATGCCTTGTTCGTTCCGGTCACGGCTCTGTGGCCGGTGGCGGGGTTCCTGCTTTCGTTTGCGTTGATCGCGAGCCGTGAAGCCGTACCCTTTCTGTACTTTCAGTTCTGATGACCGCGCCCATGACTTCTTCGTCTCCCGCACCGGCTCAACCCTGCGAACGTACCGCCCGCATCAGCAAGCTGTCGGGCGTCGTGTTCGTGGCTTTTCTGGCGCTGGGTTTCGCCTCTTGCGCCTGGCTGCTGGCGAGCGGCAAAGTCGAGTTCGTGCCGCCAAAACTCACGCGTCAGGCCGCACTGGAAGGCGACATCACCCACAAGATCGCCAAGCAGTTGTCGCAGGCGTCAGTGCCTGAGCAAGCGGCGAATCTGGAGCGCGGCGCAAGCTGGCTGGCGCTGCACGATACCGGCCCGCGGGTGCGCTCGGGATGTGCCGGCTGGTTGTTCCTGACCGATGAGATGCGCATCAACCGTCACGCCCACGCCAATGCCGACACCAAGGCCGGCGTGGTGCGTGAACTTCAGCAACGCCTGGCCAAACGCGGCGTCACGTTGCTGGTGGCGGTGGTGCCGGACAAGAGCCGCATCGCCCAGATGCAATTGTGCGACCTGCGTCGCCCGGCGATGTTGCAGGACCGCGCTGCGGCGTGGGTCGATGGGCTGAACAAGGCCGGTGTCGCTGCTGTGGACCTGGCGCCGAGCCTGCAACCGTTGGGCGCTGACGCGTACCTGCGCACGGACACCCACTGGAGCGAAACAGGCGCCGCCGCCGCGGCAAAAGCCGTGGCCACGCAGGTGCAGCGCATGGGCATCAGCGCCACGCCGCACAAAGATTTCGAGGCGCAGGTGCAAGAACCGGCGCGCCGTCCGGGCGACCTGGTCAGGCTTGCCGGCCTGGAATGGCTGCCGGTGGCACTGCAACCGGCCCCGGAAACCGTGGCGGCCACCCGGATCAGCGAGAAAGCGGCCGCAGCGCAAAGCGGCGGCGATAACCTCGACGACCTGTTTGGCGATGACAACCTGCCGAACGTGGCGCTGATCGGAACCTCGTTCTCGCGCAACTCCAACTTCGCGGGATTCCTGCAGCAGGCGCTGGGTGCGCCGATCGGCAATTTCGCCAAGGACGGCGGCGAGTTTTCCGGTGGCGCCAACGGCTACTTCAACAACCCGGCGTTCAAACAGACGCCGCCCAAGCTGATCATCTGGGAAATCCCCGAGCGGGATTTGCAGACGCCCTACAGTGAAGTGATTGATTGGGCAAAGTGAGGTGGGGCTGATGGCCTCTTCGCGAGCAAGCCCGCTCCCACAGTTAACCGAGTAGTCCTGACGGACACGGTCAAGGTGGGAGCGGGCTTGCTCGCGAAGGCTGCCTGACAGACAACACAATTCAAAAGCCATATCGTTATTCGCTAACGGTATTTAAATTTCAATTCTTATATCTATAAAGTCACTCACCTGCGTACCTGCCGACCAATCGGCGCGCCGCACGAAACGAACCAACACGGGACCTCCGTGAGTTTCTGATCGACGCGCGCGCCTTTGAGCGTGCCGTGCGTGGGAGTGATTTATGTCTGTCGTCTCTGCAACTCAAAGCATCGCACCGCAAACCTTCGAGATTCGCCCGTTCAGCGGTGCCGTCGGAGCCGAAATCATCGGCCTGGACCTGTCCCGTCCGATCAATGATCAGGACTTCGCCCGCATCCATCGCGCGCACCTGGATCATCACGTCGTGGTGTTCCGCGAACAACGCATTACTCCCGAACAGCACATCGACTTCAGCCGCCGTTTTGGCGTGTTGCAGATCCACGTGCTCAAGCAGTTCTTGCTGACCGGGCACCCGGAAATCCTCATCGTTTCCAACATCATCGAAAACGGCCAATCCATCGGCCTCGGTGACGCCGGCAAGTTCTGGCACTCCGACCTGTCCTATAAAGAATTGCCGAGCCTGGGCTCGATGCTGCACGCCCAGGAATTGCCGTCCGAGGGCGGCGACACCTTGTTCGCCGACATGCACAAAGCCTGGGACAACCTGCCTGAAGCGTTGCGCAAAGCGGTCGAAGGTCGCTCGGCGGCGCACTCGTACACGGCGCGCTACAGCGAGACCAAATTCGAAGGCAACTGGCGTCCGACCCTGACGCCGGAGCAACTGGCCCAGGTTGCCGAAGTCGTCCACCCCATCGTGCGCACGCACCCGGAAAACGGTCGCAAGGCGTTGTTCGTCAGCGAGGGTTTCACCACCCGCATCGTTGGTTTGCCGGACGACGAGAGCAAGCAACTGCTCGACGAGCTCTACGCCCACAGCGTGCTGCCGCACAACATTTACCGCCATCAGTGGCAGCCCCATGACCTGGTGTTCTGGGACAACCGTTCGCTGATCCACCTCGCCGCCGGATGCCCCAGCCATCTGCGCCGCAAGTTGTATCGCACCACCATTCAGGGCGACGCGCCTTTCTGATTTGTCGGAGATTGAATCATGTCCAAACGTCTTCCCTTTGCACCGCTGGCTGCGGCCATCGGCCTGGGTTTCAGCCTGATCGCCGGCAGCCTGGTGGCGCCGACCGTGGCTCACGCCGAAGGTGAAATCCGCATCGCCGAACAGTTCGGCATCGTTTACCTGTTGCTCAACGTGGTGCGCGATCAGAACCTGATCGAGAAGTACGGCAAGCAGGAAGGCATCGACATCAAGGTCGACTGGACTCAGCTGTCCGGCGGCGCGGCGGTCAACGATGCGTTGCTTTCCGGTTCGATTGATATCGCCGGTGCCGGCGTCGGTCCGCTGCTGACCATCTGGGACCGCACCCACGGCAAGCAGAACGTCAAAGCCGTGGCTTCTCTCGGCAACTTCCCGTACTACTTGGTGAGCAACAATCCGAAGGTCAAAACCATCGCCGACTTCACCGAGAAGGACCGCATCGCGGTGCCGGCCGTGGGCGTGTCGGTGCAGTCACGCTTCCTGCAATACGCGGCCGCCAAGCAATGGGGCGACAAGGAATTCAATCGCCTCGACAAGTACACCATCGCCGTTCCGCACCCGGACGCCACGGCCGCGCTGATTGCCGGCGGCACCGAGTTGACCGGGCATTTCTCCAACCCGCCATTCCAGGATCAGGCGCTGGCCAACCCCAACGTCCATGTGGTGTTGAACACCTATGACCTGCTCGGCCCGAACTCGCCGACGGTGCTGTTCGCCACCGAGAAATTCCGCAACGAGAACCCGAAAACCTATAAGGCGTTCGTCGAGGCGCTGACCGAAGCGGCGCAATTTGCCCAGAACGATAAAGGCGCCGCCGCCGATACCTACATCCGCGTGACCAAGGCGAAAATCGATCGCGCCGCGCTGCTGAAAATCATCGATAACCCGCAGTTCGAATTCAGTGTCACGCCGAAAAATACCTACCCACTGGCCGAGTTCCTCTACCGCGTCGGCGCGATCAAAAACAAACCGGATTCATGGAAGGATTACTTCTTCCAGGACACCAAACCGCTGCAAGGGAGCTGACCGACATGAACGCCCCTTTGCAAGGCCACACGGTCAGCAAACCGAACGTCGCAGCCCAGGCGCTGCTGTCGGTCGACAACGTCAGCCTCGAATACCGCACGCCGCAGCGTGTGGTTCGAGCGACCCACCAAGTCAGTTTTGAAATCGACCCGGCGGACCGCTTTGTTCTGCTCGGTCCTTCCGGTTGCGGCAAATCCACATTGCTCAAGGCGGTTGCCGGGTTCATCCAGCCCGTTGAAGGCGAAATTCGCCTGCAAGGGCAAACCGTCCATGCACCGGGGCCCGACCGGATCGTGGTGTTCCAGGAATTCGATCAGCTGCCGCCATGGAAAACCGTCAAACAGAACGTGATGTTTCCGCTGCTGGCGTCGAAAACCCTCAAGCGCCAAGAGGCCGAAGAACGGGCGCTGCACTATCTGGACAAGGTCGGGCTGGCGGCGTTTGCCGATGCTTATCCGCACACCTTGTCTGGCGGCATGAAGGCTCGCGTTGCCATCGCGCGGGCATTGGCGATGCAGCCGAAAATCCTCCTGATGGACGAACCCTTCGCCGCCCTCGACGCCCTCACGCGTCGCAAGATGCAGGAAGAATTGTTGCTGCTGTGGGAAGAGGTGCGTTTCACGTTGCTGTTCGTCACGCACTCCATCGAAGAAGCGCTGGTGGTGGGCAATCGCATCCTGCTGCTGTCGCCGCATCCCGGTCGGGTACGGGCGGAAGTCCACAGCCATCAGTACGATTTGCACAGTCTTGGCGGCGTGGCGTTTCAGGAGTCGGCGCGGCGGATTCATCGGTTGTTGTTCGATGAAGGCCAGTCACCGGAAACCGAACGCGAGCTGGATTTTTCCGACATTCGCATCGCTTACTGAGCCATTGAGAGGAGTGCCCGATGAGCCAGTTATCATCTGCGCGTGAAGAGTTCGAAACCGTTTTACAGCCGCTGACCAGCGTCCCGCTGGAGCGTGAGTTGCCCCTGGGTCAACGCCTGTGGCAACAGGGCTGGATTCGCAAAAGCCTGATCCTGATTTTGCTCGCGGTGCTGTGGGAGGTGGTTGCGCGCATTCAGAACAACGACCTGCTGCTGCCGAGTTTTCTGCAAACCGCCGTTGCGCTGTATGACGGCCTGCTCAGCGGCGAATTGCTAGGCAAGGTGTGGATTTCGCTGGTGGTGTTGCTGAAGGGGTATTTGATCGGCATCGTCCTGGCGTTTGCCCTGACCACCTTGGCGGTGTCGACGCAGTTCGGTCGCGATCTGCTGAGTACGCTGACCTCGATGTTCAACCCGCTACCGGCCATTGCGCTGCTGCCGCTGGCGCTGCTGTGGTTTGGGTTGGGGCAGAACAGCCTGATTTTCGTGCTGGTGCATTCGGTGCTCTGGGCGTTGGCGTTGAACACCTATGCGGGGTTCCTGGGTGTCTCGGAAACCTTGCGCATGGCCGGGCGAAATTACGGTTTGAAGGGCATGCGTTTCGTGTTGTTCATCCTGATTCCGGCGGCGCTGCCGTCGATTCTCGCCGGGCTGAAAATCGGTTGGGCCTTTGCCTGGCGCACGCTGATCGCCGCTGAGTTGGTGTTTGGTGCCACCAGCGGCAAGGGCGGTTTGGGCTGGTACATCTTTCAGAATCGCAATGAGCTGTACACCGACAAGGTGTTTGCCGGGTTGGCGGTGGTGATTTTGATCGGGTTGCTGGTGGAGAACCTGGTGTTTGATTCGCTGGAGCGGGTGACGGTGAAGCGTTGGGGGATGCAGCGTTAAGTTCTGTGGTGTCTGTACGGGCCCCATCAATCAGGGGATGTTTGCTAGCATTGCGTCTGAATCAATCCAGATCAGGCAAGAGTGCTCAGCATGCAACTCCCGGACATGAATCTTCTGGTCGCCCTCGACGCCTTGCTCGACGAAGGCAGTGTGGTGGGCGCCGCGCGCCGCATGAACCTCAGCCCGGCGGCCATGAGCCGCACGCTCACACGAATCCGCGAAGCCATCGGCGATCCGATTCTGGTGCGTGCCGGCCGCGGTCTGGTGCCCACGCCCAAGGCATTGGCGTTGCGCGAACAGGTGCGGGAGGTGGTCGAACAGGCCGCGTTGCTGTTCCGTTCCGCCGATGACGTGGAGCTGGGCAGTTTGCGCCGACGCTTCAGCATTCGCGCCAACGATTTCTTTGTCGGTGTCTACGGCGGCAAGCTGTTCGACACCATGGAGCGTCAGGCGCCGCACTGCGAATTGCGCTTCGTTCCGGAGGGCGATGGGGATGACGAAGCGTTGCGTGAAGGGCGCATCGATCTGAGCGTCAGCAACAATCGGCCGCTGATGCCGGAAGTGAAGGTCCAGAACCTGTTCTCCACCCATTTTGTCGGCCTGGTGCGCGAAGACCATCCGCTGTTCGACGAAGAAATCACCGCCGAGCGTTTTGCCGGGTTTTCTCACATCAGTATGTCCCGGCGCGGGATTGCTCGCGGCCCGATCGATACCGCGCTCAATGCTTTGGGCCTGGAGCGGCGAGTGGCGGTGATCGCGCCGAGTTTCCATGCGGCGATGTTTGCCTTGCCTGATTCCGATCTGATTCTGCCGGTGCCCAAGGAAGCGCTGCTGAGCGTGCGGCGGCTGGGCTTGAAATTGCGCTCGTTCACCCTGCCGATCCCGTTGCCGACCCTCATGCTGACCCAGGCCTGGCACCCGCGTTTTGACAAAGACCCGGCGCATCGCTGGATGCGTGAAACCCTCAAGGCGTGTTGCGATGCGACATGGCTGGCCGCACAACCCACGTCAGACTGAACACGGGCCCTGTAGGAGCCGGCTTGCTGGCGATAGCGATTTTTCATTCAACATTTTCATCGACTGATACACCGCTATCGCCAGCAAGCCGGCTCCTACAGGGGTTTTGTATTGCTGCGTGGGGCGCACTTATAACCTGCCAATAAGTTGATTTTCGTCAGGTCTCGCGCTTCTTAAAATGCTCCGACATTCACATCCCGGAGCTTGCAGTAATGACTTCCCTCACGGCCCCGGCACCTCTCGTCGTGGCCAGTCCAACGGTCGCCGTGACGCCACCTGTCTTCGGTCCGCGAATCATCATTGGTCTGGTGGGTGTTTTGCTGGCGGTGCTGGTGTCGGGCCTCAACGAGATGGTGACCAAGGTCGCCCTCGCCGATATTCGCGGCGCATTGGCCATCGGCTATGACGAAGGTACCTGGCTGGTCGCCAGTTACACCGCGACCTCGGTGGCCGCGATGGCGTTCGCGCCGTGGTGCTCGGTGACGTTCTCGTTGCGGCGCTTCACCCTCTGCGCGATCAGCGTGTTCACGTTGTTGGGCGTGCTGTGTCCGTTCGCCCCGAACTACGAAAGCCTGCTGCTCATGCGCACCTTGCAAGGCCTGGCGGGTGGTGCCTTGCCGCCGATGTTGATGACCGTCGCCCTGCGTTTTTTACCGGCCAACGTGAAGCTCTACGGTCTTGCCGGGTATGCCCTCACGGCCACCTTCGGTCCGGGGCTCGGCACGCCACTGGCCGGGTTGTGGACCGAGCATGTCGGCTGGCAGTGGACGTTCTGGCAAATCATCGCGCCGTGCCTGCTCGCCATGGCGGCGGTAGCCTACGGCTTGCCCCAGGATCCGCTGCGCCTTGAGCGTTTCAAGCAGTTCAACTGGCGCGGATTGCTGCTGGGTTTTCCGGCGATCTGCATGCTGGTGATCGGCATCCTGCAGGGCAATCGGCTGGACTGGTTCGAATCGACCCTGATCTGCGGATTGCTCGGCGGCGGGCTGGTGTTGCTGGTGCTGTTCCTGATCAACGAATGGTCGCAGCCGACGCCTTTTTTCAAGATGCAGATGCTCGGCATCCGCAACCTGTCGTTCGCCTTGCTGACCCTGGCCGGTGTGCTGGTGATTTTGCTGGCGGTGATCATCATTCCGTCCAGTTACCTCGCGCAGGTCCAGGGTTATCGCCCGGTGCAGACCGCACCGGTCATGTTGCTGGCGGCGCTGCCACAGTTGCTTGCGCTGCCGTTGGTGGCGGCGCTGTGCAACCTGCGCCGGGTGGATTGCCGCTGGGTGTTGGGGATCGGCCTGAGCATGCTGGCGCTGTCGTGTATCGGCGGCTCGCAACTGACATCGGCGTGGATTCGCGACGATTTCTACGTGCTGCAACTGCTGCAAATCTTCGGTCAACCGATGGCGGTGTTGCCGCTGTTGATGCTCTCGACCGGCAGTATCAGCCCGATGGAAGGGCCGTTCGCTTCGGCCTGGTTCAACACCGTCAAAGGCCTGTCGGCGGTGATCGCGACTGGCGTAATCGACGCGCTGACCACATCGCGGCTGCATTTTCATTCGACCATGCTGGTGGACCGTCTCGGCAACTCGCCGTTGGCCGACAGCGACAGCGCGGGCCTTGCCCACCGGCTGCATGAGCAAGCCGTGGTGCTGACCGCCTCGGACCTTTATCTGTGCATGGGCGGCGTCGCTTTGGCGCTGATCCTGTTGATTTTCTGGCTGCCGACGCGGATCTATCCGCCGCGTGCGCCGACATGAATGCTTCATTGAAACAGAAGGTTTTTATGACGACTCAATCCAAGCAAAAAATCGCCGCCGCAATGGCCTCCGTGGTGGCGGTCGGCGTGCTGGTGTATCTGCTGGCGCCGGGAGTTTTTGGCAAGCGCACGCAACAGAACACCAATGACGCCTTTGTCTCTGCCGACTTCACGTTGGTCGTGCCCCGCGTCGCCGGGTTCATCAAGGAAGTGCTGGTGGAAGACAATCAGCAGGTCAAGGCCGGGCAGTTGCTGGCGCTGATCGATGACCGCGACCTGCGCGCTGCCGCTCAAGCCGCCGACGCCGAAACGCTGGTGGCGCGGGCGCAACTGCAAAACGCTCGGGCGACCCTTGAGCGCCAGACGTCAGTGATTGCGCAGGCGCAAGCCACGGTGGTGTCGGCGAAGGCTGAGATGGCGTTCGCCGAGCATGAATTGAACCGCTACAACCACCTTGCCGGCGTTGGCGCGGGTACGGTTCAGAATGCTCAGCAAGCACGTACGCGTATTGATCAAGCCAGTGCCCGGTTAGTCAATGCCACAGCGGTGCTGTCGGCGGAGCGCAAGCAAGTGGAGATCCTCACCGCCCAGCGTGACGCCGCCGACGGTGGATTGAAACGGGCGCTAGCGGCCCTGGAAATGGCCAGCTACGAGCTGTCCTATACGCGCATCGTCGCGCCGCAGGACGGCATGGTGGGCGAGCGTGCAGTGCGTGTCGGTGCGTATGTCACGCCGGGCAGCAAGCTGCTGGCCGTGGTGCCGCTGGCGCAAGCGTATGTGGTCGCCAATTTCCAGGAAACCCAACTGACCGAGGTGCAGCCGGGGCAGGGTGTGCAGGTGCGCGTCGACAGCCTTGGCGGCGAAGCGTTGCGTGGTCGTGTCGAGAGCATTGCGCCGGCCACCGGGGTGACTTTCGCGTCGATCAAACCGGACAACGCGACCGGCAATTTCACCAAGGTTGTGCAGCGGATACCAGTGAAAATCGTCCTCGATCCGGGGCAGCCATTGGCTGAGCGGTTGCGGGTGGGGATGTCGGTGGAGGCGAGTATTGATACGGCTGAAACTGGCAAGCATGAGGTTGCTCAACGATGAGAATCTTCGTCGGCCGGGCTGGCCTCATCGCCGGCAAGCCGGTCTCGCTCCCACAGGGGGATCTGCGCAACGGCCACATTCTCAGCACAAAAGAAGACCCCTTGTGGGAGCGAGCCTGCTCGCGAAGAGGCCATCTGCTTCGACACAGTATTTGTACCTTGCTCGTCATGAGCCTCACCGCCTGCACCGTCGGCCCTGATTTCCAGAAGCCTCAAGCCCGGCAAGTTGCCGAATGGTCGAAACCATCGAAAGCCGCCGCCAGTGAAGTGATAACCGCTGACATGGACGAACGCTGGTGGGAAGTTTTCCAGGACCCGAAACTCTCGGCCCTGACCCAACGCGCTCTGACCGACAACCTCGACCTGAAACTCGCCAGCAGCCGTTTGCAGCAAAGCCGCGCTGCGCGGCAGGTGATCACCGCCGAACGCTATCCCAACACCGCCGCCACCGGCAGCTACGGGCGCAAACGCAACAGCGGTGAAGGCCTGAGCGATCCGTCGGGGCACCACGGTGACTCGGCGTTCAACCTGTGGGACGCAGGTTTCTCGGCCTCCTGGGAACTGGATTTCTGGGGGCGTGTGCGACGCGAAACCGAAGCGGCTGACGCCACCCTTGAAGTCGCGGAAAACGACCAGCGCGGCGTGCTGCTGTCGGTGCTCGCCGAAACCGCCCAGGACTACATTCAACTGCGCGGCGTGCAAAGCACACGAGCCGTCACCGAGCAGAACCTCGACGTCGCCCGCCACAGCCTGAAGCTGTCGCAACTGCGCCTGGCCGACGGTGTCGCCACCGACCTGGATGTCGCCGAAGCCGCCGCGCAAGTCGCAGCCATCGAATCGCGCTTGCCGGCACTGGAGCAGCGCCAGTCGCAACTGATCAACGCGCTGAGTCTGTTGATGGGCGAGCCGCCGCAAGCGCTGCACGCCGAGTTATCCACAGACGCGCCGGTGCCACAAACCCCGCGTCAGGTCGCCATCGGCCTGCCGTCGCAACTGGCCGAGCGCCGCCCGGACATCCGCCAGGCCGAAGCCCGCTTGCATGCCGCCACCGCAAACATTGGCGTGGCCAAGGGCGATTTTTATCCGCGCATCACCCTGTCGGGCAACCTCGGTTCGCAGGCCATGCAACTGAGTGACTTCGGCTCATGGGGTTCGCGTACTTTCGGCATCGGCCCGCAATTCAGCTTGCCGCTGTTCGACGGCGGTCGCCTGCGCGGTGTGCTGAATTTGCGTGAAGCGCAACAACAGGAAGCCGCCATCGCGTACCAGCAAACCGTGCTGCGCGCCTGGCACGAAATCGACGATCAACTGACCACCTACAACGCCAGCCAACTGCGTCGCGACAGCCTCGCCGAAGCCGTACGCCAAAACCAGATCGCCCTGCGCACCGCGCAACAGCAGTACATGGAAGGCGTGGTGGATTTCGTCAACGTCCTCACTGTGCAAGGTGAATTACTGGCAACTCAGCAGCAATGGGTCGAAAGTTCGACCGGGGTGTCGCTGGCGATGGTCGGGTTGTACAAGGCGTTGGGTGGGGGATGGGAGTCGGTGTATCCAGTAATGGAAACGGTGCTGCGTTAGTCCAATCAAGCCCACCCACTTGACGCTCACCCACGCTGTCATAGACTCCGCTCATCCGTCAGGGAGTTACGGTTATGCGACGAGTTCGTGTGTGGGTTATCGGATTGACCATTTTAACGTGTACCGCTCAGGCGCAAACGCCCGTGCCAGATGATCCGCTGCTGGACAGCAGCACCGTCGGCAGCAGCGGTTCGGCAGCCAGTACCGAGGCCCGTGGTGTGTTGCGGGCCAGGGATCAGGCGATGCTTGCCAGTGAGTTGTCCGGGCGGATTGTCGAGTTGCCGTTCAGTGAGGGCGAGTCGTTCAAGAAGGGCGATACGCTGGCGCGTTTCGATTGTTCGGCTTATCAGGCGCAGCTCAATGCGGCGCAGGCTGCGAGCCGTGGGGCCGGTGAGGAGTTGGCTCACAACAAACAACTGGCGGCGTTGAATTCGGTCGGGCGCTTCGAAGTGGCGCGGGCCGAGGCCAGGCTCAGCGAGACGCAGGCGCAATCTCAGGTGTATCAGGTTCAGGTCAAACGCTGCAGCGTGGTTGCGCCGTTTGATGGCCAGGTGGTGGAGCGCAAGGTTCAGCGTTTTGAAAGCGTTGCCGCCGGCGCGCCGTTGCTCGATGTGGTCGACAACCGCACCCTGGAAATCCATTTGTTGGTGCCGTCGCGCTGGATGGGCAAACTCAAGCCCGGCCAGACGTTCAGTTTTGTCCCCGATGAAACCGGCCGGCCACTGGATGCCACGGTCAAACGACTGGGGGCGCGAATTGACGAGGGCAGTCAGACCTTGCTGTTGGTCGCGACGTTGCCCAACGCCTCTGGTTTGTTGGCCGGCATGAGCGGCACGGCGCGTTTCGCGGAGCTCAAGTGAACGCTCCGGTCAGCGGCGGCGCGGAACAGGTCTTCGCCCGCTTTCTCGATCTTGAACGCCAGACCCGCGCCGCACGCACTCCGTCGCAACTGGCCTACAGCCTGGTCAATGACGCTCAGGGGTTGTTCGGCTTTCGTCATGCCGCGTTATTGATTGCCGGCAAGGTGCACGCGGTGACGGGCGTGAGCACCGTCGACCCGAACGCGCCGTTCGTGGCGTTCGTCGAGCAGGCCGTGGCGCAGTTGTTCAAGCGTGATGTGCTGAAGCAGGCGCGGGTGATTGCGCCCGATCTGCTCAGCGAATCGATTCAGGCGGACTGGCAAAGTCTGTCCGCCGCCCAGGTGTTCTGGCTGCCGCTGATCGATCACCAAAGCGAAGTGTTCGGCGGACTGTGGCTGGCCCGGGATTTACCGTGGAACCCGGCGGAACAAGTGCTGCTGTCGCAACTCGGCGACACTTACAGTCACGCCTGGCTGGCGCTGCAACCGCACAAGCCCTGGCGATTGCGCTGGACCCGAAAACGTCAGGTCGCGTTGATCGTGCTGCTGGTGCTCGGAATGTTGATCCCGGTGCGCCAATCGGTGCTGGCGCCGGCCGAAGTAGTGCCATTGGGTGGGCGCGTCGTGGCTGCGCCGCTGGACGGCGTGATCGCCGAATTCCTGGTCAAACCCAACCAGACGGTGAAAACCGGCGACCCATTGCTGCGCTTCGAAGGCACCACCCTCAAGGCTCAGGCTGACGTGGCCGAACGCGCGTTGGGCGTTGCCGAAGCTGAATTGAAAGCCAATTCCCAGCGCTCGTTTGCCGATGCCGAGTCCAGTTCGAAGATTGATCTTCTGGCGGCGCGCGTCGAGCAAAAACGCGCAGAACGGGACTACGCCCGTGAATTGCTCAAACGCAGCGAAGTGCGGGCCGAGCGCGACGGTATCGCGGTGTTCGCCGACGCTGAGCGCTGGACCGGCAAACCGGTGCAGACCGGCGAGCGGCTGATGGAAATCGCCGACCCGAGCCAGGCCGAACTGCGTATCGAGCTGGCGGTGAGCGATGCGATTTCCCTGGATCCGGGTGCGCAAGTCGCACTGTTCCTCGACAGTGATCCGTTGCAACGGCATTCGGCCCGGCTCGAGCGCGCCGCATACGAAGCACAACCCACCGCCGGCGGGCAGTTGGCCTATCGGCTCGATGCCAGTTTCGATCAGGCGCCGCCGCGCATCGGCTTGCGAGGGACGGCGAAAATCTTCGGCGATCGCGCGCCCCTGGCGCTGTACCTGTTACGTAAACCACTGGCCGGTTTGCGCCAGAGTGTGGGCCTGTAGATGAGCCTGCCGAGCCTGCGCGCGGATTTGCAATTGACGCCCGCTTCACCGGCGCTGGATGGCTCGCCGCGCTGGACGTTGGCCGACCCGGTGCGCGGTCGCTATTTCAAACTCGGGGTGGCGGCGATGCGCTTGTTGCGACATTGGTCTCTGGGCGATCCCGAAAAAATACTGCACGCCGCCAATCGCGAGCCGGGTTTGCCGTTGGCCGGCAGCGATCTGGAGCAACTGCTGAGCTTTCTGCGCAGCCACGATCTGATCAGCGCCCTCGACCCGCAGCAGCGTGAAAGTTACAACTTGAAAGCCGCCGCCCAGCATCAGTCGTGGTGGCAGGTCTTGTTGCATCAGTACCTGTTTTTCCGGATTCCTCTTTGGCGGCCGGACGCCTTTCTCAATCGCGCCTGGCCCTGGCTGTCGCGATTCGGTCCGCAAACGCTGCGCTTCGGATTGCCGGCAACACTGATCCTGGGGGTATTTCTGGTGTCCCGGGATTGGCAGCGATTCATCGCGACTTTCCCCCATTTGTTCAGCCTGGGTGGCGCGCTGGCCTTCGGCGTGGCGTTGTTCTTTGCCAAGCTGTGCCACGAATTCGGCCACGCGTTCATGGCCAAGCGCGCGGGCTGTCGGGTGCAAAGCATGGGTGTGGCGTTCATGGTGCTGCTGCCGATGTTTTACACCGATGTCAGCGATGCCTGGCGGGTCAATGATCGACGTGCCCGATTGCTGATCGGGGCCGGTGGCGTGTTGGCCGAACTGCTGCTGGCGAGCATCGCGCTGCTCGCCTGGTCGCTGTTGCCCGACGGACCGGCGCGCACGGCGGCGTTCATGCTCGCCAGTGCCACCTGGATTACTACGCTGGTGATCAACCTCAATCCGTTCATGCGGTTCGACGGCTACTTTCTGCTCAGTGATTTCTGGGACGTGGAGAACCTGCAAGGGCGAGCCTTTGCCCTGTGCCGCTGGCATCTGCGTGAGACCTTGTTCGGCTACGGCGCCCCGGCTCCGGAACCCTGGTCGCCGACGATGCGGCGGCGTTTGCTGGTCTGGGGTTATGGAACGTGGTTGTGGCGCGCGGTGCTGTTTTTCGGGATTGCGCTGGCGGTGTACCACTTGTTCTTCAAGCTCTTGGGGATTTTCCTGATGCTGGTGGAGCTGGTGTGGTTCATCTTTCTGCCCATCGTGCGCGAGTGGCGCGAGTGGTGGAGCCAGCGTGAGCACGCCCATGTGTCGCGGGTGTTGTTGAGTGCGTTGGGGCTGGCCGCGCTTGTACTGTTTCTGGCGCTGCCCTGGCGCAGTGCCGTGGAACTGCCGTCGATGCTCGAGGCCGGGCGCGTCAGTACCTTGCATGCGCCGGTGGCGGCGCGGGTCAAGCAGGTAAACGTCAGTGACGGTCAGGTGGTGGCTCAGGGCGATGTGCTGATCGAATTGGTGTCGCCGGATCTGGATTCGCGCCAGGCCATCGTCCGTCGCGAAATCCAGATCCAGCAATTGCAGATGCGCCGCCAGGCAAGTCGCAGCGAAACCGCCGCCGATGCGGGCATTGTCGAGCAGCGCCTGGCGGAGGCCGTGGCCGAGTACCGTGGGTTGGCTGCGCAACGGGAGCGGCTGCTGATTCGGGCGCCGCAGGCGGGCAAGGTGCGAGATCTGTTGCCGCAGTTGTCCGCCGGTCGCTGGTTGTCGCCCAAAGATCCGTTGGCGCGGGTAGTGGAGGACGGCGCACGGCTGCGTGGTTATCTGGCCGAGGCTGAGTTGTGGCGTGTTGCACCGGGCGCCAGTGGACGGTTTATCGCCGATGATCCGATGCACCCGGCGATCGCCGTGCAATTGACCGAAATCGACACCAACGGTGCGACCTATGTCGATCAGGAGGCATTGACCTCCGATCACCACGGGCCGATTGCCGTGCGCCGGGATGCCTCGCAGCGGGCCGAGCCGGTACAGGGACAATACGGCGCGCGGCTGAACACCCTCGAGGCCACCCCGACGCCGCTTCAACCTTTGCGTGGCGTGGTGGTGTTGCAGGGGAGCGGCGAGTCTTTGCTGGGCGTTGCCTGGCGGCGGATGGCCGCGTTGGGTGTCAGGGAAAGCGGTTTCTAGGGAGAGCAGCGATGGCGAACACGGATGCTGTGGTGGCCGACGGTTTGGTGGTGCGGCCGTCGCGCGTTAACGATGGTCCTTTTCTGCACAGGCTTTATCAATCGGCACGACCGGATCTGCAATGGATCGACGGCGAGCGAGAGGTGGTTGAGCAGGTCGTCGCCCAGCAATTCCAAGTACAGGAACAAGGGCTGGGAGAGCACTTCCCCAACGCGATGCACTACGTGATCGAAAAACTCGACACGGCCATCGGCGCGTTGACCACCGATTTTGGTCCCAATGAAATCCGCGTGCTGTACCTGGCGTTCATCCCGCAGGCTCGTGGCCAGGGTTATGGTCGGGCGGTACTGCAAGGGGTGCAGAAAGCTGCGCAGCAGATTCGCTGCCCGGTGGCCACGGTGGTCTGGGCCAACAATGCCCATGCGCGCCAGCATTACCTGGCGCTGGGGTTTCAGGTTGAAGAGCGTAATCCGGCGGCGGAGCGGTTGGTGTGGTATCCGAATGGCTGAATACAACCATGACCCTGTGGGAGCGAGCCTGCTCGCGATAGCGGTGGATCATTCAGCAGTGATGTTGAGTGTGAAGGCCCCTTCGCCGGCAAGCCGGTCTCGCTCCCACATTTGGCCCCCATGTAATCAGTTGAATGCGATGTAGAAATAGCCCACGCCCGGATCACGCCCCATGGCGGGCACCCGTGAGACAAAAATATCCTCCACGTAGCCAAGATCCGGTAATTCCAGCGCACACAACCCATCTACAAACTCTGTGGGTTGCAGGCTGTTGAACTCGACCACGAACGGCATGCGTTCGCTTTTCGGCATCCGCGATCGGGGTGATTCTTCAAGGCTGTCGAAATGGATCGGCAGCTCACTGCCATCCGGCAACCGCAGCGTCCCCGTCTTTCCCAGAAGCGCCTGAAAGTGTTGGTGTTGAACCTGTTGCAGCATGGCGTCACTCCCAAAATGAAAGTGACCGGGGGCCTTGAATCCCCCGGCCGGATTTCAACCGCGCGAAGGGAACAGCCCTTCCAGGGCAATGCTGAAGTTCAGCACCAGGAACGGGTTCATCGTTTCCATGGGCAGGCCGTTGCCGGCGGACGAGATTTCCCCGGTGACCGTCGTGGCCACACCCTTGAGCGGCACGGCCACCGCACCTTGCTGATCGGAGTAAATGCTCGCCGAGCCCGGTCCGCCGCCGGAAGCGCCGATGTACGAGTTGGTCGCGGTGGGGGTGGTGACCGGGTTGCTCGCCGGGCTGGCCAGTTGCAGGGTGGTAGTGGCCGTCAGCCCGGACAGGGCGTGGGTGTGATTGGGCAGGTTGGTGATGGTCGCGGTGACGTTCTCGGTCCCGGAGAACTCGCCGATGACGCGTGGGGTCAGGTTCAGCCCGTTACCCATGCACACCGGCATTCGGCCTTGCAGGTTGGGCAGCATGAAGTTGGAGACGCCATTGCCTCCGAAGTTGACGCCCAGCAGCGCGAACATTGCGTTGTATTGCTGGATTGCGAGCGTCTGGCCATTACACAAGGCCCAGCCGCTGGGCGCGTAGTTAAAGGCGAAAGGCTGGATAGTGCCGATGAATACTTCCATAGTTCCTCATCCCTCAGGTTAGTTGTCTGGCGCGCCACAAGCGTGGTCCGGACATCCGGCCCCATCGTTGCGATCAGCCGACTCCATTCATTTCCCTGGCTGAGTCACGCCAAACCAGAGCGTAGTTGATGCGCCTCACGGCCGAATGTCGCTGGTCGCAAAACCGGCATCGACGACGAACCGGCGCCGTCCTAAAGTGATCAACAGGCAGGGTGGTCGAGGGCTGTTTCAGGGGGGGTAATGGAGGCGCGCAGAGAAACACCGTTTGGCGGCACCCATGAGCCGCACGCCGCACCCGGCATCTGGGCGATTGTTCAGCGCTGGTTGCGCTGGGCGCAGGAGCACTGGCTGTTGCCGATCCTGGCGTTGGCGGCGCTGGTGCGTTTCTACGACCTGACGGCAGCCGCCATTTGGGGCGATGAAGGTTCCAGCCTGCTGCTGAGTCAGTATTCAGTGGCCGACATCTGGGTCCATGCGGCCCATGACGTGCACCCTCCGCTGTATTTCCTGCTGCTGCATGGCTGGGTCGGGTTGTTCGGCGACGGCATTTTTTCGATCCGCTGCCTCAGCGCCTTGCCCGGCATCGTCACTGTGTGGCTCGGCGTCTGGCTGATGGATTTGCTCGCCACTCGCCGTGCAGCGTTGCTGGCCGGTTTCCTCTTGGCACTGTTGCCCACGGCGGTGCGCTACAGCCAGGAAGTGCGCATGTATTCGCTGTTGGGGTTGTGGCTGATCGGCGCGACGATTGCCCTGGCCTACTGGATCAGGCGCCCGCATCGCAGACGGTATCTGGTGGCGTATGCGCTGTTGATGACTGCTGCGTTCTACACCCACTACTTCACGGCCCTGTGCGTGCTCTGCCACTGGCTGTATCTGGGGCTGATCCGCGTCCAGCCGGGGCATCGATTGCGCCATGTCCAACGCCCCGGCTGGTGGCTGGCGAATGTCGCGATCGTGTTGTTGTACCTGCCGTGGGCGCCGAGCCTGATCGATCTGCTCCAGCACCTGGATCAACTCAAGGCCAACGGCGATGTGGGCTGGGAAACGCCTGTCACGTTCGGCTCGTTGCCTTCGATGTTCTGGTCGTTCCTGATCCAGGACGATGGCGAAAACCTGCCGACGCTGATGTTCATCGCGATGCCGCTGGCGTTACTGGCCATTGTGGGGGTGGCGCTGGCGCGAGACCGCAGTGTCTTTCGTGGCAGCGCGCTGCTGGTGATCTACACGGCGTTGCCGTTGCTGCTGGTGTTCGGGGTTTCGTTTATCACGCCGGTGTTTATCGAGCGTTACCTGACGGCGTATGCCCTGGGGCTGCCGATGATTGTCGCGCTGGCGGTTGATCGTCTGTATTCAGGCTTTCGGGTGCTGGCCGTGACGGTGCTGGTGCTGTTTGTCGGTGTTGAACTGGTGGGTTTGAAGAACAACGCCACGGTGGACACCAATGATCAAATCAACGTCATGGTCGACTACGTGAACCAGCACTTCGTGACCGGTGACCGGATCGTCACCAGCGACATGCTCTGGTACCTCAGTTACGTCTATTACAACCGCACCGAGGCCAAGCCGCTGCTGTTCACTCCGCCGCTGGCCAATGGCGCTTCGAGCCGGCCGAACGCCTATGGCTTCGGCACATTGGTGACTCAGGACACGTACCTCGACAGTCTCGACCGTTTGCCCAAGGGCAGTGGCCGGGTCTGGCTGATTGGCACCGTCGATGTTCCGGACGAGTTCGCGCCGTTGCCCTCAGGCTGGCAGCGCTCGGGCGAAACACAGGCGGGAGGCGCCACTGCGCGATTGTTCGTACTGCATTGAGCCGGTGGAAGGCTTAAACGATTCACCTCACAAGCAGTAATAAAAAACGCGTTTTAGTCAGCGCCGTAACTTCGATTTGATATCAAAACACCACTACTTCTAAGGCCATTCATGGTCTACGCTCCGTCATACATAAAGGATCTATGACTAGGGTGAAGGGATTGCAGCAGTTCCATTTTATTTCCGGCTTGCCGCGCTCGGGCTCGACCCTGCTTTCTGCAATCCTTTTGCAGAACCCGCGTTTCCATGCCGGCATGACCAGCCCCGTCGGCTCACTTTTTTCCGGTGTCCTCGAACAATGCAGCGCCGGCAGCGAGTTCGGCGCGGTGATCGATACCGACCTGCGCCGCCGTTTGCTTCGCGGCCTGTTTGACTCCTTCTACGCCGACAAGGCCGACAAACCGGTGGTGTTCGACACCAACCGCTTGTGGAGTTCGCGCCTGCCGGCCATCAGCGATCTGTTCCCGCAAGCCAAGATCATTGCCTGTGTGCGCAACGTTGCCTGGGTCATGGACAGCATCGAGCGTCTTTATCGCGCCAACCCTTTTGAAAACACCAAGCTGTTTGGCGATGCGGTCGAACGCAACACGGTCTACAGCCGCTGCGAAACCCTCGCCCAACGCAATCGCCTGGTCGGTTTTGCCTGGGCGGCGCTCAAGGAAGCCTATTACGGTGAACACGCCGACTCGCTGCTGATCGTCGATTACGACCTGCTGACCCAAGCGCCTGACCGGGTGATGCGGCTGGTCTACGACTTCATTGGCGAGCCCTGGTTCGAGCACGATTTCGACCACCTGGCCTACGACGCGCCGGAGTTCGATCAAGCCCTCGGCGTGTCCGGCCTGCACAAGGTCAAACCCAAAGTCGAGTTGCAATCGCGGCGCACGATTTTGCCGCCGGATTTGTTCAAGCAGTACGCAGAATTGTCCTTCTGGCTCGATGGCTCTGCCAGCGCCGCCAATGTCATTCGTATGAAAGCCGATGCCGCGATCAGTTGATCGCGGCGTTTTCGTTTACGCAGAAAAAACGTTCGAGTCCGGGTGAGTAACATGTGGTGGAGCAACGGCAAGTCACGGATTACCAAAGGCGCACGAGCGCTGGCCTCTCCAATGATCATGTCCCTGGAACCGCGAATGCTGTTCGACGGCGCGGTCGCGGCCACGGTGGCCGATAGCGCCCAGGCTGACAGCCACACCACGGCCGACGCGGCCAAGCCGCCCGTTGCGGATAAACCGGTCGCCAGCCAGGACACCCACGGCCAGGCCGATGCCACGCCCGCCGTGGCGCCCGTTGCCGTGCCGGGACAGAGCGTGGTGTTTGTCGATTCCCGGGTCAAGGATGCCGACAGCCTGCTCAAAGGTGTGGCGCCCGGTACTCAGGTGGTTCAACTCGATGCCACCAAGGACGGCTTGCAGCAGATTGCCGATTACCTGGACACCCATCAGGGCATCAGCTCGGTGCAGATCATCGCCCACGGCAATGCGGGCGATCTGTGGCTGGGGAACAGTTACCTGTCTGCCGACAACGTCGCGGCCCGCAGCGCGGTGCTGGCGGAAATCGGCAAGGACATGAACGTCGGCGGCGACATCCTGATCTACGGCTGCTACACCGCCGAGGGTGAACGGGGTTTGAACTTCGTCGATTCCCTGGCGCAATTGACCGGCCGTGATGTGGCGGCGTCCAGCAACCGTACCGGCGTGGGTGGCGACTGGGATCTGGAGATCGCCACCGGCAATATCGAAAGCGCCAACGTGCTGTCGAAAATGGCCATGAGCGACTATCAGTGGGGCCTGGCGAGCTGGACGGCCACCAACAATGCCAACACCGGCGTTGGCTCATTGCGTGCCGCCATCGCTTCGGCGCAGAACGGCGATACCGTCACTTTCAGCACCGGCATGACGGTGCAGTTGACCTCCGAACTGCTGATCAACAAGAACATCATCGTTGATGGCGACTTGAACAACGACGGTGTGGCGGATGTGACTCTCGACGGTCAGTACAGGACCCGGGTGATTGAAATTGCGGCGGGCAAAACCGTGACGCTCGATGGTCTGGTGATCACCCGTGGCCTGGTGTCGGGCACGGGCGGCAACGGTGGCTACGGCGCCACGGGCGCGATGGCCGGGGGGATTTTCAACGCAGGGGTCCTGACGCTGAACAACGTGACCGTGACCTCAAACGCCGCTTCTGGCGGCGGTGGCGGCGGCGGTGTCACGGGGGCGTTTTACGGCGGTGGCGGCGGCGGCGGTGGCGGTCTGGGCGGCCAGGGTGGCGGGCACGGCGGTTCGGCCGGGCCGGGCACCGGCACGTTGGGCGGCCAGGCGGGCAGCGGTGGCGTTGGTGGTTACGGCGGCGGTTACGACGCGACCCACATGGGCGGTCGCGGCGGTACCAGCACTGGCGGGGCTGGCGGCGTGGGCGTTTCCTACTACAGCAACGGCGGTAACGGTGCGACGGCCACCAATGGCACGATTTCCATTGGCGGCGGTGGCGGCGGCGCCGGTTGGGACAAGGTCGGTGGCGCCGGCGGCAACGCGGCGGGCGGGATCTACAACGCAAGCTCCGGCGTTATCACCATCATCGGCACGTCGAACATTACCAACAACATCGGCGCCGGTGGCGGCGGCGGCGGTGGCGGTGGTCAAGGCAGCAACGCCTCCAACGGCGGCATCGGCGGCCGGGGCGTCGGTGCGATCTGGAACAAGGGCACATTGCTGATCACCGCCGCCAACTTCGCGGCCCTGTCCGGTAATGCCGCGGGCAGCGGTGCCGGTGGTTCTGCGCAGGGCGGGGGGACAATTGGCACCTCGCCGACCGCCGTGGCGGCAATCTACAACGACGGCGGGATACTCAATACCGCCTATGCACCGCCGCCGACCGCAACCATTGTGGTCGCCGATAGCACGTTGAGCATCGGCGAAACGAGCCTGGTGACCATCACCTTCTCCGAAGCGGTGACCGGTTTCACTAACGCGGACCTGACCATCGCCAACGGCACCTTGAGCGCAGTGAGCAGCAGCGACGGCGGTATCACCTGGACGGCAACGTTCACGCCAACCGCCAGTATTTCCGACACGACCAACGTCATCACCCTCGACAATACCGGGGTGATCAACGGCCTGGGCACTGCTGGCGTCGGCACCACCAATTCCAATAACTACGTCGTCGATACCGCTCGCCCGACTGCGGGCATCGTGTTTGCCGACACGGCGCTCAAAGTCGGCGAAACCTCGCTGGTGACCATCACCTTCAACGAGGCCGTGACTGGTTTAACCAACGCGGACCTGACGATTGCCAACGGCACCTTGACGGCGGTGAGCAGCAGCGATGGCGGCATCACCTGGACGGCCACGTTCACACCGACGGCCAGCATTACTGACTCGACCAACCTGATCACCCTGGACAACACCGGTGTCAGCGACCTGGCGGGCAACGCCGGCAGCGGCACCACTGACTCGAGCAACTACGCCATTGATACCGTGCGGCCGACCGTGACCATCGTCGTGGCCGACACCGCGCTGAGCATCGGCGAAACCTCGCTGGTGACGTTCACCTTCAGCGAAGCGGTCAGTGGTTTCACCAACGCCGACCTGACCATCGCCAACGGCACATTGACGGCGGTGAGCAGCAGCGACGGCGGCATCACCTGGACTGCAACCTTCACCCCGAACACCAGCATCAATGACACGACCAACCTGATCGTCCTGAACAACACCGGCATCAGCGACCTGTCGGGCAACGCCGGCAGCGGCACCACCGATTCCAACAATTACGCCATTGATACCGTGCGTCCGACCGCGACCATCGTGGTGGCCGACAATGCACTGAAAATCGGCGAAACCTCGCTGGTGACCATCACCTTCGCCGAGGCGGTGAGCGGTTTCAGCAACGCCGACCTGACCATCGCCAACGGCACCTTGAGCGCAGTGAGCAGCAGCGACGGCGGCATCACCTGGACGGCGACCTTCACCCCGACCAGCGCCATCACCGACAGCACCAACCTGATCACCCTGGACAACACGGGTGTCAGCGACCTGTCGGGCAACGCCGGCAGCGGCACCACCGACTCCAACAACTACGCCATCGACACCGTGCGGCCAACGGCAACCATCGTCGTGGCGGATACTGCGCTGAGGATCGGTGAAACCTCGCTGGTGACCATCACCTTCAGTGAAGCAGTCAGTGGTTTGACCAACGCGGACCTGACGATTGCCAACGGCACCTTGAGCGCCGTCAGCAGCAGCGATGGCGGCATCACCTGGACTGCGACCTTCACGCCGAGCGCCAGCATCAACGACACGACCAACCTGATCACCCTGGACAACACCGGCATCAGCGACCTGTCAGGCAACGCCGGCAGCGGCACCACCAATTCCAACAATTACGCCATCGACACCGTCCGGCCTACCGCGACCATCGTCGTGGCCGACCCAACCCTGACCGCCGGCGAAACCTCGCTGGTGACCATCACCTTCAGCGAAGCGGTCAGCGGTTTCACCAATGCGGACCTGAGCATCGCCAACGGCACCTTGAGCGCGGTGAGCAGCAGCGACGGCGGCATCACCTGGACCGCAACCTTCACGCCAACGGTGGGTGTGAACGATGCGACCAACGTCATCACCCTGAACAATACCGGTGTGGCCGACCTCTCCGGCAACACAGGCAGCGGGACTACCAACTCCGGTAACTACACGATTGATACCGTGGCACCGACAGCCACCATTGTCGTCGCCGATACCGCGCTGAGAATCGGCGAAACCTCGCTGGTGACCATCACGTTCTCCGAGGCCGTGACCGGTTTCAGCAACGCCGACCTGACCATCGCCAACGGCACCTTGACGGCGGTGAGCAGCAGCGATGGCGGCATCACCTGGACGGCAACCTTCACCCCGACCAGCGCCATCACCGATGCGACCAACCTGATCATCCTGGACAATAGCGGCGTGCAGGGGGGCAGCAGCGGCAACGTGGGCATCGGCACCAGCAATTCGAACAACTACGCCATCGACACCGTGCGTCCGACAGCAACCGTCGTCGTGGCGGATACTGCGCTGAGGATCGGTGAAACCTCACTGGTGACCATCACCTTCAGCGAGGCGGTCACTGGTTTCACCAACGCCGACCTGACGATTGCCAACGGAACCTTGAGCGCGGTCAGCAGCAGCGATGGCGGCATCACCTGGACCGCGACCTTCACGCCGAGCGCCAGCATCAACGACACGACCAACCTGATCACCCTGGACAACACCGGCATCAGCGACCTGTCGGGCAATGCCGGCAGCGGCACCACCGATTCCAATAATTACGCCATCGACACCGTCCGGCCTACCGCGACCATCGTCGTGGCCGACCCAACCCTGACCGCCGGTGAAACCTCGCTGGTGACCATCACCTTCAGCGAAGCGGTCAGCGGTTTCACCAATGCGGACCTGAGCATCGCCAACGGCACCTTGAGCGCGGTGAGCAGCAGCGACGGCGGCATCACCTGGACCGCGACCTTCACGCCAACAGTGGGTGTGAACGATGCGACCAACGTCATCACCCTGAACAATACCGGTGTGGCCGACCTCTCCGGCAACACAGGCAGCGGCACCACCAACTCTGGTAACTACACGATTGATACCGTGATTCCGACGGCCACCATTGTCATTGCCGACAACGCGCTAAAAATTGGCGAAACGTCGCTGGTGACCATCACGTTCTCCGAGGCCGTGACCGGTTTCAGCAACGCCGACCTGACCATCGCCAACGGCACCTTGACGGCGGTGAGCAGCAGCGATGGCGGCATCACCTGGACGGCGACCTTCACCCCGACCAGCGCCATCACCGACAGCACCAACCTGATCACGCTGGACAACAGCGGTGTACAAAACGGCTCGGGCAACACCGGCATCGGCAGCACCGACTCCAACAACTACGCCATCGACACCGTGCGCCCGACGGCGACGATCATTGTGACGGACCCCACGCTGGCGGTGGGTCAAACCTCGCTGGTGACGATCACCTTCAGCGAGGCAGTCACTGGCTTCACCAACGCCGACCTGACGATTGCCAACGGCACCTTGAGCGCGGTCAGCAGCAGCGACGGCGGCATCACCTGGACGGCCACTTTCACGCCGAGCGCGAGCATCAACGATGCGACCAACCTCATCACGCTGAACAACACGGGGATCGCGGACCTGGCCGGTAACTCGGGCTCAGGCACCACCGATTCCAACAACTACACCATCGACACAGCCCGGCCCACCGCGACCATCGTGGTCGCCGACAGCACCCTCAGCGCGGGCGAAACCACGCTGGTGACTATCACGTTCAGCGAAGCCGTGAACGGTTTCGACAACAGTGACCTGAGCATCCCCAACGGTACGTTGAGCGCGGTGAGCAGCAGCGATGGCGGCATCACCTGGACCGCCACGTTCACACCGACGGTTGGCATCAAGGACACCAGCAACCTCATCACCCTGAACAACACCGGGGTGACCGACATCGCCGGTAACACGGGCAGCGGAACCACCAACTCGGCGAACTTCACGATCGACACTGTGCTGCCGACAGCCACCATTGTGGTCTCCGACACGGCGCTGAAGGCGGGTGAAACCGCTACGGTGACCATCACCTTCAGCGAAGCAGTGAGCGGTTTCTCCAACGCCGACCTGACGATTGCAAATGGCACGCTCAGCAACGTGTCTTCGGGCGATGGCGGCGTCACCTGGACGGCAACGTTCACCCCGACGTCGAGCATCACCGACACGAGTAACCTGATCACCCTCGACAACACCGGCGTGGCCAACGCCTCGGGCAACAGCGGCGTGGGCACCACCGACTCCAACAATTTCGCCATCGACACCGCGCTGCCGACCGCCACCATCGTGGTTGCCGACAACCGCCTGGGCATCGGCGAAACCACCACGGTGACCATCACCTTCAGTGAAGCGGTGAGTGGATTCGATCTGTCGGACATCAGCGTGGCCAACGCTGTGCTGTCGAACCTGACCAGCAGCGACGGCGGTATCACCTGGACCGCGACCCTGACGCCGACCTCCGGCATCAACGATGCGACCAACCTGATCGTGCTCGACACCGGCACCTTGCAGGACCTCGCGGGGAATGCCGGCGCGAGCATCGCTATTTCCAACAACTACGCCCTGGACGTAACCCGGCCAACGGTGAGCATCGTGGTCGCCAACCCGAGCATGGCTGCCGGCCAGAGCACGGTGGTGACGTTTACCTTCAGCGAGGCCGTGAGTGATTTCGACCTGTCGGACCTGAGCGTGACCAACGGCGACTTGTCCAACCTGAGCAGCAGCGACGGCGGCAAGACCTGGACCGCGACCTTCACGCCAACTGCCAATGTCAGTGACCCGAGCAACTTCATCGCCCTCGACACAAGCAATGTCACCGACCTGGCGGGTAACGCGGGGGCCACGGTGTCGGTCTCCAACAACTATGCGATAGGCGTCGTGGCGCCGGCTACGGTGCAGGTGACCCCGGATCCGGAGTTCCTCAGCAGCGACCCGGTGACCGTGACCGATCAACCGAACGTGCCACTGCAACCGATCATCTTCGCCCCGCCCTCCGGTGATCTCGGCTCGCCGCTGACGTTTGCCCCGTTGTTCGAGGACCGGGTGATCGGCAACGGCATCCGGCCGTTGGGCGACATCTTCATGAACAACGGCGCGCTGGCGCAGAGTTTCATCGCGCAGGTGTTCAGCAGCAGCGACAGCGGCGGCGAAGGTGCAGGCCACGGCTTCCTTGGTTTCGGTGGTGGCGATGGCGGGGTTTTCAGCACCAGCACGTTGTCGAGTCTGTTTAATCAGGAGTCCGGTAACGAGCGAGACTCGCTGAATTCCTTTGGCAACCATTCGATCAAGGCCGGCGATGTTTCACAGGGGCTGCGCGGCGTGTTTGGCGCGCCGAGCCTCGTCCAGCAATTGCAACAGCTCAAAGATACCGAGCAACGGCAGGTCAACGACCTGGCCGCTGCTTTGAAACAGGCCGGCATCAGCGAAATGCAGGCCTGAAATACTTAAAGCAGTGCGTCACCCAGGGGCAGTCAAGGATGAAGAGAAGTCAGCAGTTGTTTGTCGCCAGTCTGCTCGCGTTGGCGATCAGTGGATGTGCCGTCAAAAGTGAACCGATCGAACGCAGCGTCAGCGAACAGCGCGCCAGAAGCGATCTGCAAAGCATGTACAAGGGGCAGGAACCGCTCAGCGGTCCGCTGACCCTGCATCAGGCCATGGCCCGCGCGGTGAAGTACAACCTCGAAGGCCGGCTCAAGATCATGGAAGAGGCATTGGCCAAGCGCCAACTCGACCTCGCCAGTTTCGACATGCTGCCGCGCATGGCGCTGGACGCCGGTTATGTCGGCCGCAACAACGTCAGCGCCTCCAGCAGCCAGAGTGTGCGGACCGGCACCCAGTCGTTGGAGCCGTCGACTTCACAGGACCGCGATCGTGAAGTGGCAGACCTGACCATGGTCTGGAACGTGCTCGATTTCGGCGTCAGTTACATCAGTGCCAAGCAACAGGGCGACCAGCGGCTGATCGTTCAGGAACGCCGGCGCAAAGTGATCAACACCATCGTTCAGGACGTGCGCTCGGCCTATTGGCGAGCCATGGCCGCCGAGCGCTTGCTCAAGCAGATCGACAGCCTCATGTCCCGGGTCGAGACCGCGCGCGGCAACAGCCAGAGCATGAGCCAGCAGCGCATCGGCGATCCGATCCAGGCGCTGGGATATCAACGCTCGCTGATCGAAGCCACGCGCCAACTCGAAGAACAGCGCCGCGCCCTGTCGCTGGCGAAAACCGAACTGGCGACCCTGATCAATCTGCCGCTGGGCACCGAACTGACCCTGGCGACCCAGGACGACTACGTCATCCCGGAACTCAAGGTTGACCTCGCCACCCTGGAGCAGGAAGCCCTGACCAGCCGCCCGGAACTGCGTGAGCAGGATTACCAGAGCCGCATCAGCGCCGCCGAAACCCGCAAAGCCATGCTGCGTCTGCTGCCGGGGCTGGAGTTCTCCGCTGGCGGGCATTACGACAGCAACTCCTTCCTGGTGGAGCAGGGTTGGGCCGACTACGGCGTGAAGGTGACCTGGAACCTGTTCAACGTGATTTCGGCTCCGGCGGCGATCAACGTCGCCAAGGCCGGTGAAGAAGTGGCCACGGCGCGCCGCCAGGCCATGTCGATTGCGGTGCTGGCGCAGCTCTATGTGGCCAACGCCAACTACCGCGAGGCGCTGCGGCAATTCAAGACCAATCAGCAACTGTCGGACATTGACGGGCAGATTGTCGGCCAACTGCGCAATCGCTATCAGGCGGCGGGGCTGGGCGAACTGGACTTGATTCAGGGCGAGTTGAACACCTTGCAAGCCGATCTGCGCCGCGACCTGTCGTACGCCGATCTGCGCAACGCGTACGGGCAGATTTTTGCCAGCGCGGGGCTCGATCCGCTGCCGGACCAGGTGCAGTCCACCGAAGTCCAGTCCATCGCCACCGCGTTGGCCAATCGCGAATCAGCGTGGGCGGCGGGCGACATCACGGTGCCGGTGACGCATGTCCAGACTCAATAACCTGCAGGCGCCGACGGCGAGCATCAGCCGGGCACAACGTGAAGCCCGCAACGGCCATCGCGGCACGGTGATTTTGCTGACCGGTTTGCCGGCAGCGGGGAAGTCGACCCTGGCCCAGGCGCTGCACGCCGAATTATTCGAACGCGGCGTGCAGAGCGTCGTGCTCGACGGCGATGGGCTGCGGGTCGGGCTCAATCGTGATCTGGGTTTTGCTGACAGCGATCGCCAGGAAAATATTCGCCGTGCCAGCGAAGTGGCGGCATTGCTGGTGGAGAACGGGCACATCGTGATTCTGGCGATGATCGCGCCGTTACTGGAGTTGCGTGAGTTGTTTGCCACGCGTCTGGGCGAGGACTACCGCGAAGTCTGGTGCAGCGCATCACTGGCGGTGTGCGAGCGGCGTGACCCCAAAGGTCATTACGCCCGCGCACGTCGCGGTGATTTGGCCGGGTTTACCGGGGTTTCCGCGCCTTATGAACCGCCCCCGTCCGCTGCGCTGGTACTCGACACCGGGGCGCAGTCGGTCGAAGCCTGTCTCGACCGTTTACTGACCTGGCTCGGCGAGTGCGCCGTGTTGCCCAAAGGCTGATTGCTCAAGGTTTCGACAAATCCGCCATGCCCTTGAGCAGCTCGATGGGCAGTGGAAAAACGATGGTCGAACTCTTGTCCCCGGCAATCGAACTCAGGGTCTGCATGTAACGCAGCTGCATGGCGCCCGGCTGACGGCCGAGCATTTCGGCGGCCTGCATGAGTTTTTCCGAGGCTTGCAATTCGCCTTCGGCGTGGATGACCTTGGCCCGACGTTCCCGCTCGGCTTCGGCCTGCTTGGCGATGGCGCGGACCATCGATTCGTTGAGGTCTACGTGCTTGATTTCGACGTTGGCGACCTTGATGCCCCAGGCGTCGGTCTGCGCATCGAGCACTTGCTGGATGTCGATGTTCAGCCGTTCGCGCTCGGCCAGCAGTTCATCGAGTTCGTGTTTACCAAGCACCGCGCGCAAGGTGGTCTGGGCCAGTTGACTGGTGGCCATCAGGAAATCTTCGACCTGGATGATCGCCTTCTGCGGGTCGAGCACGCGGAAGTACAGCACCGCATTGACCTTGACCGAAACGTTGTCGCGGGTGATCACGTCTTGCGGTGGCACGTCGAGCACCACGGTACGCAAGTCGACGCGGACCATTTGCTGGACCACCGGAATCAGCAGGATCAGGCCGGGGCCTTTGACTTGCCAGAAACGACCGAGCTGGAACACCACCCCGCGCTCGTATTCGCGCAGGATGCGAAAAGTCGATCCCGCCAGTGCAATCACCAACAGCAGCAGCGCGGCAAAACCCAGTTGCAGGCCCATGGTTATTCTCCATCCGGCGCCGCGTCAGCCGCGGCCACTTTCAGCACTAATCCCTTGCGTGCCACCACCCGGACCTGTTGCCCGGGTTGCAGTGGCGTGGCGCTGAGTACTTGCCACTTTTCGCCTTGCAGGTGCACCCAGCCGTTGCAGGCATTGCCGGGCTGCAACGACATCACCGGGGCCACGCTGCCCACCAGTCCTGCATCGCCACTGACGGTTTGGCGCGGTCGGGTTTTCAGGGCGTGGATCACCAGGAATATCAACAGCAACGCGCTGATCAGCCCCAGGCCGATCATCAACGGCACAGGCACTTCGGTGTTGCTCAGGATCACCGCGCCGATGACGAACATCACAATCCCGCCCAACCCGATCACGCCGTAGTTGGGCAAGGCGGCTTCGGCGATCAGGAACGCGATGCCGAATGTGATCAGCCAGATTCCGATGGGGTTGGGAATCAGCACGATTGTGTCCGTCGCGAACGCCGACCCGCTCAGGGCCAGCAGTAGTGCGACTGCACAGCAACGAATGTTCACTTGACCCTCCTTGTAGGCGCGAGCCTGTTCCGGGCGGCGTTCCGACGATGAACCTGAGAGCGCCTCGCCATCCGTTCAGTCCGCGTTCCCGCTGACGCCCATCGCTAAATACAGTCTAGTCGAGTGGTGGGTTGTACGAATTTTGTACAGTTGTCGACGGTGTTCCGGTGGGCAGATTTCCCACGCGAAGACGCCAGCGGGCCTAGACTTTTCAATGGTGAGAACAGGTTTATTCATTGTCCGTGAACGTTGTTGCGGACACCGAGGTGCATCATGCGTATGGCAAGAACCATGCAGCGCAGCCTGGAAAAGGCGCACTGCGAATTTGACATCGTTACCCACCCACACTCGGCCAGCAGCCTTGAAACGGCGCGGGTCGCGGGCATTCCTGCCGAACGGGTGGCCAAGTCGGTGATCCTCGACGACCACCACGGTCATTTCCTGATGGCCGTGCTGCCGGCGAGTCGTCACCTGGACCTGAGCAAAGTGCGCAGCAGCGGCGAGTGGCAGATCACCCGGGAAAGCACCCTGGCGCATCTGTTCGAAGACTGCGAACGCGGCGCGGTGCCGGCGTTGGGTGAGTCCTATGGCCTGGACATGGTCATCGACCCCTTGCTGACCCGGCAGAACGACATCTACCTGGAGGCCGGCAACCACAACAACCTGCTGCACATGAGCGTGCCGGAGTTCCTGAAAATGGTGCCGCATGCCGAGGTGCGGGAGTTGAGTAGTTGAGTTTTGCGGCGACAGTGACATCGCCTTCGCGGGCAAGCCTCGCTCCTACAGGACTACGCAGTCCATTGTAGGAGCGAGGCTTGCCCGCGATTGACTGCGCAGCAGTCACCCTTCATTTGCCATAAAAAAGGAGCTAGACATGGAATCCCCAACCCACAGCCTCCCTTCCCTGTTCAAACAACTCGGCCTGCCCGATGACGCCGAAAGCATCGATAAATTCATCGCCACCCACTCACCGCTCAAGCCCGAACTACATTTGGCCGACGCCTTTTTCTGGAGCCCGAGCCAGGCGCAGTTTTTGCGCGACGACATTCTGGATGACGCGGATTGGGCGGAGGTGGTGGATCAACTGGATGTGTTGCTGAGGAAAGGGCGAGGCGGTTAAAAACCGATCATCTTCCTAAAAATTGTTTCAAAACTTGACCAACTTTCCCCTCAAATGACATATTGATAGTTAGCAAACTAACAGTGTGTCTTTCCGCTCGTGCCAAAAAACCTCGACGCTCTCCAGATGAACATCAGCAGCTCCATGGTGGTGGCCGCCCGGCATTGGCGGAAGATCTGCCAGACCACGCTGGTCAACTATGGAATCTCCGAAGCCTGCGCCGTTCCGTTGTTGATGATCGGGCGGTTGGGCGAGGGCGTGCGGCAGGTGACGGTGGCGCAGGCGGCCGGGATGGAGAGCCCTTCGCTGGTGCGGCTGCTCGATCAGTTGTGTCATGCCGGCTACGTTTGCCGCACCGAAGATGCCCATGACCGCCGCGCCAAATGCCTGAGCCTGACCGACACCGGTCGGGAGTTGGTGCAGGCCGTCGAAATCGAGTTGGTGCGCTTGCGTAATGAAGTGCTGGAAGGCATCGCCCCGAGTGATCTGGAGGCAGCTTTGCGGGTATTGAAAGCGTTTGAAGCGGCCAACGCTCCGTCGGTGGTGAACCCTTGAGCGGATTTTTTACCGGCGTTCCCCCGGCGCGGGACTGGTTCTACGGCGTGCGCACTTTCGCGGCGTCGATGATTGCGCTGTACATCGCCATGCTCATGCAAATGCCGCGTCCGTATTGGGCGATGGCCACGGTTTACATCGTTTCCAGTCCGTTTGTCGGCCCCACCAGTTCCAAGGCGTTGTACCGCGCGGTCGGTACGTTTCTGGGTGCGGCGGCGGCAGTTTTTTTCGTGCCGATGTTTGTTCAGAGCCCCTATGTGCTGGTGATTGTTATCGCGCTGTGGACCGGGATTCTGCTGTTCCTGTCGCTGCACCTGCGTACCGCCAACAGTTACGCGTTGATGCTTGCCGGTTACACCCTGCCGCTGATCGCCTTGCCGGTGGTGGATAACCCGTTGGCGGTGTGGGATGTCGCTGAAGCGCGGACTGAAGAGATCTTCCTCGGCATCGCCGTCGCGGCGGTGGTCGGCGCGATGTTCTGGCCGCGACGGCTGGCGCCGGTGTTCAACGATTCGGTGAACAAATGGTTTGCCGATGCCTCGACCTACAGCCTGCGATTCCTCAGCCGCAACGTGCAGCCGGACGAAGTCAGCGCGCTGCGCTCGTCGATGGTCGCGACCTTTAACACCCTGGAATTGATGATCGGCCAGTTGCCCCACGAAGGCGCGCGCCCGCAAACCGTGCGAAATACCAAGGAACTGCGCGGCCGAATGATTCATCTGCTGCCGGTGATCGACGCGTTCGATGACGCGCTTTACGCCCTTGAGCGGCGCACGCCGGAGCTTGTGGATAAGTTCGCGCCATTACTGGCCGCCACCACCGAATGGCTTGACCATAAAGACGCCGACCTCGGTCGCTGGCAAGCGCTGAAAGATCAACTCGAAGCACTGCAACCCACTGCCGAAGCACTGGATGATCGCAAGCAATTGCTGTTCTCCAACGCGCTGTACCGTCTCGGCGAATGGATCGATTTGTGGCAGGACTGCCGCAGCCTGCAATACGCCATACAGTGCGAAAGCCAGGACAGTTGGCGCGCGGTGTACCGGCATTGGCGCCTCGGTCGCCTGTCACCGTTTCTCGACCGTGGGCTGATGTTTTATTCGGCGGCGTCCACGGTCACCGCGATCATTGTCGCCTCGGTGTTGTGGATTCTGCTCGGCTGGACCGACGGCGGCAGCGCGGTGATTCTGGCGGCGGTGGCGTGCAGCTTCTTCGCGTCGATGGACGACCCGGCGCCGCAGATTTACCGGTTCTTCTTCTGGACGGCGATGTCGGTGCTGTTCGCCAGTCTTTACCTGTTCCTGGTGCTGCCTAACCTGCATGATTTCCCGATGCTGGTGCTGGCGTTCGCCGTGCCGTTCATTTGCATCGGCACCCTGACGGTCAAGCCGCAGTTTTACCTGGGCATGCTGCTGACGCTGGTCAACACCTCGTCCTTCATCAGCATCCAGGGCGCTTACGACGCGGATTTCCTCAGCTTCGCCAATTCCAACCTGGCCGGCCCGGTCGGTTTGCTGTTTGCGTTTGTCTGGACCCTGATCGCCCGGCCGTTCGGCGCAGAACTGGCGGCCAAGCGCCTGACCCGTTTCAGTTGGCGCGACATCGTCAGCCTCACCGAGCCGGCCTCCCTGGCCGAGCATCGCCGCTTGGGTGTGCAGGTGCTCGACCGTTTGATGCAGCATTTGCCGCGGCTGGCCATGACCGGCCAGGACACCGGCATCGCATTGCGCGAAGTGCGCGTGGCGCTCAACTTGCTCGACTTGCTGGCCTACACGCCGCGAGTGTTCGGCGTACCGCAAACATTGCTGCACCAAGTGGTGGCTGAGGTCGGCGAGTATTTCAAAGCCTGCCTCAAGGCTGGCGAACGTTTGCCGGCGCCCAGTGCGTTGTTGATGACCATGGACCGCGCGCGCCGTGCCCTGAACCGCGAATGCGATGACGGCGCCCGCCTGCACCTGCTGCACGCCTTGAGCGGCTTGCGTCTGGCCTTGCTGCCCGGTGTGGAATTCCTCGGCACCGGTGACCTCGAAGAACCGCTTCCCCATGGCATCGATGGAGCGCCTTTATGATCGGTGATCTGGATATCAGCGGGGTGTTCCTGCCCACGCTGCTGGTGCTGATGGGCATTACCTATGTGATTTACCTGCTGGTGCACGGGTTGCTGACGCGCCTGCACTTTTACCGTCTGGTCTGGCACCGGGCATTGTTCAACGTGGCTCTCTACGCTTTGCTGCTCGGCGCCGTGGACTCACTCAGTCGATACCTGATGACATGAAAAAACCTTTTCTGACCCTCGGTCGTGTGGTCCTGACCCTGCTGATCGTGACCTTCGCCGTTGTCGTGGTCTGGCGCATGGTGATGTATTACATGTTCGCCCCGTGGACCCGTGACGGACACATTCGCGCCGACATCGTGCAGATCGCCCCGGACGTGTCCGGGCTGATTCAGCAAGTGGACGTGCGCGACAACCAATTGGTGAAACGCGGCCAGGTGCTGTTCAGCATCGATCAGGACCGTTTCAAACTCGCCCTGCGCCAAGCCAAAGCAGCGGTCGCCGACCGTCAGGAAACCCTGGCGCAAGCGCAACGCGAAGCCAAGCGTAACCGTGGCCTCGGCAATCTGGTGCCGGGCGAGCAACTGGAAGAGAGCCAATCACGAGTCGCCCGCGCCGAAGTGGCGCTGATGGAAGCGCAAGTGGCGGTGGACAGCGCCCAGCTCAACCTCGACCGCTCGACCATCCGCAGCCCGGTGGATGGCTACGTCAACGACCGTGCGCCGCGTGCGCAGGAATTCGTCACCGCAGGGCGCCCGGTGTTGTCGGTGGTGGACAGCAATTCCTTTCACATCGACGGCTATTTCGAAGAAACCAAACTCGACGGCATTCATGTCGGCCAGTCAGTCGACATTCGCGTGATCGGCGACCGCGCTCGCCTGCGCGGGCATGTGGAAAGCATCGTCGCCGGCATCGAAGACCGTGACCGCAGCAGCGGCAGCAACCTGCTGCCCAACGTCAACCCGGCGTTCAGCTGGGTGCGGCTGGCGCAGCGGATTCCGGTGCGGATCGCCTTCGATGACGTGCCGGCGGATTTCCGCATGATTGCCGGGCGCACCGCGACGGTGTCGATCATCGGCGACCAGCAGCAGGAGCCGGCCAAATGAGCAGGGCCTCGGGTTTGGCGATTGCCGGATTGAGTTTGCTGCTGTCGGCGTGCCAGATGGTCGGACCGGATTATCAACTGCCGGAAGAGGCGGCCGTTCACCGCGAAGATTTTCAGGGCGAACTGGCCGTGGACGGCAAACCGGTGGTCTCGGCGCCGGTGCCGGCCGATTGGTGGCGGCTGTATCAGGATCCACGGCTCAATCAACTGGTCCAGCAAGCGTTGGCGTCCAACACCGATCTGCGTGTGGCGGCCGCCAGCCTGCTGCGGGCTCGCGCGCAGGTCGATGAAGCCGAGGCCGCCGGAGGCTGGAGCGGTGGCATAAAAATGGGCGCTGAGCGTTTGCAGGAGTCCGGCGAAGCGTTCCTGTTGCCTGAGAAAGTGCCGGTGGCCAACATCGGTGATATCGGCATCAGCGCTTCATACCAGTTCGATCTGTTCGGCACGCTCAAGCGCGGCATCGAAGCGGCCAAGGCCAATGCCGATGCGACCCAGGCCGCCGCCGATACCGCACGTATCACGTTGGTGGCCGATGTGGTGCGCGCCTACACCCAGGTGTGTGCGGCTAATGAAGAACGGGAAATTGCCCAGCACTCCCTCGACCTGCAATCGCAGAGCACCACATTGATCCAGCGCCTGCGCGACGCCGGTCGAGGTGATGAAACCCAGGTCACCCGTTCGCAAACCCAATTCAAGTCCCTGCGCGCCGAGATGCCGCGCTACGAGGCTGCGCGTCAGGCCGGGCTGTTCCGCCTGTCGATGCTGCTGGCCAAACCGGTCGATCAATTGCCGGCCGGCACCGCCAGTTGCGCGCAGCTGCCGAAAATCGCGCAATTGGTGCCGGTGGGCGATGGCGCCTCACTGCTCAAGCGTCGCCCCGATATCCGCCAGGCTGAGCGTCGGCTGGCCGCTGCGACGGCCGGTATCGGTGTCGCCACCGGTGAGCTGTACCCGGACATCCGCATCGGCGCGACCATCGGCACCGTCGGCATTCTGGAAAACCTCGGCGAACCCTCCACCAATCGCTGGGGCTTCGGCCCATCGCTGAGCTGGAGCGTGCCGACCAACGGAGCCCGGGCGCGAATCCGCGAAGCTGAAGCCGTGACCCAGGCGACGCTGGCGCACTTTGATGGTGTCGTTCTCAACGCCATACGTGAAACCCAGACCAGCCTGGCGCAATACTCGGCGTTGCTGCAGCGTCGAGAAGCCCTGGCGGACGCCGAACAATCGGCGAAGCTGGCTGCCGACCAGACGCACCGTTTCTTCCAGGCCGGCCGCGAGTCGTTCCTGGCCGACCTGCAGGCGACCCGCACCTACACCGACGTCACGGCACAACTGGCCGCCGCCAACACTCAGGTTGCGTTGAGCCAGATCGATCTGTTCCTGGCGCTGGGCGGCGGCTGGGAAAGCGGACGAACGCAAGGCTCGAATACCGGCAAACCCTGAGGCCGTTGCTATGCTTTGACTTGATGAGGTCGCGCGTCGAACTCATCAATCAAGGCTCGCGTTGGTCATGGGGATTCCAACAATGAAAAACCCTTATGCTCCCGGCTTCTGGTGCGCTATTGCGGCGTTGGTATTGCTGTCGGCCACCTATTTCTACGGCATCATGCTGGCCCACCAGATCGACAAGGCGCTGGTGTTTCTCGATAGCGCGGCGGCGCTGATCGCGGTGATGGCGATCGTGGTGGTGGCCTGGGCTTCGTTCCAGGGTCAGCGCATCAAAAAAAGACAACTCGAACAAGGCAAGACCCTGGTGCTGATCTGGGACACCAAGGTCGCTTTGCGCCGGGTCGAAACGGTGTTCGATCGTTACTTCTGGGGCAGTTACTGGCAACCGGGGCGCACGTTCCAGGAAGTCATGGGCGAACTCACCGGCACACCGCTGGAAAAAAGCCTCGAAACCTTGAAGAAGCAATGCCTGGCCCTCGACAAACAAGTGTCCGAGGACGACTGGCACTGGCTGAATAATGCCCGTGAACTCTCCGATGTCGCCGCCGCCATGGCACGCGAACGCTATCAGCTGGATTTCTGCGACCCACGCGCGGACGTGACGGGCGGGGCGGTGATCAATCGGGATTTTGAAGTGCTGGTTTATACGTGGACGGCGCGGCTGAAAAGCTTTGATCATCAGCTGGATGAGATGGAAGTGCAGTATTCCTGAATCAGTTTCGTCAGTTCTGACGCCTTCGCG
>NZ_JAHBDD010000025.1:0-65456 GCF_019956155.1 Pseudomonas sp. BF-RE-22 | reverse complement strand
CAACGATAACGCGGGCTGTCTGAATGAACGCGTTGTCCGGTCGTTTTTCGCGGGCAAGCCTCGCTCCTACAGGGAATCGCGTTTGCTTTTGATTTCCACCACTCATCAGGCCGAGCGTTAGCTCGCCTTCCGCTTTTGATCTGAGCGCCCCCTCGAGAGGCCGAGTGGAGGTTCTGCGTAGTGGGCAACCCGGCATGGATGCCGGGTTAGCCGCCCCCGGCCAGGGATGGCCGATGGCGGCGGGCCCACGGAGCAGGACCGGAGCGAGGGCATGCCGAGCCTAGGCGAGGCACTGAACGAAAGGGGCAAGAGCGCTTGGTTACTTGGGGCTTTTCCAAGTGACTCGCCGTAAGGGCGAAACCATAAGCCGCCGTTACCGAAGAAACGGATATATCCCCAACTACTTCGAAGCCTCAACCACACCACTCTGACGGTGCTTGAGGTTCTTCTCCGACTTGTACTGCAAGGCCTCAGACGGAACATTGGCGCCCTTGCCGGTCTCGACCCAGTTGCGAATACGACTGGCATCGGCGAAGTGCGTGTACTTGCCGAACGCATCGAGAATCACCAGCGCCACCGGACGATTACCCATGCTGGTCACCAGCACCAGGCAGTGACCCGCTTCGTTGGTGAAACCGGTTTTGGTCAACTTGATGTCCCAGTTCGGCTTGCCGACCAGATGGTCGGTGTTGCGAAAACCCAAGCTGTAATTGGGCTTGCGGAACGAGACGGTTTTTTCCTTGGTGGTGCTCAACTCGGTCAATAACGGGTACTTGTGCGCCGCGATCAGCAATTTGCTCAGGTCACGTGCGGTAGAGACGTTACGAGGGGAGAGGCCAGTCGGTTCGACGAAGTGGGTGCTGGTCATGCCCAACGCCTTGGCCTTGGCGTTCATCGCGGCAATGAATGCGACATAGCCGCCCGGATAGTGGTGGGCCAGGCTCGCGGCTGCGCGGTTTTCCGAGGACATCAGCGCGATCAGCAGCATTTCCCTGCGCGGCAATTCGCTTTTGAGTTTCACCCGGGAAAACACGCCTTTCATTTCTGGCGTATCGCTGATGTTGATATTGATGTACTCGTCCATGTTCTGCCTGGCTTCGACCACGACAAGACCCGTCATCAATTTGCTGACGGAGGCGATAGGGACAACCACATCGGGGTTGCTGGCATAGATGACTTTGTTGGTCTGCATATCCAGCAGCAAAGAGCTGCCGGAAGCCAGCTTGAGTTGTTTCGTATCTCGAGGTGCCGCGGTGGTTTCAGCAGCATTGACCGCTGGCGTGATGAACGTCCCTGTAAGTGCAAAAAATAGGCTCAGGATGGAAAGGGGGATTTTCACGCTGGCAGACTCATAAAGTGTGGATTAGCCGTTTTGTAACGGGTTGTTTCTTTAAAAACGACGCATTTTAGAAGTATGTGCCAGGAAAGCCATAGGTGCCCGCAAACAAAGGGCGGAAAGTGAAAGATATTTAATGCTGTACCCATTTTGTACCCCTCAGCCCCTCCCTGCGTGTGGAATCTGACCGGCCGTCGATAGATTAAGCCGCTGGGCGGATACAGCCGACCTGCCGCTCCATGCTGCCTACAATCCAGCCACGCTGCACGCTGATGTACCGGTCAACAATGAAACATTCGGTTTCAATGACCTGGCAAAAGTTGAGAGTGATCAGGCGGTTGGCGCAAAGGCTACTGCACTTGGGCGCTGGACCCATTTCCGTCTGGTTAACAGATCGTTGGTGTCCGGGATCCCCCTATATGCATAAAAAAAGTGTACTTCCGGTCGTAGCGGCGCTGGTCGCTTTTTTGTCGGTATCAACCATGCTTCGCCTTCCGGGTCTGCCAGTGGGGATTGCGGAGGTGATGGTTTTCATCGCAGCGTTTGCCCTGGTTCGGCGAAGTGGTTTTCTGCAGAAATTGAAGCATCCTCTCATGCTGTTTTGGGCGGCCTTCATTGTCACGGCGCTCATCGGCTACTTCACGGGCTCCGTGCGTGGTGAAGGATCGATACACACCGGAGTTGCTTATGTCTACGCGGCCTGTTTCACGCTGCTGGTGCTGACTTACGTCAGCGATTTGAGCGCGTTCGAGTTCCAGCGATTTATCAGGGCGATCGTTACCATCCCCATTCTGTTGCTATCCATTCCTTTATTGGTTTTTCTGATTGGCAGCGTTTCGATCTCCGATCTCTTGGAGATCAATACTCAGTATTACCCCTCTCGCGTGGCCGCATGGTCAATGAATCCTAACCAGCTCGCCCTGTTTTTACTCCCGGTGCCGATCTGGCTGGCGGCTATTTCTCAGCGTACTCATTGGCAAGGATGGCGATTTTTCAAGAAGTTTGCGTTTCTCTGGCTTTTTTTCTTTTTGGGATTTTGCGTCAGAAGCGATGCGCTACTCCTTGCCTGGTGTATCGGAATCCCGTTGCTGACTTTGTTGTCCTGGTGCTGGCTGAAAAATATCAATTGGAGGTTTTTTGCGACAATGATCGCGGCGTTTGTGCTCGCGTTTGCTTTTTTCAAGTTTTTATTTGATGGGCCAGGCGTGCAAATTCTCGAGGCGCTCAGGATAGATGTATCGAAATTTGTGGGGGCGAGCGGTTCGGTCGGGGAGGGCTCTCGAGCGCCTTTCGCGTTTGGCAGGTCAGACTCCACGTTTGGTATCGGGCTGGATCCAAACAAGGGCGGCGTGCGTAAAACCTTGTGGATTCATGCGTTCGAAGTGTGGAAGTTGTCGCCGGTGTTTGGCCATGGACCTGGCGCATTTTCTTATCTGGATACACCGAGCAAACGATTCGAGGCGCATAACTTGTTGTTTGACTTGCTTACGCAAGTGGGTGTCGTAGGCGTTGTACTCTTTGGTGTCTTGTACCTTTGGTTGGTGATCGGCGCGATCAAGGCTCGTGATCCCTTTTCAATAACACTGCTCTTCGTTTTGATGGTTTTTTCTGGTGCGCATTTCATGCTTCGACAGCCGGTCTTCATGCTGTATATGGTGATTTGTGCCGTGGTCATAAAAAATCGGCTCTTCGATCAGATGAGTGACTCGACGGATAAAACCAAGGTGCTTGAATCGGAATCGCCGGGCCCTTGAGGATTTCGCCAGAGGCGTAAAACTCTGGGGGGATAGACGGATTGCCGTGCGCAGGATTGCAGGCAAAAAAAACCCCGCCATTGGCGGGGTTCCTTTTTTCGATTAACACAAATCGAACACTCAGCTGTGCAGCGTTTCCGCTGCGTACAGCGTGTTTTCCAGCAGGCAGGCGCGGGTCATCGGGCCGACGCCGCCCGGTACTGGAGTGATCCAGCCAGCGCGGGGCAGGGCGGTTTCATAGATCACGTCGCCGACCAGTTTGCCGTCTTCCTGACGGTTGATGCCGACGTCGATCACGATCGCGCCTTCCTTGATCCACTCACCCTTGACCAGGCCCGGCTTGCCGGCGGCGACCACCACCAGATCGGCGCGACCGACGTGGCCTGCCAGATCCTTGGTGAAGCGGTGGGTGACGGTCACGGTGCAACCGGCCAGCAGCAATTCCATCGCCATCGGTCGCCCGACAATGTTGGAGGCGCCGACGACCACTGCGTCCATCCCGTAAAGATCGGCCCCGGTGCTTTCCAGCAGGGTCATGATCCCTTTGGGCGTGCAAGGGCGCAGCAGCGGAATGCGCTGGGCCAGACGACCGACGTTATAAGGATGGAAGCCGTCGACGTCTTTGTCCGGACGAATGCGTTCCAGCAATTTGGACGCGTCCAGGTGTTCAGGCAACGGAAGCTGAAGCAGAACGCCGTCGATTGCCGGGTCGTCGTTCAGGCGATCGATCAGGGCGGTCAGCGCTTCTTGAGTGGTTTCGGAAGGCAGGTCGTAGGCTTGGGAAATGAAGCCGACCTCTTCACAGTCTTTACGCTTGTGCGAGACATAAACCTGAGAGGCAGGATCGCTGCCGACCAGGATCACCGCTAGACCGGGAGTGCGCAGGCCTTGCTGGCGACGCTCGGTAACGCGTTTGGCGATCTGCTGGCGCAGGCTGGCGGCGATCGATTTGCCGTCGATTAGTTGTGCAGTCATTGCGCGTGATTAACCATCGAGAGGGGAAAAAAAGAGAACGCATTCTCGCATGTCATGAGGTGAGGGCAAAGGCGCTTGGTCTGCAAATTCCTCTAACCCCTTTAATTAAATGAATTTTTTTTAAAAAGGATTTGACGCCCTACGGGGGGCTCTATACTATTCGTCGCACTTGTCGGGCACAGCCTAGCACTGGTTAAGAAGGTCGAGTGGAATTACGATTCTGCAAGGCTGGAAAGCACTTAGTTTGTAGTCCTTCAAGGGTACAGATTAACAAGGCGCCCGTAGCTCAGCTGGATAGAGCATCCGCCTTCTAAGCGGATGGTCGCAGGTTCGAGTCCTGCCGGGTGCGCCATTAGGCAGCTTTGGCACAAGTAACGCGATATGGTGGGCGTAGCTCAGTTGGTAGAGCACGGGATTGTGACTCCCGTTGTCGTGGGTTCGATCCCCATCGTCCACCCCATATTTCGAAAGGCGCCAGATTAACAGTCTGGCGCCTTTGCTTTAACGGCTACATGCGGATGTGGTGGAATTGGTAGACACACTGGATTTAGGTTCCAGCGCCGCGAGGCGTAAGAGTTCGAGTCTCTTCATCCGCACCAAATAAAGCTTCATTCAGGCCGCTGGCCTGGCTGGAGCTCAACGAAGAAGTTGTTTGGCTTCTTTGTTACGCAATATGGTGGGCGTAGCTCAGTTGGTAGAGCACGGGATTGTGACTCCCGTTGTCGTGGGTTCGATCCCCATCGTCCACCCCATATTCCGAAAGGCGCCAGATTTAACAGTCTGGCGCCTTTTTTGTTTTAGTGGTTTGAGTGTTTCGCGACCGCAGGTTCTGGGTCGCAGGCGCAGGGCGTTTCGTCGTATTTTTGTTTCTCGATGATGCCGTGCTGCTCGCCGGTCTTGCTCGCGAGATCGGCTGTCAGGGGGATGCCTGGCAATCGCTTCTATATATAGAAGGGTTGGCGCAGAGCCCTGGCATGATTGGCTGTATTTGCCACCGGGGCGAGATGCATTCATGCATTCGCACCTATAAATTGCCTGCTGCGTTGTTACCCGTTTTCAGTAGGGTGACTTCTTGAGTTTGACCTACTAGAATGCATGCCCTTGATTCTGGGGTCGGAAACGGCCGGCCAACGTCTGTGCAACGAGGAATATCCATGCAAGTTTCTGTTGAAAATACTTCTGCTCTTGAGCGCCGCATGAGCATCACCGTGCCGGCTGAGCGCATCGAGACTCAGGTCAACAAGCGTCTGCAGCAGACCGCCCAAAAGGCCAAGATCGCTGGTTTCCGTCCAGGCAAAGTGCCGATGAGCGAAATCAAGCGCCGTTTTGGTGCTGATGCACGTCAGGAAGCTGTCGGCGACGTCATCCAGTCCTCTTTCTACGAAGCCGTAGTTGAGCAAAAGCTGAACCCGGCTGGCGCTCCTTCGATCGAGCCGAAATCCCTGGAAGCTGGCAAAGACCTGGAATACGTCGCGATTTTCGAAGTGTTCCCTGAGTTCACCGTTGCCGGTTTCGAAGGCATCACCGTTGAGCGCCTGAGCGCTGACGTGGCTGACGCCGATCTGGACAAAATGCTGGACGTGCTGCGCAAGCAGAACACCCGTTTCGAAGTGGCCGATCGCGCCGCTCAGAACGACGACCAACTGAACATCGATTTCGTCGGCAAGGTTGACGGTGAAGTGTTCGCTGGCGGTTCCGCCAAAGGCACTCAGCTGGTTCTGGGTTCCGGCCGCATGATCCCGGGTTTCGAAGACGGTCTGGTTGGCGCTAAAGCCGGCGAAGAGCGCGTTCTGAACCTGACCTTCCCAGCTGACTATCAGAACCTGGACCTGGCGGGCAAAACCGCTGAGTTCACCGTGACTGTGAACACTGTTTCCGAGCCAAAACTGCCTGAGCTGAACGAAGAGTTCTTCGCTCAATTCGGCATCAAGGAAACCGGTCTGGAAGGCTTCCGCGCCGAAGTTCGCAAGAACATGGAGCGTGAACTGCGTCAGGCAATCAAATCCAAGGTCAAGAATCAGGTAATGGACGGTCTGCTGGCCACCAACCCGATCGAAGTGCCAAAGGCTCTGCTGTCCAACGAAGTTGACCGTCTGCGCGTGCAGGCTGTTCAGCAGTTCGGCGGCAACATCAAGCCTGACCAACTGCCGGCCGAGCTGTTCGAAGAGCAAGCCAAGCGTCGCGTTGTTCTGGGTCTGATCGTGGCTGAAGTGGTCAAGCAATTCGACCTCAAGCCTGACGAAGCCCGCGTTCGCGAAATGATCCAGGAAATGGCTTCGGCCTACCAAGAGCCTGAGCAGGTTGTGTCCTGGTACTACAAGAACGAGCAGCAACTGAACGAAGTCCGTTCGGTTGTGCTGGAAGAGCAAGTTGTGGATACTGTTCTGCAGAAAGCTAGCGTGACCGACAAATCGGTCTCTTACGAAGAAGCGGTCAAGCCGGTAGAAGCTCCACAAGCCGACTGATCTTTTCTGCGGTAAGAAGCACACACCATAAGCCAGCCTTCGTGCTGGCTTATGCGTATTCAAGACATAACTATTTGGGAGTGACTGCAGAGCATGTTCCGTAATTCGTATATTCAGCAGAACTCTGATATCCAGGCCGCAGGCGGCCTGGTCCCGATGGTTGTCGAGCAGTCTGCTCGTGGCGAGCGCGCCTACGACATTTACTCGCGTCTTCTCAAGGAGCGGGTGATCTTTCTGGTGGGTCCGGTAGAGGACTACATGGCCAACCTGATTTGTGCGCAGCTGCTGTTCCTTGAAGCGGAAAACCCGGACAAGGACATCCATCTCTATATCAACTCCCCGGGCGGTTCGGTGACGGCGGGCATGTCGATCTACGACACCATGCAGTTCATCAAGCCTAACGTGTCGACCACCTGTATCGGTCAGGCCTGCAGCATGGGCGCATTCCTGCTGACCGCCGGTGCTCCTGGCAAGCGTTACTGCCTGCCGAACTCACGCGTGATGATTCACCAGCCACTGGGCGGTTTCCAGGGGCAGGCTTCGGATATCGAAATCCATGCCAAGGAAATCCTCTTCATTCGTGAGCGTCTCAACACGCTGATGGCCAAGCACAGCGGGCGCACGCTTGAAGAGATCGAGCGCGATACCAACCGCGACAATTTCATGAGTGCAGAAGCCGCGCGTGAATACGGGTTGATCGATGAAGTGATCACCCAGCGCCCCGCTTAATATAAGCAGCTCAAAATAAGGCGGGTCGGCTGGTCCGATCACCAGCGGGCTTGAAAAAGCCCGCAATAGCCTTCATCTTGTGTTGCAAGCCTATCGGATTTGGATCGAACGAATGACTGACACCCGCAACGGCGAGGACAACGGCAAGCTGCTCTATTGCTCCTTCTGTGGCAAAAGCCAGCATGAAGTGCGCAAATTGATTGCCGGCCCCTCGGTCTTTATCTGCGACGAGTGCGTCGACCTGTGCAATGACATCATCCGAGAGGAGGTGCAGGAAGCCCAGGCGGAAAGCAGCGCGCATAAATTGCCTTCGCCTAAAGAAATCAGCGGCATCCTTGATCAGTACGTGATTGGTCAGGAGCGTGCAAAAAAGGTTCTGGCTGTAGCGGTGTACAACCACTACAAACGCCTGAACCAGCGTGACAAAAAGAATGACGACGTCGAACTCGGCAAGAGCAACATCCTGCTGATCGGCCCGACAGGCTCGGGTAAAACCCTGCTTGCCGAAACACTGGCCCGCTTGTTGAACGTTCCGTTCACCATCGCCGACGCAACCACCCTCACCGAGGCGGGTTATGTGGGTGAAGATGTCGAGAACATCATTCAGAAGCTGCTGCAGAAGTGCGATTACGACGTAGAAAAAGCCCAGATGGGCATTGTCTACATCGATGAGATCGACAAGATCTCGCGCAAGTCTGACAACCCGTCGATCACCCGGGACGTTTCCGGTGAAGGCGTGCAGCAGGCCCTGCTCAAGCTGATCGAAGGTACGGTCGCTTCCGTTCCGCCTCAAGGTGGTCGCAAGCATCCGCAGCAGGAATTCCTTCAGGTTGACACCCGTAACATCCTGTTCATCTGCGGCGGCGCATTCTCTGGTCTGGAAAAGGTTATTCAAAACCGTTCCACCAAGGGCGGCATCGGTTTCAACGCAGAAGTGCGCAGCAAGGAAGAAGGCAAGAAAGTCGGTGAATCCCTGCGTGAAGTCGAGCCTGACGATCTGGTCAAGTTCGGTCTGATCCCGGAATTCGTCGGTCGTCTGCCGGTTCTTGCCACGCTGGACGAGCTTGATGAGGCTGCATTGATGCAGATCCTCACCGAGCCGAAAAATGCTCTGACCAAACAGTATGCCAAGCTGTTCGAGATGGAAGGCGTGGACCTGGAATTCCGGGCCGACGCACTCAAATCGGTCGCCAAACGTGCCCTGGAACGCAAGACCGGTGCCCGTGGACTGCGCTCGATTCTCGAAGGTGTATTGCTCGACACTATGTATGAGATCCCCTCGCAGTCCGAGGTGAGTAAAGTAGTGATCGATGAAAGCGTTATAGAAGGCAAGTCCAAGCCACTGTATATCTACGAAAACAGTGAGCCGGCTGCCAAGGCTGCGCCAGACGCTTAAGCGTCACGCAGCTGGAATAAAGAAGGGGCCTTCGGGCCCCTTTTCTTTTAAAGCATTTTTAACGTCCTCTTTGCGCTTGTTTTTTTTCAAGGCAGCCCCCATCTTGGTTTCAAGCTTACTTCCATCTGTTTACGGCCTTATGGCCGCCGTAGAGGCGAAATCATGAAGACAACCATCGAATTGCCTCTCCTGCCATTGCGTGATGTTGTGGTTTATCCGCACATGGTTATCCCGCTGTTCGTGGGGCGCGAGAAATCCATCGAAGCCCTCGAGGCAGCGATGACGGGCGACAAGCAGATCCTTCTGCTGGCCCAGAGAAACCCTGCTGACGACGATCCCGGTGAAGAAGCACTTTATCGCGTAGGTACGATCGCTACCGTTCTGCAGTTGCTCAAGTTGCCTGACGGCACGGTCAAGGTTCTGGTCGAAGGTGAGCAGCGCGGCGCCGTGGAGCGCTTCAGCGAAGTGGACGGCCACTGCCGTGCCGAAGTCTCCTTGATCGATGAAGTCGATGCGCCTGAGCGCGAGTCGGAAGTGTTTGTCCGCAGCTTGCTGGCTCAGTTCGAACAATATGTGCAGCTGGGCAAGAAAGTCCCCGCTGAAGTCCTGTCGTCGCTCAACAGCATCGACGAGCCAGGCCGCCTGGTCGATACCATGGCCGCGCACATGGCCCTGAAGATCGAGCAGAAGCAGGAAATTCTCGAAATCATCGATTTGTCGGCCCGGGTCGAGCACGTCCTGGCGTTGCTGGATGCCGAGATCGATCTGCTGCAAGTCGAAAAACGCATTCGCGGTCGCGTCAAAAAACAAATGGAGCGCAGCCAGCGCGAGTACTACCTGAATGAGCAGATGAAGGCCATTCAGAAAGAACTCGGCGACAGCGATGAAGGCCACAACGAAATCGAAGAGCTGAAAAAGCGCATCGATGCCGCCGGCCTGCCGAAAGACGCCTTGGCCAAGGCCCAGGCCGAACTGAACAAGCTGAAGCAAATGTCGCCAATGTCCGCGGAAGCGACCGTGGTGCGTTCGTACATCGACTGGCTGGTTCAGGTGCCGTGGAAGGCTCAGAGCAAAGTGCGTCTGGACCTGGCGCGTGCAGAAGACATCCTCGACGCCGACCACTACGGTCTGGAAGAAGTCAAAGAACGCATCCTCGAATACCTCGCCGTGCAAAAACGCGTGAAGAAGATTCGTGGCCCGGTGTTGTGCCTTGTCGGTCCTCCTGGTGTGGGTAAAACCTCGCTGGCGGAGTCGATTGCTCACGCCACCAACCGTAAATTCGTGCGCATGGCCCTCGGCGGTGTACGCGATGAAGCGGAAATTCGTGGTCATCGCCGGACTTATATCGGTTCGATGCCAGGTAGATTGATTCAAAAGATGACAAAAGTGGGCGTCCGCAACCCGCTGTTCCTGCTCGATGAAATCGACAAAATGGGCAGCGACATGCGTGGCGATCCAGCATCGGCGTTGCTGGAAGTGCTCGATCCGGAGCAGAACCACAACTTCAACGATCACTATCTGGAAGTCGATTACGACCTGTCCGATGTGATGTTCCTGTGCACCTCGAACTCGATGAATATTCCGCCGGCGCTGCTCGACCGGATGGAAGTGATTCGTCTGCCGGGTTACACCGAAGACGAGAAAATCAACATCGCCGTCAAGTACCTTTCGCCGAAGCAGATTACTGCCAACGGTTTGAAGAAAGGCGAGCTGGAATTCGACGCCGAAGCGATCCGCGACATCATCCGCTACTACACCCGCGAAGCCGGTGTACGTGGGCTGGAGCGCCAGATTGCCAAGGTTTGCCGCAAGGCGGTCAAAGAGCATGCACTGGAAAAACGCTTCTCGGTGAAGGTCACTGCCGACATGCTGGAGCACTTCCTGGGCGTGCGTAAATTCCGCTACGGCCTGGCTGAATCGCAGGATCAGATCGGTCAGGTGACCGGCCTGGCATGGACTCAGGTGGGCGGCGAATTGCTGACCATCGAAGCCGCTGTCGTACCGGGCAAAGGCCAGTTGATCAAGACCGGTTCGCTGGGTGACGTGATGGTCGAATCGATCACCGCTGCCTTGACCGTTGTCCGCAGCCGCGCGAAGAGCCTGGGCATTCCCCTGGACTTCCACGAGAAGCGTGACACGCACATCCATATGCCGGAAGGGGCGACCCCGAAGGACGGCCCTAGCGCCGGTGTAGGCATGTGCACGGCCCTGGTGTCGGCGTTGACCGGGATCCCGGTGCGCGCTGACGTGGCCATGACGGGTGAAATCACCTTGCGCGGTCAAGTGCTGGCGATTGGCGGTCTGAAAGAAAAACTGCTTGCTGCCCACCGTGGCGGGATCAAGACGGTGATCATTCCTGAAGAGAACGTACGCGATCTGAAGGAAATTCCTGACAATATCAAGCAAGATCTGCAGATTAAACCGGTTAAATGGATTGACGAGGTCCTGCAAATTGCGCTGCAATACGCGCCGGAGCCCTTGCCCGATGTAGCTCCGGAGATAGTTGCAAAGGATGAAAAACGCGAGTCTGACTCTAAGGAAAGAATTAGCACGCATTAGTACGCATTTGCCTGGAGGGCTTGTTGACAGCTTTTTAGAGCCCTTGTTATAAAGCGGCTCTTAAGTGTCTGTAGGCCATTCAGCACTCGTTTTTGCTTTCACCAAAAAACTTAGAATCATACTCAAATAGATATAAGGGGACTTAGAGTGAACAAGTCGGAACTGATTGATGCTATCGCTGCATCCGCTGATATCCCGAAAGCTGCTGCTGGCCGTGCGCTGGACGCTGTAATCGAATCCGTCACTGGCGCTCTCAAGGCTGGCGACTCTGTTGTTCTGGTTGGTTTCGGTACTTTCTCCGTGACTGATCGTCCAGCTCGCATTGGTCGTAACCCACAGACCGGTAAGACACTGGAAATCGCAGCAGCCAAAAAACCAGGTTTCAAAGCCGGTAAAGCACTGAAAGAAGCTGTCAACTAAGTTCGATTCAGGTTTTTGCCTATCCGGGTCGGGGTCATGCCTGACCTGGCAGCGGAGCGGTAGTCCAGTCGGCAAGTTGCCGGTCCGAGACACCGAGGGTCGCAAGTTCGAACCCTTGGTCCGCTCCGCCAGTTACGAGAAGGCGCATCCTCGGATGCGCCTTTCTTCTATCCGGATTCTACCCACGCTCCACGGTTGCCTAATTTTGAAGTTCAACCGTTTCTGGGGGACGCATGCTGCAGAATATCAGGGACAATTCACAAGGCTGGATTGCCAAGACCATTATCGGGGTCATCGTTGCACTGATGGCTTTGACCGGTTTCGACGCCATTTTTCAGGCCACCACCCATCGTAACGATGCGGCCAAGGTCAACGGCGAAGAAATCAGCCAGAACGAGCTGAGCCAGGCGGTCGATATGCAACGCCGTCAACTCATGCAACAGCTGGGCAAGGATTTCGATGCTTCCTTGCTCGACGAAAAAATGCTGCGCGAATCGGCCCTCAAAGGCTTGATCGACCGCAAGCTGCTGCTGCAAGGCGCAGAAAACTCGAAATTCGCTTTTTCCGAAGCGGCTTTGGACCAAGTGATCCTGCAAACCCCTGAGTTCCAGGTGGACGGCAAGTTCAGCTCCGAGCGTTTCGATCAGGTTATTCGTCAGCTCGGCTACAGCCGCATGCAATTCCGCCAGATGCTGGCTCAGGAAATGCTGATCGGCCAACTGCGCGCAGGCCTGGCTGGCAGCGGTTTTGTTACCGACGCACAGGTGCTGGCCTTCGCCCGTCTGGAAAAACAGACCCGCGATTTCGCTACCCTGAACGTCAAGGCTGACCCGGCGGCAGTGAAGCTGACCGACGATGAGGTCAAGGCCTATTACGACGAACACGCCAAGGAATTCATGACGCCGGATCAGGTGATCATCGATTACCTCGAGTTGAAGAAGTCTTCCTTCTTTGATCAGGTCGCGGTGAAAGACGAAGACCTGCAAGCGGCGTATCAGAAAGAAATCGCCAACCTGTCCGAGCAACGTCGGGCGGCGCACATTCTGATCGAAGTGAACGGCAAGGTGACCGAGGCGCAAGCCAAGGCCAAGATCGAAGAAGTTCAGGCCCGTCTGGCCAAAGGCGAGAAGTTCGAGGCCCTGGCCAAGGAATTCTCCCAGGATCCAGGTTCGGCGAACAACGGTGGTGACCTCGGTTACGCAGGCCCTGGCGTCTACGATCCAGCGTTCGAAACTGCGCTGTATGCGTTGGCCAAGGACCAGGTTTCGGCCCCGGTTCGTACTGATTTCGGCTTCCACCTGATCAAGCTGTTGGGTGTCGAGGCGCCGGAAGTTCCGACCTTCGCCAGCCTGAAAGACAAGCTGACCCGCGAGCTGAAAACCCAGCAGGTCGAGCAGCGTTTCGTCGAGGCGACCAAGCAACTGGAAGACTCGTCGTTCGAATCTTCCGATCTGGCCCAGCCGGCACAGGACCTGAAACTGACCGTTCACACCTCCAAGCCGTTCGGCCGGGAAGGTGGCGACGGCGTTGCAGCCAACCGTGCGGTGATCGCTGCCGCGTTCAGTCCTGAAGTGCTGGATGAGGGTGCCAACAGCACCGCCATCGAACTCGATCCGGAAACCGTGATCGTGTTGCGTGCCAAGGAACACCTGAAGCCTGCGCAACTGCCTCTGGAAAGCGTGTCTGCCGCCATCCGTGGGCAATTGGCCAAGGAGCACGCCAGTGCTGCCGCCAAGACCAAGGCTGATGAGCTGATTGCCGGCCTGCGCGAAGGCAAGACGCCGCTGGACAAGGCGATTGATGGTCAGAGCTGGAAAGTCACCGCTGCGGCGAATCGCGCTCAGGAAGGGATTGACCCGACTGTGCTGCAAGCGTTGTTCCGCATGCCGAAGCCGGTTGCCAAAGACAAACCGACCTTCAGCAGCGTGACCCTGGCTGATGGTAGCCTGGTGATCGTGCGTCTGAACGGCGTCAACGAAGCCGCTGCGCCGACCGACGAAGAGAAGGCTCAATACCGTCGCTTCCTCGCCTCGCGTATTGGCCAGCAAGACTTTGCGGCCTACCGCAAGCAGCTGGAAGCCGAAGCGGACATCAAGCGTTTCTGATGCCTGACTGAGTTTCCCGCGACACAAAAACCCCGGCCAAACCGCCGGGGTTTTTTGTGGGCACAGAAAAAGCGGGCAGGGACTGTCCGTCGGCTGAGGTTTTTCCGGGCGACTTTTTCCTGTAAATGGCAGTCATTACACTTGTAACTGTTTCAAGACACTAATCGATGCGACGCTAAGCATCGATCTGTTGCACAATACGCCCCGGACCGTTTTTCTCAGGATGTTCAATGTTTAAATCATTTCCCGTGCGGGTTGTTGGGCTGGCGTTGGTGCTGGCCGTCGCGGCCGGTTGCTCTTCGAAAAAAGCCCCGATCTATGAGCATGAGAACTTCGACGACTCCGGAACCTTTTCGCGCAATTACCCGGTCACCGATGCGCAATCCTGCGAAGCCGCCCGTCGCGCGTTGCTCAGCCAGGGTTACATCATCACCAGCAACGACCCGAAGCTGATCAGTGGTCACAAGAGCTTCCAGCAGACTGGCGAGACCCACATGGAGATCAGCTTCAGTGTGGTCTGTGCCGATGATGGCAGCGAAGGCCATCACGCGACCATGTTCGCCAACGCCTTGCAGGATCGCTATGCGCTGAAGAAGACCAACAACTCCGCGAGCCTCGGTGTCGGTGTGTTGGGTTCGGTATCGATGCCGATCGGCTCGTCCGACGACTCGATGGTCAAGGTCGCCAGCGAAACCGTCTCGTCGGCTAAGTTCTACGAGCGTTTCTTCGCCCTGGTCGAATTGTTCCTGCCGCCGGAAGCGAAAAAAGCCGCGCACATCGTCGAAAAGCCGAAAACCGATCTGGGCGTGCCTGAAGCCAAGGCCGCACCGGCGCCTGAGCCGGCCTCTGCCGCTCAATCAGCTCCAGCTCCCGCTCCGGCAGCTGAGCCTGCGCCGGCACCTGCTGCGGAACCGGTTGCACCGCCACCTGAGCCTGCACCGGTTGCACCGGTCGAGAACGCTGAATCGGCGGCACCGTCGACGGAAAACGTCACGCCACCGGCGCAATCGAATTTACCTCCTCCGAGCGAACCGATTCCTGCCATGCCTGTGACCAGCCAATAATCGGTGACTGACGTTCCGGGATCGGCTCGCAGCCTGTCGATCCCGGAATCGTGTTCAAGTTTGATCCGCGTCAACCCAGGCCACATTCCGATGGCCTGTATCGAAAAATCCTGTGATAAATTCCTGACCACCTGCTACGTTTTATTCAGTAGCGACGGAGTGTCGTGCCTGCGTCATTTTTCTTTCACGCGGGCACTTTATGCTCAAGGTGCAGGTCATTTATTCAAGCGTTTTTTCAATGAGCGATGGGGGATTCAAAATGGACGATTATCAAGAAGAGCTGCTCGAGTTCCAGGCCTTTGAACTGGACCCGCTGGAACCGGCCGAAGACGCTACCGAGCTGTAAGCGTCAGGCCGACTGGCGGTGACTGCGGCGAAACTCGCCGGGTGTCTGACCGCTCCAGCGTTTGAAAGCACGTTGAAACGCTTCGGCTGAGGCAAAGCCCAGCAGGTAGGCGATTTCACCGAACGCCAGTTCGGTGTCACGAATGTAGGTCATGGCCAGGTCGCGACGAGTGTCGTTGAGAATTGCACGAAACTGCGTGCCTTCCTCGGTGAGTTTGCGGCGCAAGGTCCAGGTAGGCAGCTTCAGGCGTGCCGCCACTTCTTCCAGGTCGGGTTCCCGGCCACCATTGAGCAACGGCCCCAGTAACTGAATGATGCGTTCACGCAGGCTGCGGGTGCGTGTCAGTTGTTCCAGTTCCCGTTCACACAATTGCAGCAGGTGTCGCCACGTACTCGGGCAGTGCATCGGGTTGCGCTGAGCGAGGCTGGCCAGACTCAGGCGCAGTTGGTTCTGCTCGGCGCCAAACTGGATCGGGCAATCCCCCAGCACCGCATAAGCGTCCCGGTAATCCGGCTCGTCGAACTCGATCTCGATGCGCTCAGCGCTCAAGGGAACAGGGCTGACGCTGGACAATTGTTGCAACCAGCCGGCGATGATCGAATCCACCACGAAGCGGTTATAGGCGTTGTAAGGACTGATGGAATAGAACCGCAGCCACGCGCCTTGGGCATCTTCGTGGAAGCTCGATTGACCGCGATAGTTGGAGCCGTACAAGGCTTCGAAGCGAATCAGGCAACGTGCCGCTTCGCGTACTGTCGGTGCCTGCGCGGCGGTAACCCCGGCGAGGCCGGCCTGGCTCAGGCGGCTGAGCTGGCCCATGCGTAAACCCAGTGCCGGGTCGGCGGTCAGTTGGATGGCGCTGTGGCCCAGGCGCATGTAGCGCGGGATCGACAGCCGGGCGCAGGCTTCGCCAAGCCGGGCGGGGTCCAGGCCATACTGGTCGAGCAGGGGCTGAGGATCGATGCCGTGACTGCGCACCGCGTCGGCCAGGCTGTGAACAAAGCCCACCGACAGATCGCCCAGACGCATCGGCAACGGTTTCATGGTTTACAACCAAAGGTTCAGCAAGCGCGCGCCACGGAAGTTTCCACCGGCGAAATGCTGTCCGTTGCTGCTGAGAAAACTTTGCCCTGCGCTGCCCTGATCCCAGAACTGCCCGCGCAGGAACACGCTCATGCCGGCGATGGCCTGGCTGGCGGGCGGTTGAGCGGTCAGCGTCAGGCGATGCCAGGCTTGACCCTCGCTCAGTTCGCCAGCCTTGAGGCTGACGGAATCGGGCGTCGACAGACCCTTGTAGCCGCGCCATGGCTTGTCCCAGGCGCCGCGACCGATGACGAACGCCGGGACCGCGACCAGCTGCGCGCCCTGATCGTCGAGTTGGCGGTAGTTGTCCGGGTACCAGCTGTCGCTGCCGATCAACACGCCCAGGCGTCCGGCCGGGGTGTCGACGACATTGAGCGTGTGTTCGCCATTGGCCTGGATCACATCGCTTTCATCGACGATCGGGTGCATCTGGCGCTGTGGCTGGCCAATCGGCAGCCCGTCGCGGCCGAACACCACGCTGCTGTTGTACAGCGCACCGCGGCCGATTTTCAGCGTGCCGTCGATGATGCTCGGCTCGGGCAGCACGATGGAGCCCGCCACGAGCGTCACGTGAAATTCCTTTGCCAGCCCACCAAACAGGGCCTGGTAATCCTTGGCCATGCTCTTGGCTTTCATGCGCAGGTGCGCATCGTCGAGGCGGTTGTCACCCTTGGCGCCGATCAGCGCGCGGATGAACTTCAACGGGTTGCTCACCGCCAGCCAGTTCATGGCTTCCTTGAGCGTGGTGGCTTGATACAACTCGTCTTTCTCGCCGCTGACCATCAGCCAGGTGCCGACATGTTCGGGCAGCACGACGATGGTTTTTTCATTCAGCAGCCCCTGTTCCTGGGCTTTCTGCAAATAAGCCGCGAGTTTGCGGTGCAAGCGGTCGGTGCTTTGGTAGTCGGTGGGAAACAGTTCGGGCTGGATACCCAGCAGGTTGCCACGATCGGCAGGCGTTCCCTGATCGATGGCGAGATCGATGCGCAAGTCCGACAGGTAATGACCCGCCGGACGATCCGCGGCCCACATGGCGTAGGTCGTCAGGGCGGCAATCAATGCCATGGAGAAAGTCAGGTACAGAAGTTTGCGCATGGGAAAACAGTTAGTGGCCGTGTGCAGGGTTCAAGTTTGGCGTTCAGGATGGGGGACGAGGCTACGGTAAAACAACGCGTTGAGGGGCGGTTTTTTTGATTTTTTTGCGGTTTTGCAGCGAATGATGGCCGACGATGCCGAACCAATGCAAAGACGCATCGCAATGATCCATATGTGCCGAATTCGTCATGGCGTCGGCCTAAAGCGATCAAGCCGTGACGGCTGGAACGGGTCAGGCTGGACGGTCTGTTCAAGGAGATGATTATGATCCGTCTGTCCCTGGCCGAAGCTCGCGAGCTGGCCGAATCGATCTTGCTGCACAACGGTTTCAACCTTGCCCACGCTCAGGCGGTGACAGCCACAGTGATTGCCGGCGAGCGCGATGGCTGCGCCTCCCATGGTTTGTATCGGATCCTGGGCTGCGTCAATTCACTCAGGGCAGGCAAAGTGGCGGCCGATGCCGAGCCGCAGGTCATTGATCAAGCGCCTTCGATCGTGCGCGTGGACGCGGCGGGTGGTTTTTCACAATTGGCGTTCCAGGCGGGGCTGCCGTTGTTGGCGCAGAAAGCCCGGGCGAACGGTATCGCTGCGCTGGCAATCAATCGCTGCGTACATTTTTCTGCGCTGTGGGTTGAGATCGAGCAACTGACGGCGGCCGGCCTCGTGGCATTGGCCTGCAATCCCAGTCATGCCTGGGTGGCGCCAGCGGGCGGCAGCCAGCCGGTGTTCGGCACCAATCCCATTGCGTTCGGCTGGCCACGCTCGGGCAAGGATCCGTTTGTGTTCGACTTCGCCACCAGCGCGATTGCCCGTGGCGATATCGAGTTGCACCGGCGTGCCGGCAAAGCGCTTCCCGCGGGCTGGGGTGTGGACGCGCAGGGCCAGCCCAGCACCGATGCCAACGTGGTGCTCGATGCGGGTGCGATGCTGACGTTCGGTGGGCACAAAGGCTCGGCGCTGGCGGCCATGGTGGAGCTGATCGCGGGGCCGTTGATCGGCGACCTGACCAGCGCTGAGTCACTGGCTTACGACGCCGGCAGCAAGTCGTCGCCGTACCACGGCGAGTTGATCATTGCCCTTGATCCACGACGTTTTCTCGGTGAAGCCACCGAGCAGCATCTGGCCCGTGCCGAGGTCTTGTTTGAGAGTATTGAAGGGCAGGGCGCACGGTTGCCCTCGCAACGGCGCTATGAGGCGCGAGCGCGTAGCCTGGTGGAGGGCGTCGAGATTCCCGAGGCGTTGTACAACGATCTGAAAGCGCTGCTGGGATGAGTGAGAGCGTGCGCCACCGGTAAACCGGTGGCGCTTTTTTTACAGGGGCGTGCGTTGACTGCTGCCATCGACCAGGCGAGCGATGCCCAGCGGGTTGGCATTTTTCAGCGGGTCGGGCAGAAGCGCGTCGGGACAGTTCTGATAGCACACAGGGCGCAGGAAACGCTCGATGGCGAGGCTGCCGACCGAGGTGCCGCGCGCATCTGAGGTGGCCGGATAAGGCCCGCCATGCACCATCGCATCGCAGACTTCGACGCCGGTCGGGTAACCGTTGAACAACACCCGGCCAACTTTTTGCTCCAGCAGCGGTAACAGCCCGGGGTGATTTTGCAGGTCGCCGGCTTCAGCAATCAGCGTGGCCGTGAGTTGCCCGTGCAAGTGCTGAAGTGCCCGTTGCAGTTCGGCTTTGTCGGCCACTTCCACCAACACTGTCGCCGGACCGAACACTTCTTCTTGCAACAGCGGGTCGCCATCGAACAACAGACTCACGTCAGCCTTGAACAGTTGCGGCTGCGCCTGTGTGCCCTGTTGATCGCGACCGGCCAGGTGAGTGATGTTCGGGTGCGCGTGCAACGCCTGCACACCGTTGGCGTAGCTGTCGAGCGTGCCGAAGTTGAGCATGGTCTGCCCCGGTTGCCCGTCCATCACGGCGCTCAGCGATTGGGTGAAGGCGCTGAACGCTGGTGAGCGAATACCGATCACCAGTCCCGGGTTTGTGCAGAACTGGCCACAGCCGAGCACCACGGAGGCGGCGAGTTCGCTGGCAATTTTCTCGCCCCGCACTTGCAGTGCTTCGGGCAATACCAGCACTGGATTGATGCTGCTCATTTCGGCGAACACGGGAATCGGCTGCGCTCGTGCCGCGGCCATGTCGCACAGCGCGCGGCCACCCTTGAGTGACCCCGTGAAACCGACCGCCTGAATCGCCGGATGTTTGACCAGGGTTTCGCCCACGCCAGAACCGTAGATCATGTTGAACACACCCTTGGGCATGTCAGTCTGCTCGGCGGCACGGATGATCGCGTCGGCCACGAGTTCGGCCGTCGCCATATGCCCGCTGTGGGCCTTGAACACCACCGGGCAACCGGCGGCCAGGGCGGCAGCGGTATCGCCACCGGCGGTTGAGAATGCCAGCGGGAAATTGCTCGCACCGAACACCGCGACCGGGCCGACGCCGATCCGGTATTGGCGCAAATCAGCTCGTGGTAGTGGCTGACGCTCGGGCAGGGCCCGGTCGATGCGTGCCGCATAAAAATCGCCACGGCGCAGGACTTGCGCAAACAGGCGCATCTGGCTGCTGGTGCGCGTGCGCTCACCCAGAATGCGTCCGTTCGGCAGCGCCGTCTCGCGGGTCACCAGAGCGATGAAATCATCGTCCAGTGCCTCCAGTTGCGTGGCGATGGCTTCGAGAAACTCCGCACGGCGAATAGCCGACAACGTGCGAAAGGTCGGGTAGGCGGCTGCGGCAGCCTGGGCGGCGGCGTCGACTTCTTCGTTGGTGGCCTGCATGAACGCGTAGGGCAGCGCTTCACCGGTAGTGGCGTCGTGGCTGCGCACGGTGATCTTGCCAGCGGCACTGCTTGCACCGCCGATGTAGTTGTGGCCGATGATCTGGGGCATGAAAAGCTCCTGTCGGAATGTTGGGGACTGGATCTGTAGGAGCGAAGCTTGCTCGCGAAGGCGGTAATACATTCAACAGAGATGTCAGCTGACACATCGTCTTCGCGAGCAAGCTTCGCTCCTACAGGTCTGCGGCGTCAGGCCAAGGAATCGCTGCGGCGTGCGGCCACCGGTTCGGCGTCGTTCAGGGCGGCGATGCGCGCGGCAGATTCGCTGTCCACCAGGTGCAACGACTTGCCACGCGTCTCACGGGTCAGGCCGACCGCAATGATGGAGATCAGCGACGCGCCGACCAGGTAAAACGCGATCGGTGTCGAGCTGTGGTACTTGTTGAGCAAGGTGATCGCAATCAGCGGAGCGAGGGAGCCGGCGAAGATCGGCGCCACCTGATAGCACAGGGACAACGCGGTGTAGCGCACGTGGGTCGGGAACATTTCCGCCATCAGCGCGGAGTAGGGCGCGTAGGTCATCGACTCGATGGCCAGGCCCAGGGTGATGGCCGCCATGATCAGCCAGTTGTTGCCGGTGTCCATCATCGGGAAGCCGATGAAACCCCAGAACGCCGTGAGGATCGCGCCGGTCAGGTACACCGGTTTTCGCCCGACCAGGTCAGACAGATAACCCATCAACGGAATCATGAAGAAATGCAGCAGGTGCGCGCCGAACATCAGCAGCAGAATTTCGGACGTGTCCTTGTGCACCACCAGTTTCAGATAGGTAATCGAGAACGTCACGACGGTGTAGTAGAGGATGTTTTCGGCAAACCGCGCGCCAATACCGACCAGTACCGAACGCCAGTGGTGACGCAGCACTTCGACCACGCCCAGTTGCTGTTGCTTGGTCTGCGCCTGACGGGCCTGGGCTTCCTTGAAAATCGGCGCGTCATCGACGCTGGTGCGAATCCAGTAGCCGATCAGTACCACGAAGGCCGAGAACCAGAACGCCACGCGCCAGCCCCAGGCGAGGAATTGCTCCTCCGACAGGTTCGACGACAACAGTAGCAGCGCAACCGTCGCCACCAGGTTGCCGGCCGGCACACCGGCTTGCGGCCAACTGGCCCAGAAACCTCGGCGATTGTCCGGGCAATGCTCGGACACCAGTAGAATCGCACCGCCCCATTCGCCGCCAAACGCGAAACCCTGGATCAGCCGCAGCAGCACCAGCAACACTGGTGCGGCATAGCCGATCTGGTTGAAACCGGGCAGGCAACCCATCAAGAAGGTGGTGATACCGACCACCACCAGGCTCAGTTGCAGCAGGCGCTTGCGGCCGTACTTGTCGCCGTAGTGACCGAACACCAGGCCACCCAACGGGCGGGCGAGAAAGCCCACGGCGTACAGGGCGAAAGCGGCGATGATGCCATCGATGGGGCTGTCGGTCTGGCGGAAGAACAACTGGCCGAAGACCAGTGCCGACGCGGTGCCATAAAGGAAGAATTCATACCATTCGGCGACTGTGCCGGCCATGGCGGCGGCCACGACGCGCTTGAGTCCCGAAGGTGTGGTTGCGCGGTGAACGTGTTGAGCGTTGGGCATGCTGGCGTTTCCTGTAGGGGCGCAAAAACAGGTAGCCGGGCCGGGGCCGCAAAGCCCCGCCCGGCAATCACTCAGAGACCGACGTCCGGCAAGTGCGGACGGTTGGCCAGGGCCTTGGCCATGATCTGCTCGACGAAGAGCCGATCTTCTTCCGGCAGGGCCAGGCGTGGCGGACGGGTCAGCGCACTGCCGCGACCGGCGATGGCTTCGCACAGCTTGATGCACTGCACCAGGTCGGCGCGGGCGTCGAGGTGCAGGATCGGCATCAGCCATTCGTAGATCGGCATGGCTTCGGCATAACGTCCGGCCTTGGCCAGGCGGAAGATGGTTTCGCCTTCTTTCGGGAACACGTTGGACATGCCCGACACCCAGCCTTCAGCACCCACGGCGAGGCTTTCCAGCACCACATCGTCGAGGCCGGCGAACAACACAAAACGGTCACCCACTTCGTTGCGGATGTCGATGAAGCGGCGGGTGTCGCCAGAGGAATCCTTGAAGCACACCACGTTGTCGCAGTCGGCCAGGGCAATCAGGATGTCCGGGGTCACGTCGTTTTTGTAGATCGGCGGGTTGTTGTAGACCATCAACGGCACGTCGGCGTTTTTCGCCACGTAGCGGTAATGCTCGGCCGTTTCGAACGGCTTGGAACCGTAGACCAGCGCCGGCATCAGCATCACGCCATCGACACCGACCTTGCGCACGGCGTTGGCGACCTTGGCCGCTTGCACACTGGTGAATTCGGCCACACCGCAAATCACGGGCACACGGCCGCGCGAGGCATCGACCGCGACTTCGGTCACGGCGATTTTTTCTTCAGCGGTCAGCGAAGTGTTCTCGCCGACCGAGCCGCAAACCACCAGGCCCGACACGCCGTCGCGGATCACGTTGGAAATCACCTGATGGGTTTTATCCAGGTTGATCGAGAAGTCATCGTTGAATTGAGTGGTCACCGCGGGGAAGACGCCACTCCAGTTAATTCGCTTGCTCATTGTTGCCTCCGGGTTGTTTATTGTATTTCGTATACGATATTTAAAATGAAAAAATTCGGCTAGTGCTTTTTTCAGGTTTGTGGGGTTTTTGTCAGCCGTCGGTCGGGGTGGTCAGTGCTTCAGAGTGTTCAGGCACCGGGCCAGGTGTCTGACAGTCGATAGCCTTGTGGCCACGGATCGTTTGGATCGAGCAGCAATTGATGGGTGCCGGTAATCCAGGCCCGGCCGGAAATGCAGGGGTAGATAGCGGGGCGTCCGGCCACTTCGGTCAGCGAGTCAATCCGACAGTGGAATTCGGAGCCGATAATCGAGCGACCGATAAAGCGCTCGCCAACGCGCATCAAACCCTTGGCGTGCAACACCGCCATGCGCGCCGAGCAACCCGTGCCGGTCGGCGAGCGGTCGATCTTGCCCGGTTGAATCACCACCGCGTTGGCGCCGGTGGCAATGCCGTTCTCGTGGACGACGGGCGCGGCGATCTGGCAAAAGGAAATGTGTGACCACTCAGGGTTCAACGGATGCACAAAGCCCAATTGCTCGTTGGCGGCACGGGTGATTTTCAGCCCGACCGCCACCAGGTCGGCGGCTTCATCGGGGCGGATTGAAAAACCCAGTTCCCTGGCATCGGCGATCACAAAGCTGTCACCGCCATAGGCGGTATCGACTTTGAGGGAGCCGACACCTTCCACTTCGATCCACGCGTCGAGGCGATCGGCGAAGGACGGCACGTTTTTGATTTCCACCCGTTCGACCTTGCCGTCACGGCAATCGGCCACGGCTTCGATCAGGCCGCCGGGGGCTTCGAGCACCAGCCGGGTTTGCGGTTCGGTCATTGGCACAATACCGGTGTCGAGCAACACGGTGGCCACGCACAGGGAATTGGAGCCGGACATCGGCGGGGTATCCGCCGGTTCCATGATGATCCAGGCCATGTGCGCCCGCGGGTCCTTGGCCGGCACCAGCAGGTTGACGTGGCGAAACACCCCGCCACGCGGCTCGTTGAGCACGAAGTTGCGCAGGGTTTCATCCCTGGCGATCCAGCGTGATTGTTCCCAGACTGTGGCACCGGGCGGTGGTGCGACGCCGCCGACAATCACGTCGCCGACTTCGCCTTCGGCGTGGCAGCTGACTACATGAATCACTTTTGATGAGCGCATGGTTTGCTCCTTGTTTTGTCTGTTCGGGCCTCATCGCCGGCAAGCCGGTCTCGCTCCCACAGGGATCTGTGGCGCTCACAAAACACTGTGGGAGCGAGACCGGCTTGCCGGCGATGGGGCCATCCGTTATTTCACCGACTTCAAAAACGCAGCAGTTTCCGCATGCACCGGATTACCAATCACCTGATCCGGCGAACCAATCTCATGCACCAGGCCGTTGCGAAAGAACGCCACGCGGTCGGACACGTCCCGGGCGAAGCGGATCTCGTGCGTCACCAGCACCATGGTCATGCCGTCTTCGGCGAGCATGCGCATGGTGTCCAGCACTTCGCCGACCAATTGTGGATCGAGGGCCGAGGTGGCTTCGTCGAACAGCATGTAGTCCGGTGACATCGCCAAGGCGCGGGCAATGGCCATGCGTTGTTGCTGGCCGCCCGAAAGCTTGCCGGGGAACACCTTGAGCTTGTCGCCCAGGCCAACGTGAGTCAGTTGCTGCACGGCCAGCGCCTCGGCTTCGGCCTTGCTTTTGCCCAGGACCTTGCGCGGTGCGAGCATCACGTTTTCCAGCACGGTCAGGTGCGGGAAGGCATTCCATTGCTGGAACACGATGCCGATTTTCTGCCGCAGGTGATTGAGGTCGGTTGCGCGGTGATGCACCTCGACGCCATCCACGCGGATGTTGCCTTTCTGGATCGGTTCCAGGCCATTGATGCACATCAGCAGGGTCGATTTTCCCGAGCCGGAGCCGCCGATGATGGACACCACTTCGCCCTTGTTCACGGTCAGGCTGACACCCTTGACCACATCAAGGTCGCCGAAGGATTTGTGTACGTTGTCGATCTCAATCATTTTCTTGCCACCTTCTTTCCAGACGAGCGCCGAGGCGTGCGACCACCAGGCTCATGACGTAGTAGATAAGGCCCGCGATGCACAGCACCAGCAGCGGTTCCTGAATGCGGGTCACGATGGTTTGCGAGGCGCGCAGCAGTTCGACGATGCCGATCCACATCACCAGCGCGGTGTCTTTCATCACCCCGAGCACCAGGTTCAGCCAGCCGGGGAAGGCTACCCGCGAGGCCATCGGCAGGACGATCCAGCGCAGGTCCTGGAAGAAACTCAGGCCCAGTGAACGGCTGGCCCGGCGCAAGGTCAGCGGTACCGACAGCACGCCGCCGCGCACGATCTCGGTGAAGTACGCGGCGGCGTAAACCCCGAGCACGATGCAGCCCACGCTGAAAGCACTGATGTTCAGGCCGACGATGCTCTTGAGCGAGTTGAACAGCACGAACTGGATCAGCAGCGGCACGCTGCGAAACACGTCCAGTACCCATGCCAGTGGCAGGCTGGCCCGTGGCAACAGCGCACGCAGCAGGCCGAACACCAGCCCGGCGAATGTGCCGAGCAGGATCGCCCAGCAAGTCAGTTGCAGCGTGATCCAGGCGCCGTTAAGCAGGAACAGCAGGTCGTTCCAGGAAAAACCGGTGGAAAACATAGTCACGTCCTCAGTAACGGAACAGCCGCCAGGCCATCAGCCGGGCCGTCGCGACGATCGCCTTGGCAATCAGGTAATACAGCACCGCGGCGATGGTGAAATATTCGAAGGTGCGGAACGTCTTGACGTTGTAGTCCTGGGTCACGCCGGTGAGATCGTTGTTGAGCCCGACAATCACCCCCAGCGACGTCATCAACACCGCCCAGACCATCTGGTTGCTCAACGGGTAGAACACGATCCGCAACAGTTGCGGGACGATGATCATCCGGTAGGCCTGGAAGGCACTCATGCCCAGCGAGCGCGCAGCCCGCACTTGTGTGCCGGGCACTGCCTTGAGCCCGCCGCGAAAGTTTTCCGCGAGATAGCCGGCATTGTTGAAGGTGATCCCGGCCAACAGCGCGAGCCAGGAACTGACGTGCAGGCCCATTGAGCCGAGGCCGAAGTACAGGATGTAGATCTGGAACAGCGACGGGGTATTACGGGCAATCGACACCCAGCCGTTGCCGATACCGCGTAGCAGCGGGTGTCTGGTTTCACGCATGACTGTCAGGGCCAGGGCGATCAGTACGCCGAAAATCATCGACAGCGCGGCGGTCTCGAACGTGACCCAGGCACCGGCGAGCATGTCCGGCAAGGCGCGCAGGGTGGCGCGCCATTGGAAGGTGTAATCAAACATGCGCGAGGCTCTCCATCAGCAAGGCAGGTTGCAACCAGCTCGGCAGTCGCCCGCTGGCGCTGCCAGTGCAAGCGGATTCAACGCACTCGGCGAGGCTGGCGAAGTGCACTTTTCGCCCCACCAGACCGGGTGCGTAATGGGCGTATTTGCCCGAGTTGGTCATTAAGGTTGTGGCGGCTGGCGGGATCACCGGCTCGCCGAGCATGCACCAGCAGGTGTCCGTCACCAGGGTGGCGCCGAAGGCTTCAATGACGCCGATGTGTCCGGCGTCACGCGCCTGTTCCAGCACCGCACGACCGCACGTGATGGCGAGCACCACCTCGGGGTGTTTGTGCCGGCCGTGACACAGCCGCGCGAGTCGGGCGAACTCGCTGAGCGAGAAGTGCGGGTTACCCAGCGAGACCACCTCCACGTGGTTGTCACGGGCACTGTTGAGCTCGCGCCAACTGCCCAGCAGGTCCGCCAGGCGGATTGTTTCCACAGGCACCGGGACGTCGGCTTCCAGCGCTTGTGCAGGGTCGAGTGCTTCCGGTGTGACCCCGGCGATATGAAATAACGGCGCGGCCGACGTGGTGGCGAACGCCGCACCGAAGGCTTTCAGATCGTCGAGGTCTGGCTGGTACTGTTCCAGCCCGAACACCAGCGGGATCCGGCTGCCCGCGAGGGCTCCGATGTGGTAGCCGAGCAAGGGGTAAAACGCATCGTCGAGTTCGCCCAATTCCGGTAATTCAATGCGCAGGCGGGCTTTGCGTGGCGCTTCCAGATGACAACCGATCAGCGGCGCGCGGCCGGTCAGGGCGATGCAGATATCCAGATAGTCCGGGTACTTCAACGTGCGCGCACCGAGCACGCTGTTGGCGTAGACCACCGCGTTGGATTCGGCCCAGACGATCTGCTCGCCGGCCTTCGGTGCGGTGTCGAGCAAGTAGGGGGCGCAGGTGAAACTTAGCTGCGCACCCATCGCCATGTAGGCATCGCCCAAGGCACTGGCCGGTTCGCCGAGCAACGGGTCGATGCCCAACGCTCGCCAGCGGCGCTGGTCCACGGAAATTGAATTGAGGGTGGTGGGCACGCGAACCTTTGCGCCCCAGTGCACCAGTTGTTCGGCAAAGCGCAGGCTCGCCGGTCCCGTGTAAATACAACCGTCGATGTGGGCCTGAGCGATATCCACCAGTTGGTGGGCGCCTTGCAGTTCGGCCATGCGCAGGACAATCTGCATGGCCATCTGCGCGGCTTTGCCATGCTCGCCGTCGAGCAGCGAGCGGTCGAACCCGGTGAGCTCAATCGACTCGTTGGTTTCACCTGTGTGCATAAGTGTTTCGGTTGGCTGCCAGCCATCGATGGGCACGTGATCGAACATCGCCAGCGAGGCGCCTTCGACTCGGGCGAAGGCTTTGCCGCGCAAGGTAGCAAAGGCCTCCCGGCCGATGCACAGCACCGGCAGGGAGCGCTCGAAAATGGTCTGCGCCACCAGCACGCCCAAGGTCAGGATCTCATCGGCTTCGGCCAGGACCAAAGCGGCCGGAGCATGACCGTTGCTGATCAACTCCATCAGCACGCTGCTGCCGGTACACGAACCGCGACCACTGGGAATGGCCAGCACACGACCGTGCAGATGTTCGCCGCTGAGCGGATGGTGGCGGTCGATGACTTCACCCGTACAAGGGTCGACGCCGCCCCAGAAGCTCAGCCCGACATCGGCAAACAGCAGCGCGCCCTGGGCGGAGCCCGGGACCAGGTTACGACCAATGAGAGCAGTGGACCCAGGCATGCCGGACACCTTAGTAGTAGACCTTTGGCACGGTCAGGTCGGTCGGCGGGATTTCAGTGCCGACCCATTTGGTGAACAACTCGTTGTAGCGACCGCTGCGCACCTGCTGGTTGACGAACAGGTTGAGGTAGTTGAGCAGGCCGTACTCATTGCGCTTGGCACCCAGGGACACGTAGTCGATGGTGTAAGGCGCGTTGCCGGCGATTTTCAGGTTTTTGTATTTGCCCGACTTGATCGTCGCGGCGGCGACGGTATTGGTCACCACCGTGGCGTCGATGTGACCCTGGGCCACCGCCAGCAGCGTGTCGTTTTGTGACTGGTAGGCGCGGAAGGTGCCGCTGCCCCATTTCTTCACATCGCCCTCCAGCGCGATGGCCTCAAAAGTGCCGCTGGTGTTGCCCAGCGCTTTGCCCTTGATGTCGTTGAAGCTGTTGATGCCAGTGTTGTCGCGGGTCAGCACGACCATCTGGAAGGCGAAGTACGGCACGGTCAGGCCAACGGTCTTGGCCCGTTCGAGGGTGTCGGAGGTCGAGGCGACGATCACGTCAGCCCGTCCGGAGATCAGCGCCGGAATGCGGTCCGGGAACGGCGTTTCCACCACTTCGGCCTCGACCCCGAGGATCTTCGCCAGGTCGTTGCAATAGTCCACGTCGAAACCGGCAGGAGCGTTGCTGGCATCGCGGAAACCCATGGGCGGGAAGTCCAGGGTCACGGCGCAGCGCAGCTTGCCGGAACCGATAATGTCGTCGAGCTTGTCAGCCTGCGCGGTGGCAATGAAGGAGGTACTGAGAACAGCGCTGAGGGCTACGGCAAATGCGGGGTTTTTCATAGAGGCCTCGTTCTGTGGATGTGCTGTTGAATATCGTATTGGGGATTTCGTATACGATATTAACAATAGCAATGGCCGTGCCGTTTTTGCGTTTACCGCCGAATTTTTGCCAACCCTTGAAGCAGGGCGGCTCAGCGCAAGCGAGCGGGGCAACGCTACGACGGTGTTGGTCGAGGAGGTGTTACGGAAGGGAGCACGCAGGGTGCGCAGCGCCCCTTAAAGGAACATTTTAACGACGGCTATCGCGGTACTGGCTGGGCGAAAGACTGGTGAGGGCGCGGAATTGGCGGCTGAACGCACTGTGGTCGGTGTAGCCGCAGCGCAGAGCGATTTCGGTGATCGGCAGGTCGGTGTCGAGCAACAGGCGCGAGCCTTCTTCCAGGCGGGATTTGTGGATCATCTGCCGTGGCGTGAGCTGGAACACCCGTTTGCAATGGCGTTCCAGTTGCGCCACAGAGAAACCGGCGATGGCCGTCAGTTCAGCAAGGCTGATCGGTCGGGCGAAATGACGGCGAATGTGTGCGTCCACCGCTGCCAGTTTCTGGAACGCCGGATGGTTGGACTGGGGCAGTTGCAGGTCGCGGGAAATGCCGGCGAGGCCGACGATCCGCCCTTGTTCGTCATGCAGGGCGAGTTTGTGGGTCAGGCACCAGACTGGCTGGTTGCCGAAATACAGGTGCAGTTCCAGTTGATCCGCCAGTTCACGGCCGGTGGACAGCACGCGCCGATCCTGCTCGGTGTACAGCGGGCCAAATCGTGCCGGGAAGACCTGGTCCGCCGTCAGCCCGAGCAGTTGCCCGCTGTGCTTGAAACCACACCGTCGAGCCAGGGTCTGGTTGACGAAGACATAACGCGCCTCGCTGTCCTTGATGAAGAACACCACGTCCGCCAGGGTGTCGAGCAGCGTCGCGATGGGCTGCAGACTGCTCAGCAGCGTCGGCAAATCGCAGGGTTTGAACTGATTGAGTAAGGGGAACATAGCGCTGGGGGCCTGGTGGCAACTACCGGGATCATAAAGACTCGGCAGTGCCCCCGAAACCCCGGAGCGAGCGTTTACGCGGGCGGGGTGTCGTCCAGGCACATCAGGGTTTCGATTCGTGCCGGGCTGAACGGCGGTCGCGGGGCCGAGGGTTGCCAGTCGAACAGGTACTGCAAGGCGCCGCCACACACTCGCCCCTGACAGGCGCCCATGCCGCAGCGGCTGGCCAGTTTTGCCCCGCGCCAGTCAGCGTGCCCGGCCAGTGCCGCGTAGGGCACGTCTTCGCAGCGACAGACCAGCGTGTCGGCCTGCGCCAGTGACTTGAGGTGCGGGTTGAGGCTGAACGCGCTGTTCAACGCCTTGGCGAAACCCTGCCAACGCGTCCGACGCGGCCACAATTGGCGTGCCGCTGCGGTGTTACCGACGGCGGCATGCCCGGCAATGGCCCCTTCGACCAACGCCAGTTCACTGCCACCGAAACCGGTGCATTCGCCAGCGGCGTAGTGATCGGCAAGGCTCGTGGCTTGCCAGGCATCGACCGCGAGCGCCGTGCCGTCGAGTGCGCAACCCAGCGCCTGACCGAGTTGAATATTGGGAATCAGGCCGAAACCACAGGCCAGGCGATCACAGGCCAGTTCGACGATTTTGCCCTGTTGCCGCAGTCGCACACCTTCCAGCCGTTCATTACCCAAGGCTGCCACGACGTGGGAGCCGGTGCGGTAATGACGATCAAACAGGCTGAAGGATTGCACAAGCTTGCCCGGCCAACGTGGCAGTTGCAGGGCGAACCCGGCGACCGCAACCGAGGAGGCTTGCTCGGCAATACTCAGCACGTGGGCGCCGTTGTGTTTCGCGGTGGCCGCACTGGCCAGTAACAACGGCCCGCTACCGGCGATCACCACGCGTTCGTCCTGCACCGGCAGGCCGCCCTTGATCAACGCCTGGAGTCCTCCAGCCCCCGTCACACCCGGCAATGTCCAGCCGGGGAAGGGCAGCAGCAACTCACGGGCGCCGGTGCACAAAATCAGTTTGTCGTAGCCGATCAGCCATCCGTGATCGGCGTCTTCCACCAGCAATTGTTTGGGGCCGGAACAGGCGATCACACGAGTGCCGCTGTAGTGGCGAATATTGCTGTTGGCGTGCAGGCGCTCGCGCATCTGCCGTGCCTGATTCGGCAGGCTGGCCTGAGGCCCGTCGCGCCAGATCTGGCCTCCCGGCAACGGGTTGTCGTCGAGCACGATAATGCGGGCGCCACTGGGTGCGGCGGCGAGGGCGGCGCTCATACCGGCGGGGCCGGCACCGATGATCAGCAAATCGGCGAATTCGTTCATGGTCGGGTCCGCACCTGCATGCCGTCATGACACAGCGTCTGGCAGGCCAGTCGGCGGCGTCCGTCGATGGTCACCCGGCATTCCTGGCAGATGCCCATGCCGCACAGCGGTGCGCGCCGCTGACCGCTGACCGAGGTGCGAGTGCACCCGTCGTCGGCCAAGGCTAATGCCGCGGCGACAGTCGTACCTTCGGCGACCCGCAGGGTGCGGCCGTCCAGGACCAAATCAGGCATACACGGCCTCCCCGAGAAAACGTTGCGGCAGATAGGCTTGCGCCGCCAATGGCGGCGTCTCATTGAACAGTTGCGCGACCAGAATATCGGCGGTGCCGGGGGCCGTGGTGACCCCCAGTCCCTCGTGACCGACCGCCAGCCACAAACCTTTGCGCGATGGGTGCTCACCAATCAGCGGCAGCCCGTCGGGGCTGGCGGCGCGAAAACCGGTCCAGGCGCGGATGCCGTTGAGCTGGGCCAGGCCCGGCATGTACTCGGTGGCGCGCTTGAGCATTTTCGCAAGCATCCAGCCTTCGACCTGCGGGTCGGTGGTGCCGAATTGTCGCGAGGCGCCGATGAACAGTTGTCCGGTCGGCCGGGGCTGAATGTTGCAGGCGGTCGATGGCCCTGTGGCGTTGTGGGCGCTGGTGACATAGCCGAGCTCCACCAGCGTGTGGGTGACCTTGCCGGGATAGCGGTCGGTGATCAGCAAGTGGCCTTTTTTCGGCTCGATCGGCAACTCGGGGCACAGGTCGTTGGCCTGGATGCCATTGGCCAATATGACTGCCTCCGCGCTCAACCACTGGCCGTCATCGAGTCGCACGCGATTGCCATCGACCTCGCTGACCCGCGCCCGACGTTGTTCGATGTCGGCGGAGTCGAGCATCCAGTTGGCGGTCGCCGGAGCGTAGAGAATGCCGTCGCCGTTGATCAACAAACCGCCTTCGAGGTCTTCGCGCAGTTCAGGTTCACGGGCGCGCAAGGCGTTACGAGCGATCAACTCGCAGGCAACGCCCTGGGTCTGAAGGTTCAGGTATTTGCTGTGGGCCACGGCCATTTCTTCGGCATTGGCTGCCAGCCACAACGTCCCGTTGCTGCGGTAAGCGCAGCCTTCAGGCAAGTCCGGCGCCAGTTCGCGCCAGCGTTGCAGCGAGTATTGGCTCAGGGCCAGCTCGGCCGGGTTGTCGTCGAGCACCAGCAAGTGGCCCATACCGGCGGCCGTCGCGCTGTGCAAACCGGCGTCCAGCACCAGCACGCGCAAGCCGCGCCGGGCCAGCGCCTGGGCGCACGCGGCACCGATGATGCCGGCGCCGATCACGATGACATCGGCCTCCAGGCCTTGGCTCATGGACGAATGCCCCAGGCGAACGGGTCGTCCTGTTCGATGATCAGGCTGGCCTCGGCGCTGATGAAGGCGCGGCCACGAATCGTCGGTACGATGCGCTCGCCGTGCTGTTCGTAGGAGCCTTCGAACTCGCTGCCGATGACGCTCGCCTGGCGCCAGATCTGGCCCGGCTGCAATTTGTCATCGGCCGCCAGGCACGCCAGTTTTGCACTGGTGCCGGTGCCGCAAGGCGAGCGGTCGTAGGCCTTGCCGGGGCAGAGCACAAAGTTGCGGCTGTCGGCCTGCTCATCCTCGGCGAACAGTTCGACGTGGTCGATCAACCCGCCGTCTTCGCCACGTATCCCCTGAACGTCCAGTGCTTGTTGCACGGCGAAGGTGTAGGCGGTCAACGCATCAAGGTTGTCGCTGGCAACGCGCAGACCATGCCCGGCGATCAGGAAAAACCAGTTGCCACCCCAGGCAATATCACCGACCACCTCGCCAATTCCCGGCACCTGCAACGCCACGGCTTTGCGATAACGGTAGGCCGGCACGTTGCGCACGCTGACGGAGTGGTCGTCGTGCAAGGTTGCCTGCACCGTGCCGACCGGCGTTTCGATGCTGTGCACGCCTGGTCCGATTTTGCCAAGGTGAGCAAGCGACGCCACCAGGCCGATGGTGCCGTGGCCGCACATGCCGAGGTAACCCGAGTTATTGAAGAAGATCACCCCGGCACAGGCCGCAGGGTCAACCGGTTCGCACAGCAGTGCGCCGACCAGCACATCACTGCCTCGCGGTTCGAGCACGCAGGCGGTGCGCCATTGGTCATGGTGTTCAGCCAGCCGTTGAAGACGTTCGGCCATGCTGCCGGTGCCCAGCTCGGGAAAACCGGAGGTCACCAGGCGGGTGGGTTCGCCGCCGGTGTGGGAGTCAATCACGGTGATACGTTTCATGAGTGGGCCACGTCCGTTCAGATGAGTGAACGCAAGAGTGGCCCGTGCGGGGGCTTGCAGGCTTGATGGTTTTACCCGGTGCCGATGACGAAATCGGCACAGTACCGCGGTCTGTCAGTGGTGGTGGGGCAGGTGCTCGAACAGGGTTTTGCAGACCCCGGCGATGTGTTCGTCCAGCAGCTTCACCGCCCGGTCGACGTCACCGGCGCGACAGGCTTCGAGGATCTCCCGGTGTTCGTGATCGGCGCGTTCCTTGCCTGCGGAAAGGCTCATTTGCATGCGCAGGTAACGTTCCAGTTTGTCGTTCACCGAACGGATCAGGCTCACCAGAAACGGACGTTGTGCCGGTTCATAGAGGCAGGCGTGCAGTTCCCAATTGAGCTCGGCCCAACGTCCCACATCATCTTCGCCGACGAACTCCTGGCAGATGCGTTCGGCCCGGGCGAAGGTTTCTTCGGTCATGTTGGGAATGGCCAGGCGAAGCACCTTGTCTTCGAGCAACATGCGCACTTCGAACATCTGCGCCAGCTCGGCATCGGACACCCGTGTGACCATCGCCCCGCGATTGCGCTGGAACATCACCAGGCCTTCGGCTTCCAGGCGCTTGAGGGCCTCACGCACCGGGATCTTGCTGACGTTGAACTGCCGGGCGATGTCGTCCTGGCGAATCGGCTCGTCCTCGGCGAAATGCCCGGCGACGATGGCGTCACGCAGATGGCGGGTGATGATTTCAGATGTCGAAGGCGCATTGCCCAAGTCTGGAGCATTGAATTTGGGAAGGGTCACGGCGGCAGTCGTTCGGATTGAGTTGGAGATATGGTATACGAATTTTCATTGGGTTCAGTGCACTTGCGCTGCCTTTCGACAGCCGCACCCTGACTCCCTGCCGTTAATTGCAGAGGAGATGGCGCAAACGTCCGACACCCGAGCCGTTGCGCATTTGGATCATTAAGTTGTCAGTTTCGGTCATTGAGCGGCCGGGGGAGTGCTCATAGTCTGTTACACATGACAGAGGGGCGCCAAAGAGCGCCCACACTTTTTCCGTGAACGCTCGTTGTGGAGTTACCGATGACCGCCGCTCATTACCCGCACCTGTTGGCTCCGTTGGACCTGGGTTTTACCACGTTGCGCAACCGCACCCTGATGGGGTCGATGCACACCGGTCTTGAGGAAAAACCCGGCGGCTTTGAACGCATGGCTGCTTTCTTCGCCGAGCGCGCCCGTGGCGGTGTCGGCCTGATGGTCACTGGCGGTATCGGCCCGAACGACGAAGGCGGTGTGTATTCCGGCGCGGCCAAACTGACCACCCTCGAAGAAGCGCTCAAGCATCAGATCGTGACCCGCGCGGTGCACGAGGCGGGCGGCAAGATCTGCATGCAGATTCTGCATGCCGGCCGTTATGCCTACAGCCCGAAGCAAGTTGCGCCGAGCGCCATTCAGGCGCCGATCAATCCGTTCAAGCCCAAAGAGCTGGACGAGGAAGGCATCGAGAAGCAGATCAGCGATTTCGTCACCTGCTCGACCCTGGCGCAAACAGCCGAGTACGACGGCGTCGAGATCATGGGCTCCGAAGGTTATTTCATTAACCAGTTCCTCGCGGCTCACACCAACCACCGCACCGACCGCTGGGGCGGCAGCTACGAAAACCGCATGCGCCTGCCGGTGGAAATCGTCCGCCGTGTACGCGAAGCCGTAGGCCCGAATTTCATCATTATCTTCCGCCTGTCGATGCTCGACCTGGTGGAAGGCGGCAGCAGCTGGGAAGAAATCGTGACCCTGGCCAAGGCCATCGAACAGGCCGGTGCAACCATTATCAACACCGGCATCGGCTGGCACGAAGCGCGGATTCCGACCATCGCCACCAAAGTGCCGCGCGCGGCGTTCAGCAAAGTCACCGCCAAGCTGCGCGGCTCGGTGAGCATTCCGCTGATCACCACCAACCGCATCAACACTCCGGAAATCGCCGAGCAGATTCTTGCCGAAGGCGATGCCGACATGGTCTCCATGGCGCGGCCGTTCCTCGCCGACGCCGACTTCGTCAACAAGGCCGCTGAGGGCCGTGCCGATGAAATCAACACCTGCATCGGTTGCAACCAGGCGTGCCTCGATCACACGTTTGGCGGCAAGTTGACCACTTGCCTGGTGAACCCGCGGGCCTGCCATGAAACCGAACTCAACTACCTGCCGGTGCAGCAGATCAAGAAAATCGCCGTGGTCGGTGCCGGCCCTGCGGGTCTGTCGGCCGCAACCGTGGCTGCCGAGCGTGGTCATCAGGTGACGCTGTTCGATTCGGCCAGCGAAATCGGCGGTCAGTTCAACATCGCCAAACGCGTGCCGGGCAAGGAAGAGTTCTTTGAAACCCTGCGCTACTTCAACCGCAAGTTGCAAACCACCAACGTCGAGGTCTGCCTGAACACTCGGGTCGATGTGGCGAAACTGGTTGAAGGCGGTTACGACGAAATCATCCTCGCCACCGGCATCGCGCCGCGTGTGCCGGCGATTCCGGGCGTCGAGAACGCCAAGGTGTTGAGCTACCTGGACGTGATTCTTGAGCGTAAGCCGGTGGGCAAACGGGTCGCCGTGATCGGCGCGGGCGGGATTGGTTTCGACGTGTCCGAGTTCCTGGTGCATCAGGGCGTTGCCACCAGCCTGGACCGTGAAGCGTTCTGGAAAGAGTGGGGCATCGACACGCTTCTTCAGGCGCGTGGCGGTGTCGCCGGCATCAAGGCTGAGCCGCATGCACCGGCGCGTGAAGTGTTCCTGCTGCAACGCAAGAAATCCAAGGTCGGCGACGGCCTGGGCAAGACCACCGGCTGGATTCACCGCACCGGTCTGAAGAACAAGCAGGTGCAGATGCTCAACAGCGTCGAATACCTGAAGATCGACGACGAAGGTTTGCACATCCGCATCGGCGAAACCGGCGAGCCGCAAGTGCTGCCGGTGGACAACATCGTGATCTGCGCCGGGCAGGATCCGTTGCGCGAGTTGCAGGACGGGTTGGTTGCGGCAGGGCAGAACGTGCATTTGATTGGCGGCGCGGATGTGGCGGCGGAGCTGGATGCGAAGCGGGCGATCAATCAGGGTTCGCGGTTGGCTGCTGAGCTTTAACAGCAGGTCCAGCGTGCCAATGGCCTTCGCGGGCAAGCCTCGCTCCTACAGGTGCTGTGTCGTTCACAAAATTGATAAACGACACAGCACCTGTAGGAGCGAGGCTTGCCCGCGAAGGCGTCCTCAAGGCTGCTAATATGCCGGCTCTTTACCCAGAGCCAGCGCCAATGCTTTTCCCGCCCAACGACTGGCTCCCCAAAGCCCCCCTCGACCACCTTCATCTCGACTGGCTCGAAAGCACCGGCATCGAAGTCGCCATCCTGCGCCTGGACCAGATCGATCCGCTGATCAGCGGCAACAAGTGGTTCAAGCTCATCGAACACCTCAAAGCGGCTGACCTTGCCGCAGCCAAAGGCATCATCAGCCTCGGCGGTGCTCACTCCAATCATCTTCATGCACTGGCTGCCGCCGGCAAGCGCTTCGGTTTCACGACCGTGGGTTTACTGCGCGGCCATCCGCAGGAAACGCCCACAGTGAGCGACTTGCAAGTCTTCGGCATGCAGTTGCACTGGCTCGGTTATGGCGGCTATCGCGCGCGGCACGATGCGGGTTTCTGGGAACCCTGGCAGGCGCAATACCCTGATCTGTTTGCGGTGCCGGAAGGTGGCGGCGGTTTGTCGGGGGCGAAGGGCTGCATGCAACTGAAGTCGATGGTCGGCGCGCAACTGAACGGTCTGGGCTGGAGCGACTACGACGGCTGGTGGCTGGCCTGCGGAACGGGCACCACGCTGGCCGGCCTGGCGTTGGCTGAAGGGGGGGATCATCCGGTTTATGGCGCGCTGGCGGTGCCCGACGATCATGGCGTGGCGCAGCAAATCGCATCGATCGTGCAGGAAGCGGGCTTGCAGAATGCGGCTTATGAATTGCTGGATGCCAGTCGCGGCGGTTTCGCCAAAGTCGATCCGCTGTTACTCGAATTCATCGAGCAAACCGAACAGGCCAGTGGCATTCCCCTTGAACCGCTGTACACCGGCAAAGCGCTGCTGGCGCTCAAGCAGCAAGTCGAAGCCGGACGATTCGCACAGGGTACGCGACTGATCTTCATCCACACCGGCGGCTTGCAGGGCCGCCGCGGATTTTCGTCGCAACTCATACCCCTGTAGGAGCGAGGCTTGCCCGCGAACACAGGCGACGCGGTCTGTCCGACAAACCTCGTCATCGTTCTTCGCGGGCAAGCCTCGCTCCTACAGGGGAGGGCGTTGTTTTCAGGTATCACGGTTTACGCGCTTGGGCATCATCCGCAGCAGGGTGTTGTCGCCCACCACATAGTGGTGATAAATCCCCGCCACGGCGTGCAGCCCGATCAGCCAGTAACCGATGGTGCCGCCGAGTACATGCCAGCCTTCGATTTGCTTGGCCAACTCCTTGTCCTCTGACAGCAGCATCGGCAGATCAATGCCATAGAACATCACCTGATGCCCCTTGGCGCTGGTGACCAGCCAACCCAGAATCGGCATGGCGATCATGAACAGGTACAGCGCCCAATGCATCAATCTGGCCAGCACGGTCTGCCAGTGCGGCGAAGCGGGGAAGATCTGCGGTGCCGGGCCTAGGCTGCGTGCGAACAGCCGCAACCACACCAGCACAAACACCGTCAGACCGAGCATGAAATGCGCTTCAACGATCAGCGTTCGGCCACCACTGCCTTTGGGAAAGATTCCGCGAAATTCGATGCTGGCGTAAACCACCGCGAGCAACACCAGCATCAACCAATGCAGCGTGATCGACACGGTGCTGTAGCGTGAGTCGGAGTTCTTCCAGGGCATACGGCGTTCCTCACAGGTCGGGTCAGGTCACCGTTCTTGGTTGACGGTGTGCGTTAACTGTAAGCCTGTTTCGCACGGTTTGCCTCAAGCCATTGGCGGTTCAATGCTCTAAGTCAGGTGATTGAGCAAAAAAACACAATTCCCCCTGTAGGAGCGAGCGGTGCGGCGATCCGACTTGCCCGCGAAGGCGTCTGAACATTCAACATGGATGTCGGCAGATAGTACGCCTTCGCGGGCAAGCCTCGCTCCTACGGGGGGAATGCGGTGGATCAGTTGGTTTGCGGCATCTCGCCGTTGGCCAGGCGCTGGTTGATGTCGGCGATCACGGCCGGCAAATCGGTGATGGTGTCGATCATGTAGTGCGGGCGCGAGCCTTCGAACAGTGCGTGGATACGCTTGCGTTCGCTGTCCAGTTCGTCACTGCCGAGGGCGCGATAACCTTCGTAGTCCAGGCCCAGCGCGTTGCCCGAGCAGATCAGCGCCACGGTCCACATGCCGGCGCGACGACCTTCCAGAATGCCTGGCACGGTGTCGTCGATCTTCACGCACGCGGCGACATCGTCGATGCCCAGGGCGATCACGTTGGCCAGTGCCTGAGCCGGCCATGGGCGGCCGTTGGGCACTTCGTCGGTGGCGACCACGTGATCGGCGACGTAGCCGTTGGTGGCGGCGAGTTCGACCACTTTGTCCATGACCTGTTTCGGGTAGCCGGAGCAGGAACCGATCTTGATCCCTTGCGCACGCAGGTTGGCGATGGTCTCCAGCGCGCCGGGGATCAGCGCCGAGTGCTCGGCGATTTTTTCGATTTGCAGCGGCATGAAGCGTTGGTAAATCGCAGTGACGTCATCGTCGGTCGGCGTGCGGCCGAAGGCCTTGCGATAACGTTCGGCGACTGCCGGCTGATCACACAGGGTGCGGATGTGATCCCACTTGCCCATGCCCATCGGGCCACGGGCTTCTTCGATGGACACCTGGACGTCGAATTCGGCGAAGGCTTCGACAAAAATCTGGGTTGGGGCGAAGGAGCCGAAGTCGACCACGGTGCCGGCCCAGTCAAGAATGGCGGCTTGCAGTTTGGTTGGGTTTGCGTAGTTCATTTTTTTGATCCTGTAGGAGCGAGGCTTGCCCGCGAAGAACGATGACGAGGTTTGTCGGACAGACCGCGTCGCCTGTGTTCGCGGGCTAGCCTCGCTCCTACAGGGACGGCGGTGTCTGTGGTTCAGATTTCGAGCACTTCCATCTCGCGCAGCACTTGGGCAATCGCCGCCACCGCCGCGTGCATCTCGGCCTGGTTGACGTGGCCGATGCAGCCGACGCGGAAGGTTTCGACCTGGGTCAATTTGCCGGGATAGAGGATGAATCCCTTGGCCTTGACGCGTTCGTAGAACTCCTTGAACTGGTAACGCGGGTCTTTCGGTGCGTGGAAAGTGACGATGATCGGCGCCTGGATCGCGGCGGGCAGGAAGCTGCGCAAGCCGAGCCTGGCCATGTCATCGAGCAACACTTTGCAGTTGTCGGCGTAGCGCTGATGCCGCGCCGGCAAACCGCCTTCTTCGTTGTATTGCAGCAGGGCTTCGTGCAGCGCCGCGACCACATGGGTTGGCGGGGTGAAGCGCCATTGGCCGGTCTTGGCCATGTAGGTGTGCTGGTCGAACAGGTCCATCGCCAGCGAATGCGAGTTGCCGGCGGCATTTGCCAGCGCGTCTTTGCGAGCGAAGACAAACCCCATCCCCGGCACGCCTTCCAGGCATTTGCCCGAGGCGGCGATCAGCGCGTCGAACGGCACCTGTTGCGCATCCACCGGCAACGCGCCGAAGGAGCTCATGGCGTCGATGATCAGGCGTTTGCCGTGTTGCGCAATGACCTGAGCGATTTCCGGCAGCGGGTTGAGGATGCCGGTGCTGGTTTCGCAGTGGATCAGCGCGACGTGGGTGATGCTGGCATCGGCCCGCAGCAGACGGTCTACGTCGGCGGCGGTGGTCGGTTCGTCTTCGGCGGTTTCAAAGGTGCTGAAGGCGCGGCCGAGCACTTCGCAGATTTTCGCCAGGCGTTTGCCGTAGGCGCCGTTGATCAGCACCAGGACTTTGCCGTCGCGAGGCACCAGCGTGCCGATTGCCGCTTCGACGGCGAAGGTGCCGCTGCCTTGCAGGGGCACGCAGTGGTGACTGTCGCCGCCGTTGATGATCGCCAGCAGTTGCTCGCAGAGGCTGGCGGTCAGTTGATTGAAGCGGTCATCCCATGAACCCCAGTCGACCATCATCGCCTGACGGGTGCGGGCCGACGTCGTCAACGGGCCGGGGGTGAGCAGGATGGGTTCGGCAGTACTCATTCTCGTGTCCTCGCAATCGATGGGATGAAGCTACGGGGCTTAAATTGCAATTTGCCGTGCTATCAATCAAATTGTTTGTTGTTATGCCAGCCATCAGTGAGGGTTATTCATGAACCTGTTCCAGCTCCGCGCCTTCGATGCGGTGGCCCGCGAGGGCAGCTTTACCCGGGCCGCTGCACGGCTGTTCATCAGCCAACCGGCGGTCACCGGGCACATCAAGGCGTTGGAGGAGCACTACCAGATCACCCTGCTGCGGCGCACCGCGCGTCGGGTCGAGCTGACGGAGGAGGGCACCAAACTCGCCGCGATCACCCGGGCGATGTTTGGTCTGGCCGAAGAAGCGCAAGTGATGCTGGAGGCCAATCGGCAATTGCTCACCGGGCGTCTGGAAGTGGCGGCGGATGGGCCGCACATGGTCATGCCGATGCTCGCGAGCCTGCGCGCGCGGTATCCGGGGATCACCGTGAACCTGCGCCTGGGCAATGCGCAGGAAACCCTGGCGGCGCTGTTGTCCGAGCATGCCGATGTGGCGGTGCTGACCGAGGTTGAGCCGCGCAAGGGTTTGCATTTGCAGGCGCTGAGCGAGTCGCGGATTTGTGCGCTGGTGCCTGAGGGGCATGCTTGGGCGCAGCGTTCGAAAGGGGTGCCGCTGAAGGAACTGGATCAGGTCATCATGGTGTTGCGCGAACCGAGTTCGATTACCCGACGCACGTTCGATGACGCTTGCGCCCAGGCGAAGGTGAGCCCTCGGGTGTTGCTGGAACTGGACAGTCGCGAGGCGGTGACCGAGGCCGTCGCGGCGCAGTTGGGGGTTGGCGTGGTGTCGTCGGTGGAGGTCAGCCACGACCCACGGGTGGCGGCGGTGCCGATTATTGGCGAGGGATTGGTGAACCGGCACATGATCGGGTGCATGGAGCGGCGGCGGGATTTGCGCTTGATTCAGGCGTTTTTCGAGTTGGCGCCGGTCAGTTAGACCGAGGTGCGGCCTTCGCGGGCAAGCCTCGCTCCTACAAGGTCGTATGCAACCTGTAGGAGCGAGCGGGCGGCGATCCGACTTGCCCGCGAAGGGGCCGGACCTGCCTAAGCAAGACTCTCGCGCACCATCTCCAGAAACGTCGCCACCACCCGCCGCGAACTCTGCTCGCGCAAACACACCAGCGTTTCCGTCAGCCGCCGCTTGCAGTCGGTGATCGGCAGCGCACACACCCGCGAATCCGCACCAAACTCCGCCGCCGAAACCACGCCCACCCCGATCCCCACGACCACAGCCTCACGCGCCGCCTCCCGGCCTTCGACCTGAATCGCCGGGCGAATCCGAAACCCGGCGCCAGCCATTTCCTCCTCCAGTGTCTGGCGCGTCACCGAGCCGATTTCCCGCAGCACCAGCGGCGTGTCGTCGAGGTCCGCGAGGCAGATCGACTCGCGGTCGGCCCACGGATGATTGCGCGAAACAAACGCCACCATCGGGTCATTGCGCAGCGGCAGCGAGATCAATCGTTCATCGCTGACATCGCGCCCGAGCAACGCCAGGTCCGCCTGATAGTTGAACAGTCGAAACAGCGATTCATCAGTGTTGCCGGTTTCGATCTTCACGCTGATGCCGGGGTAGCGCTCGCAGAACCGCGCGATCTGCGGCAGCACGTGCACCGGGGCGTCCACCGCCAGAATCAGGCTGCCGGTCTGCAACGCCTGCGAGTCGTGAAGCAACTCCTGCGCCTCGGCTTCGATGACGAACAATCGCTGGGTAATGCTCAACAAGCGCTCACCCAGATCGGTCAGGCGCACCGACCGTTTGTTGCGATGGAACAGCAATACCCCGAAGCGCTCTTCGAGTTTGCGCACCTGGTCGGAAATCGCCGGTTGCGTGAGAAAAAGCCGCTCGGCGGCTTTGGTGAAGCTTCCGTGAACAGCCACGGCATGGAAGGCTTTGAGCTGGGCGTGGGAAACCGACATCGAAACCTCCAGTAACAAGCTGAGCTTATATTTGAAATACGATAAATCGATTTCACTTATTAATCAGTAATTGTTTTTATCGGCTCCAGTCGCGGTGACTGGTCAGTCGAACAGCCTCCGTGACCATGAGCCTGCGCGTGCAACAGCAGGACTCATCTGACCGGTATCGCCAAAGGGACGCAGCGATATCGCAGTGCTCAACAATAAAAAACACAGGCGTTTTCTTCCAATTCTGCCGGCACACTCACACCCTGAGGTCAGAACCACAATGAACAAGCGCATCGGCACCATCAAGCGTTGGCGCGTGCAGATCTTCGCGATCACCTGGCTCGCCTACGCCGCTTTCTACTTCACCCGCAAAGCCTTTTCCGTGGCCAAACTGGGGATCGCCGAAGACCCCACCTTCATGCTCGACAAAATGGCCATGGCCAACCTCGACGCCATCTATCTCGCGGCCTACGCCATCGGCCAATTCACCTGGGGCATCCTCGCCGACCGCTTTGGCCCAAGGGTCGTGGTGCTCGGCGGCTTGCTGATTTCCGCTGCGGCTGCGCTGGTGATGGGCAGCTTCGCAACGTTACCGATTTTCGCTACCTGCATGCTGATTCAAGGGCTGGCCCAGTCCACCGGATGGTCGGGGCTGTGCAAGAACATCGGCAGTTTCTTCCCCGCCGAACAGCGCGGGCGAGTGCTGGGTTTATGGAGTTCCTGCTATGCCTTTGGCGGGCTCGTGGCGTCGCCGTTTGCCGGTTGGTGGGCGTACACGCTCATCGGCAGCTGGCATGCGGCGTTCTTTTCCAGTGCGGCGGTGGTTGGGCTGGTCGCCGTGCTGTTTTTTATTTTGCAACGCAACAAACCGCAAGACGTTGGCTTGCCAGCGATCGAACCGGAACCAGAGATGACCGCCGAAGAGGCGCATGCGCAAAGCAAGATCAGCGTGCTGGAACCGCTGAAGGAAATCCTGCGCAACCGCACGGTGCTGGTTCTCGGGCTCGCGTACTTCCTGCTGAAACCGGCGCGCTACGCGATTCTGTTGTGGGGGCCGGTGATCGTTTTCGAGCAGATGCCGACCGTGGGCAAGGTCGGTGCGGCGATCATCCCGACGGCGTTCGAACTGGCCGGGTTGCTCGGGCCGATCCTGCTCGGGCTGGCCTCGGACAAACTGTTCGGCGCCCGACGCATGCCGGCCTGCGTGATCAGTTTGCTTGCGTTGACCATTTCGCTGGCGTTGTTCATGGGTGCCTTGCACACCGGCAGTGTGATGCTGGTGGTGGCGCTGCTGTTCGTGATGGGCCTGACCCTGTACGGACCGGATTCGATGATCAGCGGCGCGGCGGCCATCGATTTCGGCACCGCCAAGGCCGGCGCCACGTCGGCGGGCTTCGTCAACGGTTGCGGCTCGGTCGGGGCGATTCTCGGCGGTTTGCTGCCGGGCTACTTCGACTCGGTCACCGTGTTCATTATCTTCGCCGGCTGCGCCTTGTTTTCAGCGCTGGTGCTGATCCCCTACTGGAATAGCCGCCCGGCTGGCCTGCGTGGCGAAACTGCATTCGTGCCGAACCGGCCGATGAGCGTCAAACCCCTGCGTACCTGAGGAAATACCGATGAGACCTTTCTGGCTGGAACAGGCGCTGGCGGCTGAGTCGTGCGCGCCGTGCGAACCTTTGCCCGGCGACACCCGTGCCGATGTCTGCATCGTCGGCGGTGGCTACACCGGTTTGTGGACCGCGATCATGCTCAAGGAGCAGAACCCGGAACTGGATGTGTTGCTGATCGAAGCCGACATCTGTGGTGCCGGCGCCAGCGGCCGCAACGGCGGTTGTGCGCTGTCGTGGTCGGCCAAGTATTTCACCCTGGAAAGGTTGTTCGGCGTCGAAGAGGCGGTGCGGCTGGTCAAGGAATCCGAGCGCAGTATTCATGCGATCGGCACCTTCTGCGAACAGTACGGCGTGGACGCCGATTACCGCCTCGACGGCACGCTCTACACCGCGACCAACCGCGCCCAATGCGGCTCGACCGACGCGGTGATCGCAGCGCTCGAACGCCACGGCATCAACTCGTTCACGCAACGGCCGGTGGCGGATGTGCAGCGCATGGCCGGTTCCCGAAAACACCTGGAAGGCTGGTTTTCACCGGCCGCCGCCAGCGTGCAACCGGGCAAACTGGTGCGTGGTTTGCGCCGGGTGGCGTTGCAGTTGGGCGTGAGGATTCATGAGAACACCGCGATGACCGGACTGGAAGAGGGCAAACCGGCAGGGATCCAGACCCCGCACGGCACTGTCCGTGCGGACCGGGTGGTGCTGGCGATGAACGCGTGGATGGCCCGCGCGTTCCCGCAGTTCGAGCGCAGTGTGGCGATTGTCTCCAGCGACATGCTGATCACCGAAGCACGGCCGGACCTGCTCGACCAGATCGGTTTGACCAGCGGTGTCACGGTGCTCGATTCACGGATTTTCGTGCACTACTACCACAACACCCCGGACGGCCGGATCATGCTCGGCAAGGGCGGCAACACGTTTGCCTACGGTGGCCGGATGCTGCCGGTGTTCGATCAGCCGTCGCCCTATGCAGGCCTGTTGCAGCACAGCCTCAGCGAGTTTTTTCCGGCGTTTGCCGAGGTCAAAGTCGAAGCGACGTGGAACGGTCCGTCGGATCGCTCGGTCACCGGTTTACCGTTCTTCGGCCAGATGAGCGCCCACGGGAATGTGTTCTACGGCTTCGGTTATTCCGGCAGCGGGGTCGGGCCCTGTCACATGGGCGGGCAGATTCTCGCTTCGATGGTTCAGGGACTCGACAATGCCTGGACCCGTTCACCGCTGGTCAACGGTCCGTTGGGCTTCTTTCCGCCGGAGCCGATTCGCTACCTCGGTTCGCTGATGGTGCGCAACGCCATCCGCCGCAAGGAGCGTGCCGAAGATCACGGGCGTCGGCCACGGCATCTGGACGTGCGCCTGGCGAAATTCGCGGCGGCAGCGGGCAAGGCGGACAAGGGCTGATCAGGCCTGACGGTTGATCAGCCAATCGAGCAGCAGCCGGTCATCGCCGCGTGGTTGGCGGGTGGTTCGAGGCGCTGGCGGATGGCTCGCCGTCGCGCACAACACCGGGCGGTCCGGATCGCTGTCGAGAAAACTGATGAACACCTCGGTGCCGGCGACCGGCAGCTTCGACGGATCGATCCGACCGTCCGCTGTTGCGAGAGCCAGGGGCAGCCAAAGGCCGGGGGATTCATCGTCATCGGACTCCGGGGTGGGCCACAACCTGACCTGTACCCGGCCTTGTTCATCGAGCACCGCAGGCTGGCCGACCGGGCCGAGCACCCGCGCGGTCTGGAAGCCCGGAATGTCGGGCCTGGCGTGTGTCAGCGCGGGGCGGAACACCGTTGACCACGCAATGGCGGTGAACTGATTGCTGTAACGCCGGCTCATGTCGGTGGTGGCCGGGGCGAGAATCGACGGTTGCTGTCCCTGATGACAGAGCTCGGTCAGCAGCCATTGATCGTTGAAGTTCTGCAACGGATGTTCCGACACTTGCACGATGCGTCCGCTGCGCAATTCGCTGTGATTGCTTTGACCCTGTATCTGCCGATGCAGACAGCGCAAGCGCTCGAGTATTCGGCGGCTGAGCCGTTCGCGATCGAGCGGTGGCGGGGCGGGGTGCGCGCAGAGTGGCGGCGAGGTGTGCCGCTGGAACAGTTCGTTGATCACCGGCCCGTTCGCGTGCTCGGGAGTGTCGCCATGAAACGGCGTCAGCAGCGGTTCCTGGGGGAAACTCAGGCAGTCATCCGCGAGCACCAGCACATGGCCGTCGCATCGATGTTCGAAGTGATAGTGGATGCCTTCTTCTTCGCACAGACGTTGCAGGAACGTCAGGTCGCTCTCGTCAAACTGAATGCAAAACGGCCTGGCGGGATAACGTCCGTTCGGCAGCTCAAAACGATAGCTGTCTTCGGGCACTGAGTTTTCTGCGAGTAACTGGCGCAGGATCGCTGGCACATTGAGCTGATGAAACACCCGGCGGCAACGCTGCCGGTCGAGGTTTTGCAGCCAGGGCACCACCACCAGTCTGTACCCGATCCAGTGCGGGCCACGATGTTCATGGCTGACGCTGTGGACGACGCCATGAATGCCAAGGCCTTGCGTCAGGCTGAGGAACACCGGTTGTTGCAACAGGCGATCCGGGCTCATCGCCGGTGACAGGCCGATCACTTCGATATCGAATCGATAGGGCTGGTTGAGCGCTTCATGGCCACTGAACTGAACCACCTGCCAACTCAAATCGGCGTCCAGCAGTGTCAGGGTGAAGGGACTTTCCTTGTCGTTGTGCATCGATCGCGCTTCTGCCAGGGAGTACGGGCACAGAGGGTACGAAACCGTGGGCCTTTATGGTCACCGCAAATCGACGTTTCAGAATCGCCCTACAACCAGCGGTGAAGAAGTCGATTCGACAGGATGGATTTTTTGGTCGATTGCCAACTTTAGGCCGTATAAACTTGCGCAAAGCGTCGGCCAATAGATGTCTCGGCGCCATAGATAAGAGAGTGAGTAATGGGCGCACAGTGGAAGGTTAAACACAAAGAAGCGGCAGCCAACGCCAAGGGCAAGATCTTCGGCAAACTGGTGAAAGAAATCACCATTGCTGCGCGTAACGGTGCCGATACCGCCACCAACGCACACCTGCGTCTGGTGGTCGAACAGGCAAAAAAGGCGTCGATGCCCCGCGAAACCCTGGAACGTGCGATCAAGAAGGGCTCCGGCCAGCTCGGCGAAACCGTGCAATACCATCGCGTGACTTACGAAGGGTTCGCGCCGCACCAGGTGCCGCTGATCGTTGAATGCGTGACCGACAACATCAACCGTACCGTCGCTGAAATCCGCGTCGCGTTCCGCAAGGGCCAGCTCGGCGCCTCCGGTTCCGTTGCGTGGGACTTTGACCATGTGGGCATGATCGAGGCGTCCCCGGACAGCCCGGATGCCGATCCGGAAATGGCCGCTATCGAAGCCGGCGCGCAGGATTTCGAACCTGCCGATGACGGCGCCACCCTGTTCATCACCGAAGCGACCGATCTCGATTCGGTGCAGAAAGCCTTGCCTGAGCAGGGTTTCACCGTGTTGTCGGCGAAGCTGGGCTACAAGCCGAAGAACCCGGTCAGCGGCCTGAGCGACGAGCAGATGGCTGAGGTTGAAGCGTTCCTGGAAGGCCTCGACAACCACGATGATGTGCAGGACATGTTTGTCGGTCTGGCTGGGTAATTTGCTTCTTCAGTGATACCGCTTTCGCTAGCAGGCTAGCTCCCACACTGGATTGTGAACACCGGTCAATTGTGGGAGCTAGCCTGCTAGCGATTGACCGCGCAGCGGTCACCAGCCGTTCAACTCCCGCACAATCTCGCTGAACCCCGGCCGCGCCAGCACTTTCGGCTGGCAGCAACGCTGCTGCAAATCCTCCAGCTTCACCCGCGCCTGATCACTCAGCCCCGAGTCGATCCGCTCCAGCAATTCCCCCAACAGAACACCAAACGCGCGCACCTCGATCCGCTGCAATGCACGGGTTTCAAGGCTGTCCTCGGTCGCGTGGAAAGACGCTGCGCCAAAGTCCCCCAACAGACAATCGCCGTGCTCGTTCCATAGAATATTGTGGCCATAGAGGTCGCCGTGGGTGATGCCCTGGCGGTGCAAATGCTCGGCCACCGACGCGATGCCACAAGCGATCCGCAAGGCCACATCGGCGCTGAACCGGGTATCGCTGGCGTAGACATCGCGGCTGCAGGACTCCAGGCTCGGCAACCCGGCGAGGTTGCGATAGCTCGGGTCGATCAACTCCATGACCAACCCGGCCTGGGCCTGCGGATGCTCGACAATCCGTCCTTCGACCCGGATCAGGTTGGGGTGAAGGCCGGCGGTGATGCAGGCGTTCATTTCATGCAGCGGCGAGCCATCGCTGGTCATTTCGCCCTTGTAGAGTTTGACCGCGACCGGCGTTGCCTGCTTCCACAACGCCTGATGAATGACACCGGAAGCGCCTTCGCCCAGCTTCTGTTCAAGGCTCAACTGAGACCAGGGAATCGTCGGCGTGGCATCGAGCGCGGCGGCATCGGCTTCGGTTTCCAGCGGATTGCCGGCATAGGCCAGCCAGGTCAGGCTCGGCAGGGTCAGCAACCAGGAGGGCAACTCGGTCAACTGGTTGGCGGCGATGCGGGTCAGCTCGAGGCGATGGCAATTGCTCAGGCTCTGGGGCAAGCACCGCAGGCGGTTACCGGCCAGCATCAGTTTTTGCAGATACGGGCGTTCGCCCAGCTCGGTCGGCAATTCGCTGATGCGGTTGTCGGTCAGGATCAACCAGCGCAACAACGGCGGCAGCGCGGCGCCCGGTACGGTTTCGATGCGGTTGGCCTTGAAACCGACCATGGTCAGTGCGGGGCACTGGCCGAGGCAGGCAGGCAGTTCGCTGAACTGGTTGCGGTCGCAGAACAACACGCGCAAACGGGTCAGGCGATGAAAGTCGTCCGGCAGGCTGCGCAACGCGTTGCCACTGAGGTTGAGCACCTCCAGCGAATCCGCCAGGTCGAGGATTTCCCGGGGGAACTCCGTCAGGTCGGCGGCCAGGTCCAGGCGAGTGGTGCCAGCCAGCAGGCCGGCGCGCAGTTGGGCAAGGGTATCCATGATCAGATTCGCTATTGATCGAAGGTAGGGCGCGAGGCCCGATAAAGGGCGACATGATAGCGGTAAAACCCGGGTGGCTGTCAGACCGCCATCGCGAGCAGGCTCGCTCCCACATTAGACCTGGTTATCTGGATGTACGCGGTCAACTGTGGGAGCGAGCCTGCTCGCGATGGCGGCGATCCGACGAAAGCGATAGATGCTGCACCGCCAATCCGGTTTTCAGGCCGGTTCTCTGACTTCCATCAACTGTCCCAATCGACTGCGGGTGCGCGCCAGGTCAATGGCATCGCCGCCCAGGCTTTCGCGCAACGAGCGGTGGCCGAGCAGGATCAGGTGCTTGTCCTGGTCGTACAAAACGTCCACCAGATTGATGAAACGCTGCTGCGCGGCAATCGAGCAGTCGGCGAGGTTGGGCAGTTTATCGATGATCCAGTGGTCGAAACGTCGGCACAGCTCCAGGTAATCCATGACCGCCGTGGGGTGGTCGCACAGATCGCCGAAGGTGAAACCGATGGTGCGTCCTGCGCAATATCGGGCTGGGAGATGCCGGTTACCGACGGGCAAAGGAATGGACGGCGCGTCGGGCTCGGGCAGGTTCAGTGCCTGACGTTGCGCCGACGTAGCCGGCCAGACGTAGTGACCCTGGGTAAACAACTGCTGGGCGTGGGTTCTCGCCTGACTGCGATAGTCGTGCGGGCCGCCGACTTCCATGACTTGCATGCGCGCATTGATCAGGTCGATCACCGGTTTGAAGCGCGCGTGGTAGAGCGGGTTTGGCAGCAAGCCCTCAGGCGGGTAGTTGGAGGTCACCAGCAGCAGAATGCCTCGGCGAAACAGAGCCTTGAACAGCCGCGCGATGAGCATCGCGTCGCCGATGTCGTGGACGTGAAACTCGTCGAAACACAGCACCCGGCAATCGTTCAGCAAATCGTCGAGCGTCGTCGCCAGCGCATCCGGGTGATCGCGATGACTGAACATGCCTTGGTGCAATCGAGCGAAAAACTCGTGGAAGTGCAGGCGCTGTTTTTCCGCGATCGGCAGCGCCTGGAAAAAGCCGTCGAGCAACCAGCTCTTGCCACGCCCCACGGCGCCGTACAGATAAAGGCCCGGCAGCGTTTTTGCCGAAGTGCCGAGCAGTGCCGCGGCGTGCTGCGCCATGCAGTCGACCACGCGCTGCTGGCTGTGGCTGAGGGTGTAACCCTGTGCGTGGGCCTTGTGCCGGAAATAGTCGTGGATCACGCGCCCCGTCGCTGAATGAGCGGCTGAGGCCGTCGATGCCTTGCCGAAGAGGCGGCGCAGCGCGGGCCAGCGTGGTGTGAATCGCGAACGGTTGGGCGGTCGAACGGCCACTGTGTCACCCCGTAATCGTCAGGCAGGCTCCCCGAGCTGCGGCGGCCTAGTGTAACCAAATGGGGAAATTTGCTTCCAGTTGTGTCGACGGGCGTGGGGTGTAATTGGACAGAATTGTGCGGTGTGTACAGCTTGTAGGGCGTAGGGGTTGTGGGGTTTTGCCAGCAATTCGACATAAAAGCTCATTCCTTCGGCGGATCCAATTTTTTTGGGCCACTGGAAAATCCTCGGGGCGTTGCTAACCTGAATTTCTAGACGCCCCCCCCACAAGGAATCGGCCGTGAATGGAATCATTGCATGTGCAGTCTTGGGCGTGATGCTCAGTGCGCAAGTGTCGGCCGCAGAACTTCAGGTGCACGTGCGTGTCGACGTGCTGCGCGGTTGTCAGGTGGTTGGCCAGCAACGCACAGCGGGCGTCGAGCAACTGGGGGTGCTGGACTTCGGCAATACCGCGCGCCTGGACGACCCCGCCGGGCCATTGGCGGCGGCGCTGATGAACGAGCGCCTGCCCCGACTCGAATGCAATCCCGACACCCCTTATCAACTCCGGGTCGACGGCGGCCTGCACGGTGGCGTCGGTGACACGCGCTACATGGCCGGTTCCGCCGGCAGCAAACCCATTCCGTATCGGCTCTATCAGGACCCCGCGCGGTTGATCCCGCTGGCGGTGGACGTCCCGGTGAGCGGCCGTGTGCCGGATACCGGTTCAGTGGATTTACCGTTGTATGCACGCATCGAACCGCTGGCGGAAATTCCCCGGGTCAGTCGCTATTCCGACCTGTTGAAAGTGACCGTCATCTGGTAGCGGCAACTGTGTAACTGCCGCCAATGGATTCGGCTGGCGCAGGGAAGGGGGCGCTCCTCGTTGTGCGCCTGGGTTCTGGAGTCCTGATGGAATTGGGATTGGCGTTATGACAAGCAAACTCTGGATATTGATGGCCGTGGGTGCAGGGGTATTGCTGACGGGGGGCGCGCAAGCGGCGATCAGCGGGCAGATCCATGCGCGACTGATCATCATCGCCGGTTGTGAAGTGACCAATGGCGGCAGCCCGGTCAGTGATTTCGGCACGCTGGATTTCGGCCAGCAAGGCCCGACCTGGACCAACCCGATCAAAGCCCGCCTCGGTGCTGACGGTCGCGGCAGGTTGAACGTCGCCTGCACCCCTTCGGTCACCGGCTTCACCGTCACCATCGATGGCGGCACCCATGGTGACGGCACCACCCGGCGCCTGAGCAACGGCAGCCAGACCCTGCCTTATCAATTGTTCCTCGATGCATCCGGAAGCCAGAGCTACAGCATCGGGCAACAACACAACTTCGCCGTCACCAGCGGGGCCCAGATACCGATTCCGGTGTTTGGCTCGGTGGTGGCGAATACCCGCGCGATACCGGCCGGGGTCTATACCGACACCCTGACCGTGACGCTCGATTGGTAAACCCGTAGAGGACGGACACCATGCGCATGCTCGTATCAAGGATAGTTTTGTCACTGCTTGGCCTGACGCTGGTGTCCGGCGCGCAGGCGGCCACCACGGTCACCGGCCAGATCTCTGCCAGCCTGATTCTGATCAGCAGCTGTCAGGTAAATGGTGCGGGTGGCTCCAGCGGGCTGAACTTTGGTGCCTTGAACTTCGGCACCGACAACAGCCTGTTCACCACAAAAGATGCACAAGTCATGGGCGGTGGCGTGGCGCTGTCGATCCTCTGCTCCAGCGGCACCACGCCAACGGTCAAGGTGCGTGCCGGTGCCCATGACGGACTGTCGGCGGGCGGTTCTCGCGCGCTGTACGACGGTGTCGCCAACTACGTGCCGTACGACTTGTACACCGATTCCGGGCACTCGCAGCTTTTAGCCATTGACGGGGTGATCAACCTTGACCCCAGCACCGGCGTAGCGCAGACCGTGAACATCTACGGTCAGGCGAAGGGCAAGGCCGGGCTGCCGGCCGGTACTTACAGCGACACGATTTCCGTCGAACTGACGTTCTAGGGCGATGAACCGCCATGGATGGCTGGCGATGGCGCTGTTGTGCGCGGCCGGTGTGCCGTTGCCGCTGGCAGCGGTGACCAGCCAGAGTTTCCTGGTCAGCGCCACGGTCACTGCGGGTTGTCTGGTGGTCGGCGGGGTGTCGAACTACGGCAGCCTGAATTACGGCAGCCAATCGGCGCTGGCCACCGGCACGGTGCAAGTGGCCCTGACGGGGGATGTACAGCTGCAATGCACACCGGGCGTGACCATGAACATGACCGTCGATGGCGGCCAGTACAACAGCAGCGGGCGACACCTGCAGCTGACCACCGGCAGCAACCGCGTTTCGTACCAGCTGTTTCGCGACGCGGCTTACAGCCAAAGCCTGGGGATCGGCCAGAGCGTCGCGGTGGCGTACACGGACGCAAACAACATCCGCCTGCCGATTTACGGTCAGGTGCTGTTACCGGGCAATCAGCCTGGGGGGACCTACAGCGATGTGCTGCAAGTGCAGCTGTCGTGGTAACGCGGCGTTTTTGATCGGGCCTGACAGGCACAAGGAGTAGGCAAATGGATTTACCCGCGCGGCGGCATTCTGTTGTGCGTCAGGCAGTGTTGGCGATGCTGCTGTTGGGGGCGGTCAAGGTGCAGGCGGCCAGTTCGGTGCTGATCTGGCCGATCGATCCCGTGCTGGAGGCCGATCAGCAGGCCAGTGCCTTGTGGCTGGAAAACCGTGGCAACGAGACTGCGAATTTGCAGATCCGGGTGTTCGCCTGGAGCCAAAGCGGTTTCAACGACCAGTACCAGAACCAGCGCGACGTGATCGGCAGCCCGCCGGTGGCGAAAATCGAACCGGGCCAGAAACAACTGGTGCGCCTGACCCGTACCCGGGAGATCCCACCGGGGCAGGAACTGGCTTATCGCATCATCATCGATGAAATCCCCTCGGCCACCCCGCCCGCCGGCGAAAGTGGCAAGACGGCGGCGGCCATTCGGTTCCAGATGCGTTATTCGGTGCCGCTGTTTGCTTACGGCGCGGGGTTGTGGAGCAAGGAAGACACCAGTCGCAAGCGTGATCCCAAAGGCGCGGGGCTGCCGGATTTGAGCTGGCGCACGGTGGCGGTGGACGGTCGCCCTTATGTGGAGGTGCGCAATCAGGGGGCGGTGCATGCGCGGTTGACGGACGTTGCGCTGAAGCAGGGAGGCCAGACAAAACCTCTGGTGGAAGGCCTGCTCGGTTATGTGCTGCCGGGCGCGATCATGCGCTGGCCGGCGCCCGGTCCGATGGCGCAAGACCCGGCGTTGCAGGTGCGGGTGAATGGTTCGCCGCAGGTACAAAGCATTACGCCCGCGCGCTGATCTGCAACTGACGGGAAAGGGAGGCAGGGTCCATCGACGGACGTAAAGCGGTAATGAGCCCGCATCGGGCCCGCAGTTTCCAGCGTCCGTTGATCTGCGCCATGAGCTGTGTGGGTTGCCTGGCGTTCGCTCACCCGTCCCAGGCCGGTGATTTGCCGCCGCCACCTGGCAGCATGGAGGCCGTGGCTGATGCGCAGTTGTTTCTGGAATTGGTGGTCAATCAAATGAATACCGGACACGTCGTGGCGGTGGAGCAACGCAACGGGCGGCTTTTCCTGTCGGCCAACGCGTTGCGTGACACCGGTATGAAACTGCCGGACACCCTCGGCGCCGAAGTCGACCTCGACAGCCTGTCGGGCCTGCACAGCGAGTACGACAGCGCCGGTCAGCGCCTGCTGCTCGACGTACCGCCCAGCTGGCTGCCGGAGCAATTCGTCGGCAATCGCGACGCTTACCCGCGCACTCCGGCCCTGAGCAGTTTCGGTGCCTTGTTCAACTACGACCTGTACCTCAACGACACCGATGATGCCGGCACTTACCTCGCGGCCTGGAACGAAGTGCGACTGTTCGACAGCTGGGGCACGCTGTCCAGCACTGGGCAATACCGGCGCACGTTGTCCGGCGATTCGGTCAGTACGCTGAACAATGGCTACCTGCGTTACGACACCACCTGGCGCTACTCCGATGACGAGCGATTGCTGACCTACGAGGCCGGTGACCTGGTCAGCGGCGCATTGCCCTGGAGCAGTTCGGTGCGCCTGGGCGGGGTTCAGCTGTCGCGGGATTTCGGCGTGCGCCCGGACCTGGTGACTTATCCGTTGCCGCAGTTTGCCGGGGAAGCGGCGGTGCCATCCTCGGTCGACCTGTTCATCAACGGCTACAAATCCAGCAGCGCCGACCTGCAACCCGGCCCCTACACGCTGACCAATATTCCGTTCATCAACGGCGCCGGCGAAGCCGTGGTGGTCACCACCGATGCCCTCGGTCGGCAGGTCTCGACCACCGTGCCGTTTTACGTCACCAGCAGTTTGCTGCAAAAGGGCCTGAGCGACTTTTCCGTGGCGGCCGGTACCTTGCGCCGCGATTACGGCATCAGCGATTTCGGTTACGGTCCCGGGGTCTCATCGGGCAGCCTGCGCTACGGCCTGAGCGACAACTTCACCCTGGAAAGCCACGCCGAAGCGTCGGACTCACTGACCCTCGGCGGTGTCGGCGGCAACCTGCGCCTGGGCAATTTCGGCGTGCTCAATACCGCACTCAGCCAAAGCCGGTTCGATGGCCACAGCGGTCAACAACTGAGCCTGGGTTATCAATACAGCAGCCAGCGCTACAGCTTCTCTTATCAACGCCTGCAACGTCGCGACCAATACGCCGATCTGACCGTGGTCGACAGTCCTTTCACTACCCTCAGCAAACGCAGCGAACAGGCGACCCTGAGCCTGAATCTCAATGCCTGGGGCAGCCTCGGCGTCGGGTATTTCGACGTGCGCGCGGCGGATGATTCTCGCACCCGTTTGCTCAACCTGACCTGGAGCAAACCGCTATGGCACAACAGCAGTTTCTACCTGTCGGCCAACCGCGAAATCGGCGACAGCAACTGGGCGGTGCAGGCGCAACTGGTGATCCCGTTCGACTTGCGCGGCAGCCTCGCGCTCAGCAGTGAGCGCAGCAAGACCGGGCAGAGCCAGCAGCGGGTCAATTACAGTCGCGCCGTGCCGACTGAAGGTGGGGTGGGGTTCAACCTCGGTTATGCCCACGGCGACGGCCCGGCCTATCGTCAGGCCGACCTGACCTGGCGCCTGCAGTCGGTGCAATTGCAGGCCGGTGTGTACGGCAACAGCGACGCCGAAACCCGTTGGGCCGATGCCAGCGGATCGCTGGTGTGGATGGACCGCCAGGTGTTTGCCGCCAACCGTATCGACGATGCCTTTGTGGTGGTCAGTACCGATGGTTACGCCGATATTCCGGTGCGCTACGAAAACCAGCAGGTCGGCCAGACTGATCGCAATGGCCACCTGCTGGTGCCGTGGAGCAGCGCCTATTACCGAGGTAAGTACGAGATCGATCCACTGAACCTGCCGGCCAACGTGCGCAGCCCGAATGTGGAACAGCGGATTGCCGTGCGCCGTGGCAGCGGTTATTTGCTGACGTTTCCATTGAGCCGGGTGATCGCCGCGAGCATCGTCCTGGTGGATGCGCAGCAGCGAGAGCTGCCTCTGGGCAGTGGTGTCGTGCATGAGCAGAGCGGCACGCAAACAGTGGTCGGATGGGACGGTCTGGTGTACCTGGAAAATCTTCAGGCGCAGAACACATTGCAGGTGACGCTGGCCGACGGGAAAGCCTGCCGCGTCCAGTTCGCGGTGGACATGAATCAGGATCAGATTCCGCTGATCGGGCCGTTGGTGTGCCAATGAGTGCCGTGAAATGGCTGGTGCTGCTGGCGGTCTGGTTGCCAGGCTCGGCATGGGCGTTGTGTTCGGTGGTGGTCCCTGCCACGGCGGTGGCATTCGGTTCGGTGAGCTCGATTGCGGTTCGTACCGCCGTGCAGAACAGTTCAAGCCTCAACGCCGGTTTGAGTTGCACCGGCTCATTGGTCTCGTTGCTGACCAACAATGACCATTTCTACGCCACGATTACCTCGACTCAAACCGGACTGCTCGGGCCGACCGGAGACGTCATCGGTTACACGCTGTATGCCAACAACACCACCAGTTACCCGATCGAACGTGGCACGCCCTTCGACTTCGCGCGCAACGGGATCATTGATGCGCTGGGGCTACTGGGCAGCGTGGTGCCGAAAACCGCACCGATTTATCTGGGGACAATCACGGGCAGTAACGTGGCGGCGGGTATCTATACCGAGACCTTGAGCATTGCCTGGAGCTGGAATTATTGCTCCGGCATTGGCGCCGGCAGTGTTTGCCTGGGGCGCGATATCAGCAGCGGCACCACCAGCATGACCGTCACCCTGACGGTCGCCAATGACTGCACCATCACCGCCCCGAACATCAGTTTCGGCAGCGCGCCGGTCGTCAGTGCCTTTGCGCCGGTTACCGGCCAGACCATCAGCCTCGCCTGCACCAAGGGCAGCGCTTACACCGTAGGCCTGGGCGACGGTCTGCAGGCAGCCAGTGTTGGGGGACGACGACGGATGGCTTTCGGCGGTAATTACCTGGCGTATGACATCTTCAAAAGCGCCGGCACCACCCGCTGGGGCAGTGTCGGCAGTGCTCGCCGGGCCAGCTCCGATGCCGAGGTCAATCCCGGTAACGGTTTGGGCTCCGGGAGCCAGATCTTCAATTACAACGCGAAAATTTACACCGACCAGACCACACCGCCGGCGGGCACGTATCAGGACAGTGTGATTCTGGATGTGGGGTTTTGACCTTTGTAGGAGCGAGCTTGCTCGCGATGGTGTATCAGTCATATTGATGTTGACTGACACTCCTTCGCGAGCAAGCTCGCTCCTACAGGGTTGTGTTGCGTTTGAACGACCAGTGAACTACCGCTCGATACTACGATTCCACCGCGCATTCCACGCCGGGCGCTGTTCGTTGACCTGGTCCCAGTCGATGGCAATCGCCGTTGTCAGATACTGTTTCATCGCCTCGACCTGGCCACGGGTTTTGTCCGTGGTCGGGGTGTTCGGGTTGGACGGGATCTGATCGCCATCTTCAAGTGCAGCGGCTTGCGCCTCGGGGGTCAGCAGAAACGCGGCGAGTTTCTGCGCCAGTTCCGGTTGGGTGTTGTTGGCGATGGCGCATTCGGCAACGTTGAGCACCACTGCGCCTTCCTTCGGTTGCGCATATTCGACCGGCATGCCTTTGAGTTTCAGCGCGGTGACCTGGGTTGGCGTCAGCGGGAACAGCGCCGCTTCGTCGGTCTGGAGCATTTCGGAAATCTTCGCCGAGCTCGGAATGTATTCCAGCACGTTGCGCCCGACGGTGTTCGGCCACGCCTTGAAGCCCGGCTCGACGTCGGTTTCGCTGCCACCCTGAATCCGGTTGAACATCAGGAAACCGTGCAGGCCGAAGGTCGAAGAAGCCATCGACTGGAACACCAGTTTGTCCTTGAAGCGCGGGTCGGCCATGTCCATCCACGAGGTCGGCGTCGCCCAGCCTTTTTCCTTGAACAACCGCGTGTTGTACGCCAGCCCCGTGACACCGAGGCTGACTGCCACGGCCTGGTCCTTGATGCGGCCCTTGGCCGGAATCTGCGCCAGGGTCGGGCTGTCTTCAAGTTTGTCGCACAGGCCCATGGCGATGGCGCGGTACATGATGCCGTCGTCGAGGAACATCACGTGCATTTGCGGGTTGCCTTTGCTGGCCTGGACCTTGGCCAGAATATCGGCGGACGTGCCGGGCACGATCACCACTTTGACGTTGTTGGCCTTCTCGAAAACCGGCAGCACCTTGTCGGCGTAGAGCCGTTCCATGGTCCCGCCGTTCATGCCGAGGTAAAGCGTCGGTTCGGCCTGGGCCTGGGTGACCGTGAGCAGGGCGCTCAGGCACGAAAGTCCGAGCAGTGCAGTGCGTTTGACGTTATTCATTGGCGCGACCTTCCTCTATCAAGCAACGGAGATGGAGTGAAACCGGGTGATGGAAAACGCATCCAGCGACGTGGTTGAGGCGCCGCTGCAGATGATCTCGGTGAGCGCCTGGCCCACCGCTGGACCGATCTGGAAACCTGCGCCGGCAAAGCCGAACGCGTGCAACAGACCGGGTTGAGTGCCACTGTGACCGATCACCGGTTGGCGATCGGGCAAGTAACCTTCGGTGCCGCTCCAGGTACGAATCGCCTGGGCGCCTTCAAGAAACGGATAAAGCTCTACGGCTTGGCGCAGGATTTCGATCACCGCGTGTTGACCGGGGCGGGCGCGCGCGCCGTCGAGGGCAAACCCCTGGCCGCCGCCCAACACGCAATTGCCGCGCGCGACCTGACGCGCATAAATACCGCCGCCCTCGACGCCGGTGCTGGCATCCATCACCCATGGCAAGGGTTCGGTGACCAACATCGCCGGGTGCCCGGCGTGCATCGGCACCGCTTCGTCGAACTGCGCGGCAAGGCTGCCGGCCCATGCGCCAGCGCAGTTCAACAGCCAGGGCGCTTGCAGTTGCAGGCCGTTTTGCGTGCTGACGCAAAAGCGCTGACCGTCATGCTCCACGGCGCTCACCGCGCATTGTTCGTGGACTTGCGCGCCGTGGCGCTGTGCTGCCCGGGCAAATGCGGGTGAAACCAGTCGTGGGTTGGCGTGACCGTCATCCGGGCAAAACGAAGCGCCGACCGCGACGTCGCCGACCCACGGAAAACGCCTGCGTAATTCACGGCGATCAAGCACCTGCAAATCGAGGCCGAAACCCTGACTGCTGGCGGCATAGTCCTGCAATGCGCGCAGGTCGTTGAGGCTGCGCGCCAGTTTCAAGTGACCGCTGCGCTGGTATTCACCGTCAATGCCGATCAACTGCGGCAACTGCCCCCAGATTTCGTGAGCCTGTTGCGACAGCGGCAGTTGCGACAACGGTCGGCCCTGACGCCGCACGCCGCCGTAATTCACGCCGCTGGAGTGCGAACCGCAAAAGTCGCGCTCCAGCAGCGCCACGCGACGACCGGCCTTGCTCAGGAAGAGCGCGGCGGAGGCGCCGACAATGCCGCCGCCAATGATCACTGCATCGACCTCGATCATGGCTCGACCTCCAGACCAAACGGCAACGGTTTGATCGGTGCCTGTGCCCGCAAGCGGCCGATGTCAGAGACGTTTCGCTGACTGGCGCAGGCAATGATTTCTGCGGCGGCAGCGCCACACATGCGCCCCTGACAGCGGCCCATGCCGACCCGGCAATGGGCCTTGACCCGGTTGATTTCCCAATGGCCCTCGCGCACGACGTCGCGGATGTCACCGGCGCGCACTTCTTCGCAGCGGCAGACCATCACGTCGTCCGGCGTGTCGGCCGCCCAGTTTTGTGGAAACACGAAGGCGCGTTCCAGGCCTTGGCGAAAGCTATCGATTCGTTCAAGTGCCTGCTCCAGTTGCACGCCACGCTTGGGCGCAACCACGTGACCCATGTCTTCGAGCAAGGCGAGGGCGGCCCGCTCGCCGGCCATTTCCGCCGCGTCGGCGCCCATGATGCCGGCGCCGTCGCCGGCCAGATAAACCTCGGCGACACTGCTGCGACCGGCACTGTCACGCTGCGGCAGCCAGGCGCGGTTGAGCGGGTGCCAGGCGAACGCGCAGCCGAGCAAGTCGGCGAGTTGGGTTTCACTGCGCAGACCATGGGCGAATGCCACGGCGTCGCAGTCCAGTTGATGTTCGCCGTTTGAGTTGGCCCAACGCAGCGACTGCACGCGGTGTTCGCCATCGATGCATTTCAAGGTTGCACCCTGATGCACCGGGATGCCGTGAGCGGTCAGCCAGCTGCGGTAATAAATGCCTTTGGCCAATGTGGCCGGTTGCGCCAACAGATCGGGCAGGGCGCGGGCCTGGGCGCTGAACGGCGAGCTGTCGAGCACCGCGACCACGTTCGCGCCGGCCTTGGCGTATTGATACGCCACCAGATACAGCAACGGTCCACTGCCGGCGAACACCACGCGTTCACCGATGGCGCAGCCCTGGAATTTCAGGGCGATCTGCGCAGCGCCGAGGCTGTAGACGCCCGGCAGCGTCCAGCCTTGCACCGGCAAAACCCGGTCGGTGGCGCCCGTGGCGACAATCACCCGAGAGAACTCCAGCCGTGCGGCGCGCTGCTCGTGCAAGGTGTCGAGCGCGCCGGCCTCGGCGTTCCACACCAGGGTTTCAGGACGGTAATCGAGCTGCTCGCGCAACTCGTCAATCGTCTGGTGCAAGGCCTTCGCCTTGCGCGCTTCGAAGCCATACAGCTTGACCGCCGAGCGCTTGAAATTCGCCGGCTGCCGCCGATAAATCTGCCCGCCACCGCGCGCGGCTTCGTCCAGCAAAACCGGGCGCACACCGTGTGCCACCAGCGTCTGCGCCGCACGAATCCCGGCCGGCCCGGCCCCCACAATAACCACCGACTTCATACCCAACCCCCTGTAGGAGCCGGCTTGCCGGCGATGGCTGCCTCACATCCAACACCCATGTCGGCTGACCCACCGCCATCGCCAGCAAGCTGGCTCCTACAGTTGATTGGGGTTGCCCACCAGTTTTGTGCCCGACACAGATCCCCTGTAGGAGCTGGCTTGCTAGCGATGGGGGCCTCACATCCAACACCCATGTCGGCTGACACACCGCGATCGCCAGCAAGCCGGCTCCTACAGTTGATTGGTGTTGGTCGCGAATTTTGTGCTCGACACCGCTCCCTTGTAGGAGCTGGCTTGCTAGCGATGGCGGCCTCACATCCAACATCCATGTCAGCTGACCCACCGCGATCGCCAGCAAGCTGGCTCCTACAGTTGATTGGGGTTGGTCGCGGATTTTGTGCTCGACACAGCTCCCTTGTAGGAGCTGGCTTGCCGGCGATGGGGCCCTCACATCCAACATCGATGTCGGCTGATACACCGCCATCGCCAGCAAGCTGGCTCCTACAAAGAACCAGGTTTGGGGAGATGTAATGTGTGTTCATAGCGATCGCCCCGGTTCGCGGCTGATTTGCTCGCCGGCTTCTAGCAGCGTCGAGCACGCGCGTACTCGCCGGCCATCGCCCAGACGGACCCAGCAGTCCTGGCACGCGCCCATCAAGCAAAACCCGGCGCGGGGCTGCGCGCTGAAATCGCTGCCGCGCAAGTGTTCGCTGCAGGTCAGCACGGCGGTCAGCACGGTGTCGCCGAGCAGCCCGCTGGCCGGTTCGCCGTCGAGGGTAAAGTTCACGGCCGGGCGGTCGCCTTCGGCCAGTCGTTTCAGCAGAGCCATGGCGCCCTCATTGTTTACCCACCAGAACCCGATCCAGGCCGTAGACCCGATCAAGCAGAATCATCGTCAGCGCAGTCAGCGCGATCACCAGGGCCGACACCGCCGCCATCATCGGATCGATGGACTCAGTGGCGTACACGTACATGCGCACCGGCAAGGTTTGCGTGGCCGGCGAGGTGACGAAGATCGACAGCGTGACCTCGTCAAAACTGTTGATGAACGCCAGCAGCCAGCCACCGGCGACCCCCGGCAGAATCATCGGCAAGGTGATTTGGCGAAACAGCGTGAAGCGCCCGGCACCCAGCGATTGCGCCGCGTGTTCGGCGCTGCGATCCAGGCCAATGGCCGAGGCCAGCACCAGTCGCAGCACATACGGCGTGATCACCAGCACGTGAGCGAAAATCAGCCAGGCGAAGCTGCCGTTGACGCCCATCAGCGCAAACAAACGCAGCAGTGCCACGCCCAACACCAGATGCGGAATGATGATCGGCGACAGAAACAGGCCATTGAAAAAGTCCCGTCCGGGAAACTCGAAACGGGTGATTGCCAACGCTGCCGGCACCGCAATCAGCGTCGCCAGGCTGGCCGCGCTAAACGCCAGGATCAGGCTGTTGTAAAACGCATCGACAAAGTCGGCACGCTCGAACACCGCACGGAACCAGCGCAGGGAAAACTCCGTGGTCGGCAGGCTCAGGGTGTTTTCCGGGGTGAACGCCACGAGGCAGACCACCACCAGCGGCGCCAGCATGAACACCACCACCAGGGTATGGAACAGCAGGGCGAAAGGACCGTTCTTGGACATGACGAGTTATCCCAATGACTTCTTGTAGCGGCCTTCGATCATCCGGTTCCACGACAGCATGATCAGCAGGTTGAGCAACAGCAGCGCGACGGCGATGGCGGCGCCCATCGGCCAGTTGAGCTCCGACAGGTACTGGTCGTAGATCAGCGTGGCGACCATCTTGATCCGCCGCCCGCCGAGCAGGCCGGGAATGGCAAAGGAGCTGGCCGCGAGACCGAACACGATCAACGTGCCGGACAGCACGCCGGGCATGATTTGCGGCAACACCACCTGGCGCATCACCGTGAAGTGACTGGCACCCAGCGACATCGCTGCTTGTTCGGCGGCCGGGTCGAGTTTTTGCAGCGAGGTCCAGACCGGAATGATCATGAACGGCAACATCACATGAACCAGCGCAATCACCACCGCGAACGGCGTGTACAACAGCTTCATCGGTGAGCCGCCGAAGGCTTGCAGTGTCTGGTTGACCAGGCCGTCGGCGCCGAGCAAGAGGCTCCAGCCGAAGGCGCGCACCACCACCGAAATCAGCAACGGCGTGAGGATCAGAATCAAGAAAATCGAACGCCATGGCGCGCCCATGCGGCTGAGGATGTAAGCCTCAGGCACGCCAATCACCACGCAGAGCAAGGTGGTCAGGGCGCTGATCCAGAACGTGCGCAAAAAGATTTCGTAGAAGTACGGATCACCCAGCAGGCTGCTGTAATGGTCGACGGTGTAGGCGTCGCCGTTGATGCCCGAGCTGTAGTCGAAGACGTTGAACGACAACACCAGCGTCAACAGCAGCGGGATCACCAGTAGGCAGACGTACAACGCCAGCGCCGGTGCCGACAACAAATAGCCCTGACGTCCCTGGCGAACAGCCACGAGCGTACTCATGCCGACACCTCGTCGACACTCAGCACCCGCAGCAGCGCCGCGTCCCAGTCGAGGCCGACCGGTGTGCCTTCGTTCAGCGGTGCCGAGCCGTCGTTGCGGCGCACCACGCTGAGTTCGCCGAGGCTGGTCGAAACGCCGTACAACCATTGGCTGCCGAGAAAGAAGCGGCTGACGATCCTGCCTGGCAGGCGGCCGTGATCCTTGTCCCGCAGATCGATTTTTTCCGGACGCAGGCTCAGGGTCAGTTCACCGCCGCTGCGCACCTGAACCACACCCGCACTGTCACGCTCGCCGGGCAGCAGGTTGGCCTTGCCGACGAAGCCGGAAATGAACTCGGTGCGCGGGTGTTCGTAAAGGGTGTAGGGCGCGTCGATCTGGGTGATGCGCCCGGCCTGCATCACCACCACGCGGTCGCTGATGGACAGCGCTTCGGACTGGTCGTGGGTGACCATCAACGTGGTGATCCCGACTTCGCGCTGGATGCGGCGGATCTCGAATTGCATCTCTTCGCGCAGGTTGGCGTCGAGGTTGGACAGCGGCTCGTCGAGCAGCAGCACCGGCGGCTCGATCACCAGGGCGCGGGCCAGCGCCACACGCTGGCGCTGGCCACCGGACAGTTCTCGTGGGTAACGTTCTGCGTGCTGGTCCAGACGCACCAGTTTCAACACCCGATCCACGCGCTGCTGCAACTCGCCGTTGGGCACTTTGCGCATGCGCAGGCCGAAGGCGACGTTGTCTTTGACGGTCATGTGCGGAAACAACGCGTAACTCTGGAACACCACGCCCAAGCCACGGCTGGCGGGTTTGGCGTGGGTGATGTCGCGACCGTCCAGCAGAATGCGCCCGCTGGTGACTTCGACGAAGCCGGCGATCATTTGCAGGGTGGTGGTTTTGCCACAGCCGGAAGGGCCGAGCAGGGACACGAACTCGCCTTTCTCGACCGAGAGGTGGGTGGCGACGACGGCATCGATGTCGCCGTAACGTTTGCCGAGTCCTTCAAGTTGCACAAAAGCCATAACTGCGCTCCACCTGAGATTGTTATGCGCGGCCTGAGGTCGCGCTTTTTTGTATGGGCAGATACGAAAGGGTGTTGCGGGGTGCGTTGGCGCTCGACTTGGGTCGGCTGCCGCTGTTGTTCGAATCGCCCCTGTGGACGCAGATTAGGACGAAGACTAGGATGGGCTCAATGGCCTATTTCACTGAAGCGATGACTATTTTCAGTTTCATTCGGTGAGTAAATTAATTGTCGAGAAATGGCATGACTGATTCCATTGAGCGGAATGAAAACAAAAATGAAGTCGGCGTCGGTGCGGTCTCCCGGCTGTTTGCGGTGCTGCGCAGTCTGGGTGACACCGTCGAGGGCGGAGAGCGCGTGACGCAACTGGCCCAGCGCATCGGTTTGTCGCAACCGACCACGCACCGTTTACTGCGCAGCCTGATGGACGAGGGCATGGTCGAGCAGGACGTGCGCAGCAAACGCTATCGCCTGAGCCTGGATTTTTTTGCGCTGGCGGCGCGTGCCGGCAACACCGGAAACCTTCGCGAACTGGTGCGGCCGTCGTTGCTGCGGTTGTCGGCTTCGCTAGGGGATTCATTGTTTCTACTGGCGCGCAGCGGGTTTGATGCGATCTGCCTGGACCGCAGTGAAGGGCCGTTTCCGATTCGCACCTTTACCGGCGACATCGGCGGGCGGGTGGCGCTGGGCGTGGGCCAGGGCAGTCTGGCGATCCTGGCGTTCCTGCCGGAAGAGGAGCGCGACACGGTGATCCATTACAACCTGCCGCGGCTGAAGGATTTTCACCTGTACGACGAAGTGTTCCTGCGTTCGGAAGTCGAGAACGTGCGCGCCCTCGGTTATGCCGGGCGCAACACCGGCGTGCTGCAAGGCATGGCCGGCGTGGCGGTGCCGATTCTCGATCGCGAGGGGCGTGCGGTGGCGGCGTTGAGTGTGGCCACTGTGAGTGACCGATTGGGGCCGGATCGCTTGCCGACGGTGGTGGAGATGCTCAAGCGCGAAGCCGCGCTGATCGGGCCGCGGATCAATCCGTTTGATCCGTTGTTGCGGCGGCCGTCCCAAGTCTTCGGCCAAAGCTGAATCCACCGCAAATCCCTTGTAGGAGCCGGCTTGCTGGCGATGGCGGTGTGTCAGTCAAATCAATGGTGACTGATACAC
>NZ_JAHBDD010000024.1:0-65529 GCF_019956155.1 Pseudomonas sp. BF-RE-22 | reverse complement strand
AAGAACGATAACGCGGTCTGTCTGAATGTCCGCGTTATCGTTCTTCGCGGGCAAGCCTCGCTCCTACAGGGTTTTGCATTTATTCCAGGGAATGCAGGTCAGGCTTCCAGGCCGAGGATGTCGCGGGCCACGGCTTCGGCGATGCGAATGCCATCGACACCCGCCGACAGAATCCCGCCCGCATAACCCGCGCCTTCACCCGCCGGGAACAAGCCCTTGACGTTGAGGCTCTGCATCGACTCGTTACGGGTGATCCGCAACGGTGACGACGTGCGCGTCTCGATCCCGGTCAACACCGCGTCATGCAGCGAGTAGCCGCGAATCTGCTTCTCGAACGCCGGCAAGGCTTCGCGAATGGCTTCGATGGCGAATGCCGGCAAGGCCAGCGCCAAATCACCCAGCGCAACACCGGGCTTGTAGGACGGTTCAACGCTGCCCAGCTCGGTGGATGGTTTGCCCGCGATGAAATCGCCCACCAGCTGTGCCGGCGCTTCGTAGTTGCTGCCACCCAGCACAAAGGCGTGGGATTCCAGGCGCTCCTGCAACTCGATACCGGCCAGCGGGCCGCCCGGATAATCGACTTCCGGGGTGATCCCGACGACGATCCCGGAGTTGGCGTTGCGCTCGTTACGCGAGTACTGGCTCATGCCGTTGGTCACGACGCGATTAGGCTCGGAGGTGGCCGCGACCACCGTGCCGCCCGGGCACATGCAGAAGCTGTAGACCGAGCGACCGTTCTTGGCGTGGTGCACCAGTTTGTAGTCGGCGGCACCCAGTTTCGGGTGGCCGGCGTACTTGCCCAGGCGCGCACGGTCGATCAGCGACTGCGGGTGTTCGATACGGAAACCCACCGAAAACGGCTTGGCTTCCATGAACACGCCACGGCCGTGGAGCATGCGGAAGGTGTCGCGGGCACTGTGGCCGAGAGCCAGAATCACGTGCTTCGAATGGATCTGTTCGCCGCCGTTGAGCTCGACGCCAACCAATTGACCGTCCTCGATCAACACGTCGGTGACGCGCTGCTGGAAGCGTACTTCGCCGCCCAGTGCGCGAATCTGCTCACGCATGTTTTCCACAACGCCCGTCAGACGGAACGTACCGATGTGCGGTTTGCTGACGTAGAGGATTTCTTCCGGCGCGCCGGCTTTGACGAACTCATGCAGGACTTTGCGTCCGATGAATTTCGGGTCCTTGATCTGGCTGTAGAGCTTGCCGTCGGAGAAAGTCCCCGCGCCGCCTTCACCAAATTGCACGTTGGATTCGGGGTTGAGCACGCTTTTACGCCACAGGCCCCAGGTGTCCTTGGTGCGCTGGCGCACTTCGGTGCCGCGCTCGAGGATGATCGGCTTGAAGCCCATTTGCGCGAGCAGCAGCCCGGCGAAAATCCCGCACGGCCCGAAACCTACGACAACCGGGCGTTGCTGCAGATCGGCCGGCGCCTGGCCGACCACTTTGTAGCTGACATCCGGCGCCACGTTGACGTTACGGTCATCGGCGAACTTGTGCAGCAACGCCGCCTCATCCTTCGCGGTGAGGTCGATGGTGTAGATGAAGCACAGTTCGGAGGATTTTTTGCGCGCATCGTAGCTGCGCTTGAACAAGGTGAAATCGAGCAGGTCATCACTGGCGATGCCCAGGCGCTGCACGATGGCAGGGCGCAGGTCTTCTTCGGGATGGTCGATCGGCAGCTTGAGTTCAGTGATTCGTAACATGACGGGATCCGGTTCGCGGGGCGCACAACTGCGCCAAGGCGTTTGAAGGCGGCGATTATAAGCCCCAAAAGCCGAGTCCCGTGAGGCTTAAACGATCAGTCGTCGCGCGATCCGCCGAAATACCCGCAACCACGCTGAACCTGGCCATCAATGCGCAGTTCGGCGCTCATGTGTTGAACACTGCCGGTGCTGCTGTCGACGCAACGTTGCGGCGCGACCCACAGTTCGATGTGCTGGTTATTGGCTTCGGTGCTGAGGTTGAAGCGGCCATCGCCCAGTTGCTCTTCAACATAAGGGACGGCGAGGGGCGGTTGGCCCGCACGGTCGACGACCATGCCTTTGCCGCTGACCTTGACGTTCCACTCGGGCCCGTGGCCGGCGGCGCGCAGGATCAACGGTTTGAAATTCGGATCGCCGCAGGCGGTGCCCGAGCGCTCGACGCGGTACAACTGCTCCAGATCGAGGCGGCTGTCGACGATCCGCCCGCGAACGTCGGCGAACAGCTTGCCCTTCGCATCGGCGAGGCCTGCGGCCTCTTGCAGGACGCTGGTGCCGCCGGTGTCGTTGACCACGAAACTGCGCTGCTCATTGCACGGCTGGAACAACAGCTTGCCATCGGCTGCCGTCAACAGACCCTGCATTCGGGTCTGGCCCACGTGGGAGGCACTTTCACGCGGCCCATCGAACAACTGACAGGCCGCGAACAGTGGAAGCACGGCAACAAGGACTAAGGAACGGGCAACACGCATCTTTGGCTCTCCAGACAAGAGCCGCCACGTTACGCAGCCTGACCGTTCATCACAACCCCGCCGAGGTGTGTTGGTCCACCTGTAGGAGCACAGCTTGCTGGCGAAGGCGATCTTACGGACGCCTTCGCCGGCAAGCCGTGCTCCTACGGATTGTGTTGTTCAGCCGACGTGAAAGGTCTGACCGGTTTGCAGGCCTTCTACGCTTTTGGCGTAGGCCAGTGCCACATCGACAGCCGGAACCGGTTTGAAGCCGCGGAAGTACGGCGCGTATTTGCCCATCGCTTCAACCAGGACATTCGGGCTCACCGAGTTCACCCGCAGGCCGCGCGGCAGTTCGATCGCGGCGGCACGCACGAAGCTGTCGATGGCACCGTTGACCAGTGCGGCCGAAGCACCGCTGCGGATCGGGTCGTGGCTGAGCACGCCGGTGGTGAAGGTGAACGATGCGCCGTCATTGGCGAACTCGCGACCGATCAGCAGCAGGTTGACCTGGCCCATCAGCTTGTCGTTCAGGCCGAGGGTGAAACTGTCGGCGGTCATTTCGTTCAGCGGTGCGAAGGTCACGTTGCCCGCCGCGCAAACCAGTGCGTCGAACTTGCCGGTCTGTTCGAACAGTTTGCGAATCGAGGCGCTGTCGCTGATATCCACTTGGAAGTCGCCGCTGTTGCGACCGATGCGGATGACCTCGTGACGCTCGGACAACTCCTTGTCGATCGCCGAACCGATGGTGCCGCCTGCGCCAATCAAAAGAATTTTCATGTTGTTGATCCTCATGTGTGTTGAAAGTGGCTTCAGTCTAGAGTGGTTTTTTCTGCGGATAAGCGCGCTAATAGGCAACCTTTGGTTTTCTAATGGAAACAATCCATGAGCGAGATGGATGATCTGGCGGCGTTTGCGGTGTTGATTGAAGCGGGCAGTTTCACCTTGGCGGCGCAACAACTGGGTTGCAGCAAAGGCCAGTTGTCCAAGCGCATCAGCCTGTTGGAGACGCGGTTTTCCGTGGTGTTGCTGCAACGCACCACCCGCCGCTTGAGCCTGACGGCGGCGGGGGCGGCGCTGTTGCCGCAAGCCCAGGCGCTGGTGGTGCAAGTGGAACGGGCGCGTCAGGCATTGGCGCGGTTGAAGGACGATATGGCAGGGCCGGTGCGTATGACGGTTCCGGTATCGTTGGGAGAAACCTTCTTCGATGGCCTGCTGCTGGAGTTTTCCCACAAGTACCCGCAGGTGCAGATCGAACTCGACCTCAGCAACAATTACCGTGACTTGTCCCGCGACGGTTTTGATCTGGCGGTTCGCTCCGACGTCGGCAATGACGAGCGTCTGGTGGCGCGACCGCTGTTGGCCTGGCACGAACTGACCTGCGCCAGCCCGGCTTACCTTGAGCGACACGGCGAACCGCTGACCCCACAGTCCCTGGCTGAGCACCAATGTTTGCTCAACAGCCACTACAGCGGCCGCGAAGAATGGCTGTATCACCAACAGCACGAATTATTGCGGGTGCGTGTGTCGGGGCCGTTCGCCAGCAATCATTACAGCCTGCTCAAAAAAGCCGCTCTGGCGGGCGCCGGCATTGCGCGTCTGCCGTCCTACCTGTTGCAGGCGGAATTGGCTGACGGCCGTTTGCGCTGGCTCCTGCGCGATTATCAGACGCGTCGCATGCCGATGTATTTGGTGCACCCGTATCAGGGTGGGTTGCCCAAGCGCACGCAGGTGCTGGCGGATTACTTGATTGGCTGGTTCAAGCGCAGTGGGGAGGCGTTGGATCGGCTCTGACTGATCACACAAAACCCTGTAGGAGCCGGCTTGCTGGCGATAGCGGTGTATCAGTCAGCATCTCTGTTGAATGTAATACCGCTATCGCCAGCAAGCCGGCTCCTACAAGGGTTATTCATTGTTCTCGGGGTTGTACCTGGCACAAAAAACGGCCCGAAGGCCGTTTTTTGTTTACCGCAAACGCTTAACCACCGAGGTACGCTTCGCGCACTTTCGGGTCGGTCAGCAGCGCTTCACCGGTGCCTTGCATCACCACGCGGCCGTTCTCCAGAACGTATGCGCGGTCAGCGATTTTCAGCGCCTGGTTGGCGTTCTGCTCGACCAGGAACACCGTCACGCCATCCTTGCGCAGCTGTTCGATGATGTCGAAGATCTGCTGGATGATGATCGGCGCCAGACCCAGCGAAGGCTCGTCGAGCAGCAGCAGCTTGGGCTTGCTCATCAGCGCACGGCCGATGGCGAGCATTTGCTGTTCGCCGCCGGACATGGTGCCGCCGCGCTGATTGAAACGCTCTTTCAGGCGTGGGAAAAGTCCGAGGACCTTGTCCATCTGTTCCTGGTAATCGCCCTTTTCAGTGAAGAAGCCACCCATGGAGAGGTTTTCTTCTACGGTCAGGCGAGCAAACACCCGACGACCTTCCGGCACGACGGCGATGCTCTTGCGCATGATCTGCGACGAACTCTGGCCGACGAGCTCTTCGCCCATGTAGCGGATGCTGCCGCTGTGGGCTTGCGGCGAACCGCAGAGGGTCATCAGCAGGGTCGACTTGCCGGCGCCGTTGGCACCGATCAGGGTCACGATCTCGCCCTGACGGACTTCGACGTTGACGCTGTGCAGCGCCTGGATCTTGCCGTAGAAGGTGGAAACGTTTTCGAATTGCAGCATTTACGCTTCCCCCAGGTAGGCTTTGATCACTTCAGGATTGTCGCGGATCTGTTCCGGCGTACCGTCGGCCAGAGGCGTGCCCTGGTTGATCACGACGATGTGGTCGGAAATGCTCATGACCAGTTTCATGTCATGTTCGATCAGCAGCACGGTGACGTTGTGCTCTTCACGCAGCATGCTGATCAGCGCCTTGAGATCCTCGGTTTCCTTCGGGTTCAGGCCGGCAGCCGGTTCGTCGAGCATGAGGATCCGCGGACGGGTCATCATGCAACGGGCGATTTCCAGGCGACGTTGCTGACCGTAGGCCAGGGTGCCGGCCGGACGGTTGGCGAATGCCTTGAGGTTGACCTTGTCCAGCCAGTACTCGGCGAACTCCATGGCTTCGCGTTCGCTTTTGCGGAAGCCCGGGGTCTTGAACAGGCCCGCCAGGAAGTTGGTGTTCAGGTGACGGTGCTGGGCGATCAAGAGGTTCTCGACCGCCGTCATGTCCTTGAACAGCCGCACGTTCTGGAAGGTGCGCACCACGCCTTTGAGGGCGATCTTGTGGCCGGGCAGGCCTTCGATCGGCTCGCCGTCCAGCATGATGCTGCCGCCGCTCGGCTTGTAGAAACCGGTCAGGCAGTTGAACACGGTGGTCTTGCCGGCGCCGTTGGGGCCGATCAGTGCCACGACCTGTTTCTCTTTCACGCTCAGGGCTACGCCATTGACGGCCAGCAAGCCGCCGAAGCGCATGCTCAGGTTTTCGACTTTAAGGATCTCGCGGCTCATTTGCGCAGCTCCATGTGAGGACGTTGCATGGGCAGCAGACCTTGAGGACGCCAGATCATCATCAGCACCATCAAGGCGCCGAACATCAACATGCGGTATTCACTGAACTCACGCATCATTTCCGGCAACAGGATCATCACCGTGGCGGCGAGTACGACGCCCAGCTGCGAGCCCATGCCACCCAGCACCACGATGGCGAGGATGGTCGCCGACTCGATGAAGGTGAAGGACTCCGGTGTGACCAGGCCCTGACGCGCGGCGAAGAAGCTGCCCGCGAAACCGGCGAAGCACGCGCCGAGGGTGAAAGCCGAGAGCTTGATGATCGTCGGGTTCAGACCCAGAGCACGGCAGGCGATTTCGTCTTCACGCAACGCTTCCCAGGCACGGCCCAGGGGCATGCGCAGCAAGCGGTTGATGACGAACAGCGCAAACAGCGCGAGGAACAGCGCGACCAGGTAAAGAAAGATCACCTTGTTGATCGAGTTGTATTCCAGGCCGAAGTACTCGTGGAACGTCTGCAGGCCTTCGGCCGCTTTGCGTTCGAAAGTCAGGCCGAAGAACGTCGGTTTCTCGATGTTGCTGATGCCGTTCGGACCACCGGTGATGTCGGTCAGGTTACGCAGGAACAGACGGATGATTTCGCCGAAGCCCAGGGTCACGATCGCCAGGTAGTCACCGCGCAGACGCAGGACCGGGAAACCGAGCAGGAAGCCGAAAGTGGCCGCCATCAGGCCGGCGATCGGCAGGCAGATCCAGAAGCTCAAGCCGTAGTAGTGCGACAGCAGCGCGTAGCTGTAGGCGCCGACGGCATAGAAGCCGACGTAACCGAGGTCGAGCAGGCCGGCCAGACCGACCACGATGTTCAGGCCCAGGCCGAGCATCACGTAGATCAGCACCAGCGTGGCGATATCCACCGCACCGCGAGAACCGAAGAACGGCCAGACCAGCGCGCCGACGATCAGCGCGATGATGATCCAGCGTTGGGTGGTCGGCAGGGTCAGGAAATTACTGGCCTTGGCCGGCATCACCGGCAGGTTGGGCGAGGATTTCCAGGCCGAGCTGATCTGCTGGTCGAACAGCACCCGCAGGAACATCAGTACCGAGCACACGGCGATGGTGATCAGCGTTGCAGTGCTGGTGCCATGGACTTCGAGGTTGATGCCGACAATGGTCAGCTTCAGACCGAGTACCGGGTAGGCAACGGCCCACACCAGCAAGGCGCTGAACAACGCCTGTTTAAGATTCCTAGTCATACTTTTTCAACCTCCGGACGGCCCAACAGGCCGGTAGGCCGGAACAACAACACCAGAACCAATAGGCCGAACGCCACGACGTCCTTGTACTGGTCGCCGAAGATATCGGCACCGAAGGCTTCCGCCACCCCAAGCACGATCCCGCCGAGCATGGCGCCGGGGATGCTGCCGATACCGCCCAGTACCGCTGCGGTGAAGGCCTTGAGGCCGACCAGGAAACCGGCGTTCGGGTTGATCACGCCATATTGCATGCTCAGCAGCACGGCCGCGATGGCCGCCAGTGCGGCACCGATGACGAAGGTCAGGGCGATGATGTTGTTGGTGTTGATACCCAGCAGGTTGGCCATCTTGATGTCTTCGGCACAGGCGCGGCAGGCGCGACCCAGGCGAGAGCGGGAGATGAACAGCGTCAGGCCGAGCATGGCGATCAGGGTCACCACGAACACCACGATTTGCATGTAGGAAATCAGCACTTCATGTGCGCCACCTGGCCCGATGGCGAAGTTGCCGGGGATCAGGTTGGGGATGGATTTGTCCTTGGAGTCTTGCGCCAGCAGAACCGTGTTCTGCAGGAAAATCGACATGCCGATGGCGGAAATCAGCGGGATCAGACGGTTGCTGCCGCGCAAGGGGCGGTAGGCAATCCGTTCGATGCTGTAACCGTAGGCACTGGTCACGACGATGGTCGCGAGGAAAGCGGCGGTCATCAACAGCGGAACACTGTCGAGTCCCATCATGGACAGGCCCGCAATGGCGATGAACGCCACGTAGGAACCGATCATGTACACCTCGCCGTGGGCGAAGTTGATCATTCCAATGATGCCGTAAACCATCGTATAGCCGATGGCGATCAGGGCATACGTGCTGCCAATGGTCAGACCATTAACCAGCTGTTGGAAGAAGTGATAGATGTCAGGCATTACAGCGCTCCTAAAAACCTGATACGCATTTCACTGGTGGAGTCATTTTCCCGCTCGAGCCCCGTGGATCTGCATCCACTTCGAACGCGAGGTTTGCCAGCGAACCGCTGATGACGGTTTTGAGATTTTCAGGTGGGGAGACTGGCGGATCACGCCAGCGCGGCCCAATACGTTCGTAAAACAAAGCCCACGGCACGCCGTGGGCTTTATTGGCAGTCAGTCAGGCAACGCCTTACTGAGGCTTGGCTTCAGTTTTTGGTTTGCCGAAGTGCCACTCGTAAACCACAAATTTGAAGTCTTTCAGGTCGCCCTTCTCGTCGAAGCTCAGGTCGCCGGTAGGGGTCTTGAAGGTGCCTTTGTGGATGGCTTCAGCCACTTTGGCGGAGTCTTCGGACTTGGCAGCCTTGATACCGTCGGCAATTACGGTCACCGCCGAGTAGGCCGGGAACACGAACGGACCGCTCGGGTCTTCTTTCTTCGCTTTGAACGCGTCAGCCAGGGCGATGTTGGCAGGATCCTGGTCGAAGGATTTCGGCAGGGTCACCAGCAGGCCTTCGGAAGCTTCCTTGGCGATCTGCGAAATGGAGTCGTTACCCACGCCTTCCGGACCCATGAACTTGGCTTTCAGGCCTTTTTCCTGGGATTGACGCAGGATCAGACCCAGCTCCGGGTGGTAGCCGCCGTAGTAGACGAAGTCGACGTTGGCTTGCTTGAGCTTGGAGACCATCGAAGAGAAGTCTTTGTCGCCGGCGTTGATGCCTTCGAACACGGCAACCTTGACGCCTTTGCCTTCCAGGGTTTTCTTCACGGCGCTGGCGATGCCTTCACCGTATTGCTGTTTGTCGTGCAGGACAGCAACGATCTTCGGTTTTACGAAGTCGGCAATGTAGTTACCGGCGGCAGGGCCCTGGGCGCTGTCCAGACCGATAGTACGGAAGATCATTTTGTAACCGCGATTGGTGATGTCCGGGCTGGTGGCAGCCGGGGTGATCATGATCACGCCTTCGTCTTCGTAGATGTCCGAAGCCGGTTGAGTGGAGCTGGAGCACAGGTGACCGACTACGAACTTGACGCCGTCGTTGACGACCTTGTTCGCGACAGCCACAGCTTGTTTTGGATCACAGGCGTCATCGTATTCAACGGCTTCGAGTTTCTTGCCGTCTACGCCGCCCTTGGCGTTGATCTGTTCGATGGCCATTTTGGCGCCACTGAACTGCATGTCGCCGTATTGGGCTACAGGGCCGGTTTTAGGGCCGGCGATGCCGATCTTGATGGTGTCAGCTGCGAACGAATGGCTGGCAACCCCGGCCAGAACCATAGCGGCAAACAGTTTGGAAATCTGCTTAGTAGCCTTAGTCATAGTGCTCCACTCTTACTGTTGTAGTTTTTATAGTCCTGGCGCCGTAGCAGCAGAACCGGGTCAGATATCTTCGAATATCCTCCGGAAAATGCCCCCGGCAACTGTACCGGTACAGTGTAGAGCGCCGATTGTTAGCCTGGGAAGGCAGCGCCGGGGGGCAAAACCTGAGGGTGTCGCTTTTTTGAAAGAAAAAGACAGAATTGCGGCGGGGGTTGTAGCTGAATTCTCAGCAATCCTTGGCTTTCCTGCAGTTTTCAATCGGTAACTCAATTGCATCCGGGTTTTTCTGCCTGACCACCGACGTTATCATCCACGTCGATTTCATTTCCGGACAGGACCCATGACTCAAGAACCTAGCACCCTCTATGCCAAGCTGCTTGGTGAAACCGCATCTATTACCTGGAAGGAGCTGGAGCCCTTCTTCGCCAAGGGTGCCCTATTGTGGGTCGATCCCGATCTTGATTTGATCGCGGTGGCCGAGGCCGTGGCCACCGACGAGGGCGAGAAAGTGGCTGCCTGGCTGGCCGCCGACACGGTCGCCAAGCTGTCTGAAACGCGGGCGCTGGATCTTTTTGAACGTGATCCGCAGCTGTGGGCAGTGGTGGTTTCGCCGTGGATTCTGATCCAGGAAAGGGCGACGAAGTGAAGTTGCGCACCGAATGAGTGCGTCGCTTCGCCGGAGAAAAGTGTGTAGCCGAGTAGCGTGATGGCATGTTGCCGTAGAGAAAGGCCACAGGCGGAGTTGGCATAACGGTGACGTAAACGTAACGGGCACAGTTTATTGAGCAGCCGATGGGCTGCTTAATTGTTTCTGGATGTTGGATTTGGGGGGCTATTCAGGCTGGGAGGCGTGGTTTGTGGGTTGTGGGTTGTGTACATATCCATTACTGCGGTAACGGCTGCTAATGGTTTCGCCCTTACGGCGAGTCACTTGCAAAAGCGGCAAGTAACCAAGCGCTCTTGCCCCTTTCGTCCGGTGCCTCGCCATGGCTCGGCATACCCTCGCTTCGGTCCTGCTCCGTGGGCCCGCCGCCATCGGCCATCCATGGCCGGGGGCGGCTAACCCGGCATCCATGCCGGGTTGCCCACTGCGCAGAACCTCCACTCGGCCTCCCCATGGGGCAAGCAGATCAAAATCAAAAGCCAGATCAACACCGCGCGAGGCGGCCTTAAAGCCGACCTGGCTCTTTGGTGGTCCGCGTTGTCCTTCTTTGTTTCGTACACTCATTCCGGACTTGTACACCAATCCCCTGTAGGAGCCGGCTTGCTGGCGATGGACGTTAACGATGACGCGGGCTGCCTGAATGTGCGCGGTGGCTGGGCGTTTTTCGCGAGCAGGCTCGCTCCTACTTGGGATCGGCGTCAGCACGGTCAAATAAGCGCAGCGCGCCCGCTTGACGCCCCGGTCGGCCCAAAGGCCGCCTCGTTTTTGATTTTGATCGCAAGCGCCCCGTTAACCACGCTGGCCGAACGCAGGCATTGCGCAGCGGGGAAACCGGCAAGGATGCCGGTTTAGCCGCGCTGGGCCAGGGATGGCCCATCGCGGCGACCCGCGGAGCAATGCCGGAGTGAGGGCACACCGAGCCAGAGCGAGGTGCCAAGTGGTGGGGCAAGAGCGTTTGGTTACTTGGCGCTTTTCCAAGTAACTCGCCGTAAGGGCGAAACCAATATCCGCCATCCCCCAAAAAACGGATATGCCCCCCAAGCTTGAATCTAAAAGCCTGAGGAGCGGCATCAGATCAGACGGTAAACGTCTTGCCCGTGTGGTTATTAAGCGAAATAACCTTGGTCTTGCCAATCCGGTGACGGTAGATCTCGCGCAGGTACTTGATCGCCTTTTTCACGCAATCGCGCGACAGGCGAATGTCATTGATCGAGACAAATTTTTCCTTGTCGTTGATCAGCTCGCGGTACTTCTTCTCGTACATCGGTTTGATCGCATACCAGTTGGTATCGAGGATCTTCGCCGGGTTCTCGAACTCGTTCAGCAAGTCGTCGATCAGCTCTTCGTTGAAGTCTTCGTTGATGATGAAGTCGAGGATCGAGTTGTCCAGCGTGTCGTCGAAGCGGTACGGGTTCTTCGCGAAGCAGCGCTTGATGAAGGCCACGATCAGCGTCAGGAAGTCGTCCGACAGGCACGGGCTCTTGGCGATCAAGGTGGTCAGCGACAAGTTGGCCGACGCGCCGATCACCAGCGCATAACGCTTGAGCGTGGTGTTCGGGAACAGGCTGTTGAGGTGAGTCTTCAACCGGTTCAGGTCCATGTACGACAGCTTGTAGTCTTTTGGCAGCGAAACAATCGACACCACCGACGAGCAGTTCTTGAAGAAGTGCAGGTCGTGCAACGCGGCCGCGTCGTAACCGGAATTCTTGTACTGCTCCAGCGAGGCGCGATAGCGCTTGGACTCGATCGGCAGCAGGCTGATGCCTTCAATGGCCTGGGTCACTTTGTTGAAGTGCGGCAGGTCGATGGAGCGGAAGAACAGGTCATCGATGTTCAGGCGCTGCGGCTCTTTCTCGAACACCTTGAACTTGTCACTGCTTGGCGGCGGGGTTTCCGGCACGACCGATTCGGCGTAGGCAATCGCCACCGGGCCGGCCAGGCTCATGAACAGGTCGTTGGCGTCGAGGCGAATGGTTTCGCCGATGTCGATGCCGGCGCGACGGAAATAGTTCTGGTCGTAGTCAGTCGTGACCGCCTGCGCCGTCAGAATGTTGAAGATCTGCTGCGAAATGTATTGGTTGGCGTGCTTTTCCATCGCGTTGACGTCGATGTTCTGGATGTTGCCGTCATCGCTTTCTTCGGCATAACGCATGATGTCGTTGGAAATCAGCATCATCGCGTTCCATGGGCGGATACGGCCCATGACGCTGGCTTCGCTGCTGTCTTCGTTGGCGAAGTTGTAGGAGAAGTCCCATTCTTCCGAGAGGTATTTGCACAGCAGGCGACCGGCGTTGATGTGCAGCGCCTCGGACATTTCACTGCGGTGATCGGAAATGTTCGGCAGCACGCAGATGCCGCTGGTGAAGATCGGTTCGAAGACGAAGGAATGACCGCTTTTGCCGTCGTGCTCGTCCATCGGCTTGGTGTCGAACGTCTTGTTCATGTACGAGTGTTGCTGGGCCAGGCCGAATTCCGAAGCCATGCCCGAACCGGTACCGCCGCCGGCACTGAAGATCGAGAAGTACAGGCGCGACTGGTTGGCCTTGATGCCGCAGCTGTCGATCAGGTACGAGTGAATCATTTTCCAGTCCGGGCTGGAGAAACGCTGGGTGTCCTTGTTCAGGATGATCTTGGCCAGGTACTGACCGAGGATCGGCGCGTTACCGGCGCCACCGGCGTGGACTTCCGACAAGTCCATGATTTTCATTTTGCTGTAGTCGCGCAGGAAGCCGCTTTTTTCGCCTTTGCGCGAGAAACGGATGCGACCGGCGATGTCTTTGTCCAGGTCGCCGAGCATCACCAGCGGTTCGACCAGGAACACCGGCTTGGTGGCCTTGTTCGTGCCCAGGCGCAGGTTGTTGCGGATCCACTGGGCCGGGCTGTAACCCTTTTCCGCGTAGCGCTTGTCCGGCGACAGGCGATCTTCGTTGTTGAATTCGTTGAGGTAGAACTTGCGGGCGTTGTACACCAGCTCCGCGACGTCCAGCGCGATGTTCGAGCCGCAGCGACCGAGGCCGATCAGGCACACCGACGGGAATTCCTGATCGTTGTGCTGTTCGTTATCGCCTTCCAGGTGCGGCGGACGCGGGAACACCATGTCGCGCAGACCGTCGAGGTTATCGAGGATGCGGTCGGTATTGGTCTCGGTGAAGTACAGGTATTGCTGAGTCGCCAACGGGCGCGAGGGGCTCAATGGCTTCGACGGCGTGGGGCTGTTCGCCGCGGGGCTCAGCGTCAGATCGGAAATCGCAGTGGCCGGATTGTTTTTAGAAGTCATTGTGCGCCATGTACCTGGGCTGGTTGGCTGGACGACAACGTGTCGTCAAACCATCACGGATGGGTTCTCGCGTCTTTTTTCAGCGCGTATTGGGCCCAAGCGTCAGGGACTGGGCCTGAACATCACTCGGGGGAATCCTTTCCTTAGTCATGATGAATCGGCCAATATTTGGCGATCTTTAATGAAAAAGGAGGCCAAATGATGTCAACCCTACCTTCGTTGGGTTTTGCCGGTATCGGCCTTATGGGCCTGCCGATGTGCCGGCGCCTGCTGGCTGCGGGGTTTTCGCTGACTGTATGGAACCGTAATCCGGCCAAATGTGCTCCGCTGGTCGAGGCGGGTGCGCGACAAGTTGCCACGCCTGCCGAGCTGTGTCGGCACGCCGATGTGCTGATGTTGTGCCTGGCCGACACGGCCGTGGTGCGCGAGGTGGTGTTTGGTCCGGGCGGAGTGGCCGAAGGTGGGAAAAGCGGCCAGTTGCTGGTGGATTTTTCCAGCCTGGAGCCCACCGCGACGCGGGAAATGTCGGCGCAGTTGGCCAGCCAGACCGGCATGCGCTGGCTGGACGCTCCGGTGTCCGGGGGCGTTGTCGGCGCCGAGGCCGGGAGCCTGGCGATCATGGTGGGCGGCGAAGCGGCGGACCTTGAGCGTGTCAGGCCTGTTCTGCTCAGCCTCGGCCAACGTGTCACTCATATGGGCGCGGTCGGGGCGGGGCAGGTGACCAAGGCCTGCAATCAGATGATCGTTGCCTGTAACGCTCTGGTTATCGCCGAAGTTGTGGCGCTGGCCGAACGTTCCGGTGTGCAGGCCAGCCTGATTGCCGAAGCGCTGGCCGGCGGGTTTGCCGATTCAAAACCGTTGCAGATCCTCGCCCCGCAAATGGCCGAAAGCCGTTTTGAACCGGTGAAATGGCACGTGCGCACGCTGCTCAAGGACCTCGATACCGCGGTGAAATTTTCCCGTGAGCAAGGTTCGGCCACGCCCATCAGCGGATTGGCCGCACAATTGATGCGGTTGCATGGTAGCCAGGGATTCCTGGAAAAAGATCCGTCGACCCTGGTGCAGCTGTACCGCGAACCGGACTCAGCGGGCTGATCGTGTGCCCGTGTTGGCGCTGGTTGATTTCACTCAGCACCGGACGCAGTTCCGCCAGCGGCACCGGGCGGCTGAGCAGGTAGCCCTGGACGAAATCACAGCCGTTGCGCTGGAGAAACTCGTATTGCTCAAGGGTTTCGACGCCTTCGGTGATCACCTGCAAATGCAGGGTGTGAGCCATGACGATAATCGCCTGAACGATTTCCATGTCCTGGGTCGACTTGGGAATGTCCTGGATGAACGAGCGATCGATCTTCAGCGAGTTGAGCGGCAGGCGCTTGAGGTAGGCGAGGGAGGAATAACCGGTACCGAATTCGTCGATCGACAGCGACACGCCGAGGGCGCGGATCTGGCGCAACAACACCAACGAATTGGCGATGTTGACCATCAGCGCGTTCTCGGTCACTTCCAGTTCCAGTCGCTGCGGCGCCACTCCGGCAACCCGCAACGCGTGTTCGATTTCATCGGCGAGGTCTTCGCGCGCCAGGTTCAGCGGCGAGCAGTTGACGGCGATGTGCAGTTCTTCGTAGCCCTGACGTGACAACTCGCTCAGGTCCTCGCAGGCTTTGCGCAGAACCCAATTGTCCAGCTCGGCAATCAACCCGTTGGCCTCGGCGATGGCAATGAAGCGGTCTGGTGTCAGCAGCCCGTGAACCGGATGTTGCCAGCGGACCAGCGCTTCCAGCTTGCTGACCTGTGCGGTTTGCAAGTCGAAAATCGGTTGGTAATGCAGGATCAGCCCGGTGTTTTCATGCAGGGCGTGGCGCAGTTCCTCTTCGAGTTGCAGCTCTAGCGTGGCTCGGGTTTTCAGGTTCGGGCTGAAGAAATTCAGGCCATTGCGGCCGCCGCCCTTGGACTGGTACAGCGCCAGGTCGGCGTGTTTCAGCAATTCCTCGCAGGTGGTGCCATCCTCCGGAAACAGGCTGATGCCGATGCTGGTGGTCATGACCATGCGCCGCCCGGACAGCTCGATCGGTTCCTTCATCTTCAGCATGATGCGCTGGGCCATGGCCCGTGCTTCCTCGCGTTCACGCAGGCTGATGAGGAGGCAGAACTCGTCACCGCCGAAACGCGCCACCACATCTTCGTGACTGCGAACCGAACCCTTGATGTGCTGGGCCAGGACTTTGAGCAATTCGTCGCCGGCGTCGTGGCCGAGGCTGTCGTTGATCCGCTTGAAGTGGTCGATGTCCAGAAACATCACCGCGAGCATGCCGCCTTCATCGGTTTTCTGGAGCAGCTTCTCGGCGAAGATCTGGTTGAAGCCGCGGCGGTTGATCAGGTTGGTCAGGGCGTCATAGTTCGCCACTTCTTGCAGCGACATGCGCGCCTGGTCCAGTTGGCCGAGCAGCGTATTGACCCGTTGCAGGTCGCGTTCCTTGTGTTGCAGTTTCTTGTCCGCCAGTGCTGCGCCGATGCTGCTGCCGATGATCAGCAGCGTGATGACCGCCACCGTCAGCCCCAGTTGCAGGTGATTGTTGTCACCGGGCAACGTCAGCGGGCTGCCGGTCGGCAGCACCAGGCTGAAGGCGGCCATGCCGGTGAAATGCATGCTGATAATGCCCGCCCCAAGCACCAGGCTGGCGCTGAATTTGACCAATTGATGGAGCAGGCCAGAGCCTTCGCGCAATCGACTCGACAGCAACAGCGCCGCGAGGCTGGCGCCAATGGCGATGACGATGGAGAGGATGAACAGCACCGGTTCGTAATACGTCATCGCATTCGAACGCATCGCCGCCATGCCCACGTAATGCATGATCGCGATGCCCAGGCCAATGCAAATGGCCGCCTGGATGTACTGCCGGATGCTCAGGTGAGGATGACTGAGGGTGTGCATCGCCAGCCACGAGGCGAACAGGGCAATCAGCAGGGAGGCAAGGGTGACGGGCAGTTCGTATTGAATCTCGACCGGCGCCTGAAACGCCAGCATGCCGATGAAATGCATGGCCCAGATGCCGCCGGCCAGGCATCCGGCGCCGATCCAGCGCCACAGCCGTTGTGACGCCGGGTTTTCCGAATGCCCGACCCGTTCGGCCATGTCCAGCGTGGCGAAGCCGCCCACACAGGCGACCAGATAGGCCAGCAGCACCAGAAAAGGATCATGTGTGCAATTGAGGACAACTTGCCCGTTCGCGGTCAGCTCGGTAAAAAAATGCAAACCAAGCCACTCCATAGCATGCCCCGTCTTGTCCCGGCCCGCGCCATGCACGCTGGCGAATGCTTTGGAGTATAGAGGTCATACAAAGAGCGTCAGCGGTGATGGCACATTGGCACTAATGATTTTGGCATAAGTGTTATAGCGTTTACGGCTAAGGCTCAGGCGATCTGCTCATAAGGTAAATCGGGTTGCAGCGCTGGTAACCCGAAGGCGGCTCGTGCCGCATCGCAATCCACATTCGCCTCGCCGTTGGCCCAAGAGGCATCGAACTCGCGGCAAGTGCTGGAGCGTTGGTCGTAAATCGAGCATTGCACCGCGGTGCCGACTTCACCGACCAATCCGACACAACGAGTCGGTTTGCAGTCGGTGCCGAGCATGGCCACCCGGCTGGGGCTGATCGGCGCCACCAGTTCATCGGGTACTACACCTCCGGCCGAGGTGCATTCACCCCAGAAAAAAGACACGCGAAAGTGAGAACAGCAGGCACCGCAATTCAGACACGGACTGGCTTCGGACATGGGCGATAATCAAAGGAGGGATGGGGGCATGGTGTGGCAGACAAGGCCGCTATTCTAGGCTTCGCCTCGGGCTTTGGAAGGGGGGCACAGAGGTATTTTTCAACGGTTGGTCGGATCATGGGAAACACCACCAACCCACTGTGGGACGGGCGATACGACCGGCATATCAGTCACATGAATGTTGAATGTGGCATCGCCATCGCTTGCAAGTCAGCTCCACTGGCGCCATGGGTTGATATCAGCCTTACGAATAATTACAGACAGTTGCACTGGGCCTGACTAGATTGCAGGTTCCGGGGACAGTGATGCCCCAAAAACAATAAAAAGAGACGGACCCATGCAGAACTCGACCCAAGCGGCGAATGCCTGGCGCATTCTGTTCCTGCTGTTCCTGGCCAATCTGTTCAATTTCTTCGACCGCACCATTCCGGCCATCATCATCGAGCCGATCCGTATGGAATGGCACCTCAGCGACTTTCAGCTGGGCATCATCGGTACCGCCTTCACCATTGTCTATGCGATTGCCGGGCTGCCGCTGGGGCGGATGGCCGATACCGGTTCGCGCGCCAAGTTGATGGGGTGGGGGCTGGCGGCCTGGAGCGGGCTGACAGCGGTCAATGGGCTGGTGGGCAGTTTCTGGAGTTTCCTGATCGTGCGCATGGGCATCGGTATCGGTGAGGCCAGTTACGCACCTGCCGCCAACTCGCTGATCGGCGACCTGTTCCCGGCCCACCGCCGTGCGCGTGCGATGGGCATTTTCATGCTGGGTCTGCCGTTGGGCCTGCTGCTGGCGTTCTTCACCATCGGCTGGATGGTCAAGGCGTTCGACAGCTGGCGCGCGCCGTTCTTCATCGCGGCGGTGCCGGGGCTGATCCTGGCGGTCTTCATGTTTTTCATCAAGGAACCGAAACGCGGCGCAGCGGAAAGTGTGCAGGTCTCGCAGGAGCGTGTGGACCGGCCGATCCGCCGGGTACTGGCGGTGCCGACCTTTCTGTGGCTGGTGATGGCGGGGCTGTGCTTCAACTTCGCGACCTATGCCTGTAACTCCTTTCTGGTGCCGATGCTGCAACGCTACTTCCAGATGCCATTGCACGAAGCGGCAGTGGCGACCGGTGTGATCGTCGGCGTGACGGGGCTGTTCGGCCTGACGTTGGGCGGCTGGGTCGCAGACAAGATTCACCAGCGGGTGGCCAATGGGCGGCTGCTGTTTGCGGCGTTCAGCCTGATCGTTTCGACGGTGTGCACCGCGTGGGCGTTGCATGCCGGGCGGATCGAGATCGGGGTGTTCGTGGCGGTGTTCAGTCTGGGCTGGTTGTTTGCCTACAACTTCTACACCTGCGTTTACACGGCCATCCAGGACGTGGTCGAACCACGCCTGCGGGCCACGGCGATGGCGTTGTTCTTTGCCGGGCTGTATTTGCTGGGTGGTGGATTGGGGCCGGTGGTGGTGGGCGGTTTGTCCGATCACTTTGCGCACACGGCGATGCTGGCGGCCGGCGCCGAACAGATGACCGAAGCGTTCAAGGCTGTTGGCCTGCATGACGCGATGTACCTGATTCCGGTAGCGCTGTTCTTTACGATGGTGTTCCTGTTCATGGCGTCGCGGTGTTTTGTGCGGGATGCGAAGCGGATGAAGGAAGGCTTGGTGGCGGTGGTTGAGCCGCAGATCCCGGCAGTCACCGCGTAGGAGATTTGCAATAGAGAACCTGTAGGAGCCGGCTTGCTGGCGATGGACTCGAATACGCCGCGGTGAACCAGTCAGTACGCGTTATCGTTAACGACCATCGCCAGCAAGCCGGCTCCTACAGGGATTGTCTGGTTTATCCGAGACAAAAAAAGGCCCGCATCGCTGCGGGCCTTTTTCATTGCGCGAGGTGGGGCAGGACGATTAACCCGCCACCAACACCCGAATCGCTTCCAGTCGCAGCGCTGCCTTGTCGAGCATCGCCAGACCTTGTTCACGCTGTTTACGCAGGGCAACCAGTTCGCTGTCGCGTACGGTCGGGTTGACCGCTTGCAACGCGGTCAGGCGCGCCAGTTCTTCATCGGTATCAGCCGCGAGACGACGTTGCGCCTCAGCCACGCGCTCGGCGTGACGCGGGAAGATTTTCTCTTCGCCGGCGTTGATCCGTGGCGTCAGCTGATCGCGCTGGGCCTGGATGAACTTGTTGGCGCTGGCACGCGGTACGCTTTCCAGTTGATCGTTCAGGGTCTCGAACGACACCCGGGCCGACAGGTCATTGCTATTGGCATCGAGCAGGCAGCGCAGCGCGGCCGGCGGCAGGTAACGACCCAGTTGCAGCGAACGCGGTGCAACCACTTCGCTGACGTAGAGCAGTTCCAGCAACACGGTGCCCGGTTTCAGCGCCTTGTTCTTGATCAGCGCCACGGCGGTGTTGCCCATCGAACCGGACAGCACCAGGTCCATGCCGCCTTGCACCATCGGGTGTTCCCAGGTGATGAACTGCATGTCTTCGCGAGACAGCGCCTGGTTGCGGTCGTAAGTGATGGTCACGCCTTCGTCGTCGCCCAGCGGGAAGCTGGCGTCGAGCATTTTTTCGCTCGGCTTGAGGATCAGGGCGTTTTCCGAGTGGTCTTCGCTGTCGATGCCAAAGGCGTCGAACAGGGTTTCCATGTAGATCGGCAGCGTGAACTGATCGTCTTGCTCGAGGATGTCCTCGACCAGCGCATCACCTTCGCCAGCGCCGCCGGAATTGAGTTCCAGCAAGCGGTCGCGGCCAGTGTGCAGCTCGGCTTCCAGGCGCTCACGCTCGGTGCGAGCTTCGTCGATCAGCGCTTGCCACTCGCCGTCGTCGGCATTTTCCAGCAGCGGCAGCAGGCGCGGGCCGAACTGATGCTGCAAGGCGTTGCCGGTCGGGCAGGTGTTGAGGAACGCGTTCAACGCTTCGTGGTACCACTGGAACAAGCGCTCTTGCGGGCTGGTTTCGAGGTACGGCACGTGCAGTTCGATGATGTGCTTCTGGCCGATCCGGTCGAGACGACCGATCCGCTGCTCCAGCAGGTCCGGGTGCGACGGCAGATCGAACAGCACCAGGTGGTGCGAGAACTGGAAATTGCGACCTTCACTGCCGATTTCCGAGCAGATCAGCACTTGCGCGCCAAATTCTTCATCGGCGAAGTAGGCGGCAGCGCGGTCACGCTCAAGGATGTTCATGCCTTCGTGGAACACCGTCGCAGGAATACCGGAACGCACGCGCAGGGCGTCTTCCAGGTCCATGGCGGTTTCGGCGTGGGCGCAGATCACCAGCACTTTGGTGCGCTTGAGCATTTTCAGCTGGTCGATCAGCCACTCGACGCGCGGGTCGAATTTCCACCAGCGTTCTTCTTCGTTGGCGTCCGGCTGGGCCTGGAAGCTGACTTCCGGGTACAGCTCGGCGTGATCGCCCAGCGGCAGTTCGAGGTATTCGTCGGGGCACGGCAGCGGGTACGGGTGCAGTTTGCGCTCCGGGAAACCCTGCACGGCGGCGCGGGTGTTGCGGAACAGCACGCGGCCAGTGCCGTGGCGGTCGAGCAGTTCACGGACCAGACGGGCACTGGCTTCGGTGTCGCCATCATTGACGGCGCTCAGCAGCGCTTCGCCTTCGTTGCCGAGGAAGCCGTGAATGGTCTTGTGCGCTTCAGGCGACAGGCGCCCCTTGTCCAGCAGCTCCTGAACGGCTTCGGCCACCGGGCGATAGTTCTCGCTCTCGGCGCGGAAGGCGTGCAGGTCATGGAAACGGTTCGGGTCGAGCAGGCGCAGACGTGCGAAGTGGCTGTCCTGACCCAGTTGTTCCGGGGTGGCGGTCAGCAGCAATACGCCGGGAATGACTTCGGCCAACTGTTCAACCAGCGAGTATTCCGGGCTGGCCTTGTCTTCGTGCCACACCAGGTGGTGGGCTTCGTCGACGACCATCAAGTCCCAACCGGCGGCGAACAGCGCATCCTGGGCCTTTTCGTCTTCCACCAGCCATTCCAGGGCGACCAGCGCAAGCTGGGTGTCTTCGAACGGGTTGGCGGCATCGCTTTCGATGAAGCGTTCTTCGTCGAACAGCGCGACTTGCAGGTTGAAGCGGCGGCGCATTTCCACCAGCCACTGGTGCTGCAGGTTTTCCGGCACCAGGATCAGCACGCGGTTGGCGCGGCCCGAGAGCAGTTGGCGATGAATCACCAGGCCGGCTTCGATGGTTTTGCCCAGGCCCACTTCGTCTGCCAGCAATACCCGCGGCGCAATGCGGTCGGCGACTTCACGGGCGATGTGCAACTGGTGCGCGATGGGTTGCGCACGCACGCCGCCCAGGCCCCAGAGCGAGGATTGCAACTGGCGGCTGGTGTGTTCCAGGGTGTTGTAGCGCAGGGAGAACCAGGCCAGCGGGTCGATCTGCCCGGCGAACAAACGGTCGCTGGCCAGTCGGAACTGAATGAAGTTCGACAGCTGGGTTTCCGGCAGGGTGACCACTTCGTTCTGCGCGTTGAGGCCGTGGTAGATCAGCAGGCCGTCGATGTCGTCGACTTCCTGTACGGTCAGTTTCCAGCCTTCGAAGTGAATGATCGAATCGCCCGGCGAAAAACGCACGCGGGTGAGGGGCGCATTCCGTAGCGCGTACTGGCGAGTCTCGCCAGTGGCCGGATAGAGCACGGTCAACAAGCGGCCGTCCTGTGCCAGAACGGTGCCTAAACCCAGCTCGGCTTCGCTGTCACTGATCCAGCGTTGCCCCGGTTGATACTGCTGCGCCATGCTGCCTGACTCCCACCTTGAAAAAGCGGGCTATCTTAACGGAATGAGGGCTTCAGGGCCAAAGGACTCTCAGAAAAACTCACAGTCTTACGTTAGTTCACCGCTTGAGACGTGTGCGGGCCGGGGCACTTGTTAGTGCCAATCCGGTCACAGTTTGCGACCGATGGCTCAAGTCGCCATCCCCGCAGCCGACAGCCTGCTGACAGGAGACAAATAATTATGCTGCCACCGATGCTCCCCTTGAGTGCCGTGCCGATCACTTCACAGCACGACCCGATCCGCCAGCGTCCGGATATTCCGCCTGTTGTGCCGGTGCAGGAAAGCTCCAACGAAAGCACGATCGACCTGCAACAGCGCGATCCGGAAGAGGCGGCGTTTCAGCTGCGCGAGGAACAACGCCGCAAGCAGGAAAAGGAACGCCGTCGCCGTGAAGCCGATGAAGATCCTGAAGAGCACCTGGCGATTCCCGGCACTGAGCTCAACGCGGATAACACCGTGCCGGTCGCGCCATTGATGGACGACGAGCCGCGTCAGGGGTTGTGGGTCGACATTCAGATTTAGTCCTTGATGAGGGAAAGTTCGTTGAGGGCGTCGAGCAGTACATCCATTTCTTCTTCGGTATTGAGGTAACTGACGGCAATCCGCGCGATGCTGTCCAGCCCTCGGGCCTGCATATCCAGCGGCGTATAGGCCACGCCATTGGCGCCGATGTTGATCCCTCGTTGCGCCAGCCGCTGCTTCAATTCAACGCTGTCCCAACCCTTGAGCGTGAAGGCGACCAAGCCTGATTGCTGATTCGCCGGCCCCAGGTTGTGTAGCGTCAGCCCGCTGACCGACTCAAGGCGTTCGCGCAGTTGCCCGCTCAAGCTTTCGATCCGCTGGCGAATCCGGGTTGCACCCAAGTGGTTGAACTCCTCCAGCGCATTGGCCAGCCCGGCCAGCAAAGCCACCGACACTTCACTGGTTTCAAACCGCCGCGCATCGTCACGCACCGAGAAACCTTCGCCGTCCCACGGCGCGGAAAGCACGTCCAGATGGCCGGGCACGAGCCGTTCGAGAAACCCCGGTTTGATGTACATCAGCGCCGTTCCTCGTGGGCCACGGAGGAATTTGCGCCCTGCGCCCTTGAGCACATCGCAGTTCAATGCCTGCACGTCGCAGGGCAATTGCCCCAGCGCCTGGCCGGCGTCGATGAAGTAGGGAATGCCGTGCTGGCGCGCCACGGCGCCAATGGCCTCGGCCGGGTTGATCAGGCCGCCGTTGGCCGGCAGCCAGGTCAATGCGATCAGCTTCACCTTCGGGTCGATCATCTGCTGGAGAGCGGACACGGACACGGCGCCCGTCTCATCGCAGGGAATCACCTCCAGCCGCGCCCCGGCGCTGACGGCCCGTGCGATGCAGGCCAGATTGCCGCCCCATTCATGGCGCCCGACCAGAATCCGCTCGCCGTCCTGCCACGGCCCCAATGCATTGAATGCCATGCCCCAGGCCGCCGAACCGCTGCTGGCGAACGCGATATTCTCAGTGTTTGCATTGAGCAGCAGGGCCGCCGCACTGCGAGCGCGGGCCTGCACGCTCTGGTCGGCGGCTTCCATGGGGCCGCAGTGGGCTTCGAGTCGCAGTTGCTCGATGATCGCGTCGAGGGTGGCCTGGCTCGGCAACGAGGCGCCGGCGTGGTTGAAGTGAATCACGCTGGCGCACCCCGGCGTCGCCGCTCGCAAACGCTCCACTTCGTCGAGGTTCATGGGCGTAGCTCGAAAATAGCGTCGATTTCCACGGCCACGCCGCCGGGCAGGCTCGATACGCCGACAGCCGTGCGCACATGCCGGCCTTTTTCGCCGAGGGCATTGACCAACAGGTTGGATGCGCCATTGGCGACCGCACCTTGACGCGCAAAATCCGGGGCGCTGGCGATGAACACGCCAAGACGGATGATGCGCACCAGTTTCGACAGGTCATCGCCGAGTGCATCGCTCAATTGTGCGAGCAGGCCCAGCGCGGCAAGTTCGGCGGCGTTGGCGCCTTCTTCATCGGAGATCGACTCTCCCAATCGGCCGATGAATGCCGGTTTGCCGTCCAGTAACGGAATCTGGCCGGAAATGAACAGCTGGTTCTGGCTGACCACGTGGTTGACGTAGTTGGCGATGGGCTGGCTCGGTGTCGGCAGGCTCAGGCCAAGTTGCTGGACACGGTGGGCGAGTGAATCGGTCATGGTGAATCCTCCTGAATGAAGGCTTCAGCATGTTGGCGGACGGGGAGCGCGACAAACGGATAGATTTAATCCGACGTATTCAATTGGCTCATGCGTAGATCATATGTGGGAGCGAGCCTGCTCGCGAAAGGGTGTGTCAGTCACATGAATGTTGGATGGGACATCGCCTTCGCGAGCAGGCTCGCTCCCACCTTTGATCCTCAGTCGCCGTGAGATTTGTGTGCGATGTTGGCCATCTCATTCAGCCATTCACTAAAGCATTGTGCCGCGTGGCTCGGCGGTCGCTCGGGCGTGACCAGCCAATACCCGATATCGCTAATGAACGGCGGGGTGGAGAAGGCTGCTACCAACGAGCCGTCCTTGAGTCGGCGCTCGATCAAGTGATGACGTCCCATGGCGATGCCTTGGCCGGCCACGGCGGCTTCGACGACGATGTTGTAGTCATGGAGCATGACGCTGGGGCAATGGCTGAGGTCGATGGCGTTGTGCGCGCTCCAGTCGATCCACTCGAACGGTTGGTGCGACTTGGCCATGAGCAGCGGACCTTGGTCGGTGCCCTTGGCCTTGAACGCCGGGCTGCAGACCGGGGTCAGTGTTTCCACCATAAAGCGCCGGGCCTGGACTTTCGGCCAGCCACCTTTGCCGTAGCGGATGGCCAGGTCGACTTCGCCGCCGCCGACGTCGGCCAGTTGCACCGAGGGCAGGAGTTCGACATGAATGTGCGGGTGGCGTGCGTTGAAACTGGCCAGGCGCGGCGCCAGCCACAGGGTGGCGAACGAAGCGAGCAGGCCGATGCGCAGGGTGCTTTCCTGGTGCTCATTGCCCCGCAGTTCACGGGTGGCGAGGGCGATGGAGGCGAGGGCCGGTTGAATCTGCCGGTAGTAGGCTGCCCCGGCTGGTGTCAGATCGATGGCCCGGGTGCGACGGATAAACAGCCGCTGGTTGAGGAACTGTTCCAGTTTTTGCACTTGATGGCTGATTGCACTTTGGGTCACCGACAATTCATCGGCGGCCTTGATGAAACTCAAATGACGCGCCACGGCCTCGAAGGCGCGCAGGGCCATCAAGGGAGGCAGATCCTGGTGCAGTTCCACGGCGCGGGTCCTTTGGGTCCATCGCAAAGTCGCGATTGTGCGTTGAAAAAACGCCATGAGCACATATTTTGTTAAGCCGCTGTTACGCAGGCGACTGGTCAGCGCGGGCGCCAGACCGCATTATTGGCGCAATCCTGCCGAGCGATGCGGCAGTTGAACTTCATTTCACGCGATGCACCGAAGACCATGAGCCAAGACGACAAACTGATCGACCTCAATTCCGAACGCGCCAAGCGTGTTCATGACCTCAACGAAAAACGCCTGAATGAAGTGCGCCAGGCATTCGAGCAGGCAATGCCGTTGGGCAAAGCGAAGAAGAAGCCGAAGAGCAAACCGAAAAAGCGTTAAACCCCTCGCATCCGTTGATGCAGATCAGTTTTCTCCCTCCTTTGCGCCCAGTCTCGGGCGATATTGATCCCGGTCAATTTCCTCTCCTGCCTGATTGGTTAACTTAGCCCCATCGCAACAGGGCAAGTGCAGGAGGCCAGTCATGTTTTTCGACAACGTGGTGATCGCCGGAGTGCTGACAGTCGGCCTCATGGTTCTGTTTTTCGCAGGGTTTGGATTTTTTATCTGGAAAGATTCGCACAAACGGAAAAAACCGTAGGTCTTTCTGGATGCAATGAGCACGCAAGGCATTTTGGGCAACTTCGGTTGCCCTTTTTTTTTGCCTGCGAAAATCTGGTGGTTTGTGTGGGTTGGCGGTGGGGGGGCTGAGTTGGGCAACGGCCTGGGGGTTTCAGGTTGGTTGTTGGGTGGTTTTGGGTTGTGTACATATCCGTTTCTGCGGTAACGGCTTCTATTGGTTTCGCTCTTACAGCGAGTCACTTGGAAAAGCCCCAAGTAACCAAGGGCTCTTGCCCCTTTCGTTCGGTGGCTCGCTAATGCTCGCCATACCCTCGCTCCGGTCCTGCTCCGTGGGCCCGCCGCCATCGGCCATCCTTGGCCGGGGGCGGCTAACCCGGCATCCATGCCGGGTTGCCCACTACGCAGAACCTGCGCTCGGCCTCTCGAGGGGGCGACTACCGCCACAGCCGCCGAGGCGGCCTGAAAGCCGACCTGGCTCTTTAGATGTCCGCGTTGTCCTTCTTTGCTGCGTTCACTCATTCCCGACATGTACACCGCTCCCCTGTAGGAGCCGGCTTGCTGGCGATGGCATCCGTCCAGTCAATAAATGTGTCGACTGACACACCGCTATCGTCGGAACGCCGCCCGCAGCAAGCCGGCTCCTACAGGAGATCGTGTACATTCCGAAAACATGTGCATTTCCCCTGTAGGAGCCAGCTTGCTGGCGATGGACGTCAACGATAACGCGTACTGTCTGAATGAACGCGTCGCCCAGACGCTTTTCGCCGGCAAGCCGGCTCCTACAGGGAATCCCATACGCTTTTGCTTTTCACCACTCATCAGGCCGAGCGTTAGCTCGCCTTCCGCTTTTGATCTGAGCGCCCCCTCGAGAGGCCGAGTGGAGGTTCTGCGCAGTGGGCAACCCGGCATGGATGCCGGGTTAGCCGCCCCCGGCCATGGATGGCCGATGGCGGCGGGCCCACGGAGCAGGACCGGAGCGAGGGCATGCCGAGCCTAGGCGAGGCACCGAACGAAAGGGGCAAGAGCCCTTGGTTACTTGGGGCTTTTCCAAGTGACTCGCCGTAAGGGCGAAACCAATAGCCGCCGTTACCGCAGAAATGGATATGCACCCCATCCAACACCGCCCCCCAGCTCGCGTGCTTCGTGAAGTTCACTAAAACGCAGCGATAAAAAAGGCGCGAACCTCACGGAACGCGCCTTTTTCGTTGCAGCGATGTATCAGCTGGCCAGTGCCTTCGACGCCAGCCAGAACAGGCCGGCCGACAGGCCCACGGTTGCCGGCAGGGTCAGGACCCAGGCCAGCAGGATGGTTTTGACGGTGCCACCTTGCAGGCCGCTTTTGTTGGCGACCATGGTGCCGGCCACGCCCGAAGACAGAACGTGGGTGGTGGACACCGGCAGGCTGAAGATGTTGGCCATGCCGATCAGGCTCGCCGTCGTGATCTGCGCCGACATGCCCTGGGAGTAAGTCATGCCTTGCTTGCCGATCTTCTCGCCGATGGTCAGTACCACGCGTTTCCAGCCAACCATGGTACCGAGGCCCAGAGCCAGTGCGACCGCCAGGATTACCCAGAACGGAGCGTATTCGGTGGTGGTTGTCAGGTCTTTGCGCAGCTTGTCCAGGTCAGCCTTTTCACGGGCCGCGAGGCTTGGCAGTTTGCTGACTTTCTTGGCCGTGTCGTCCAGGCAGAGCAGGTAGCGACGCACTTCGATGCGGCTTTCCGCCGACAACGAGTGGTAATCGGCCACACCTTTAAGGGTGTCGAGCAGGGCGGAAATGGTCGGTTCGGTCTGTTTCGGGTTGCAACGGAATTTCTCCGGCAGATCGCCTTCCACGCTTTTGCCCAGTGCCAGGAACTCGCCCAGCGTATCGGCATTGCGTTTGTAGAACTGGCTCAGGTGCAGGGTCGCATCGCGAGTCCGTTCGATCTGGTACGTGGTGCTGCCCAGGTCGAGCACGAACTGCGCCGGCACGATACCGATCAGCACCAGCATGATCAGGCCGATACCTTTCTGACCATCGTTGGAACCGTGCACGAAGCTCACGGCCATGGCCGAGATCACCAGCACCAGGCGGTTCCAGAAAGGTGGATGCTTCTTGTCGTCGATCTTGCGGCGCTGTTCCGGCGTCTTGTGCATCTTCGACAGCGGACGCCACCATTTAAGGCCGATCAGAATCAGCGCGGCGACCAGGAAGCCGGCCATTGGCGAGAACACCAGGGAGGCACCGATATCGATCGCCTTCTGCCAGTTCACACCATCGGCCAACGGAATGTCGTTGATCAGGGCGTTGGCCAGGCCGACCCCGAGGATCGAACCGATCAGCGTGTGGGAGCTGGAGGCCGGGATACCGAAGTACCAGGTGCCCAGGTTCCAGGTGATGGCGGCGGCGAGCAACGAGAACACCATGGCCAGCCCGTGACCGGTGTTCACATTGATCAGCAGTTCTACCGGCAGCAGGTGGACGATGGCATACGCCACGCCGACACCGCCCAGCAGCACGCCAAGAAAGTTGAACACACCGGAAAAGAACACGGCCAGATGAGGCGGCATGGCTTTGGTGTAGATAACAGTGGCCACCGCGTTTGCAGTGTCATGAAAGCCGTTGATGAACTCGAAGGCGAGGACAAAGGCGAGGGCGAGCAAGAGGCTCACAAGCACCCAAGCATCCAGTCCGCTGAATAAATCGATCATGAAGGTTTTCTGACCCGGTCATAAGGGGGCGCGATTATGCCAGAAAAGACTGCTAATCGATGCACTAGCTGCTCATCGGTAACATTCTTCAACGAATTAGTTTGCGGCAATAGCCCAGGCGCCGGGCTTTTACCGGGTTTTGCAAGTCGTTGAATTTCTTTGGAAAGCCCGCAGGCACAAGGTTTTATCTCTTGTAGGCGAGAGGTTTGAACGCTTGTGTGAAATATCTGAGAAGAGGGCCAGACATGAGCCATTTGCCTCATCAGATGGATGAGGAGGCCGCTGCCCGCTCGTAGCGGGCGCGAATGGCAACATCATTGCTTCCCGCTTTTAACGGGGGCAGGCGCGGGCCCTTGAAAGGAATCAGGCCGGAGCAATCATGGCTCTTCGGCTTTGAGTTCCTTTTCCATCTTCTGCAATTCCTGGGAAAAAGCCTGATCCTGAACGGTGGCGCGTTTACGCCAGGGTTTGCGTTCCGGTTCGGGCTGAGCGGCGTAGGTGGTGACTTCCCCGCCGTAAACTTCCTTGTAACGTTGTTCCTGGCGCTCAAGTTCCGCGCGCAGTTCGTCTTTCGTCACAGTGCTACCTGTATGGGTTGAGATTAATTCTGGTAAATCGCGCTGCAGCAAATGCATTGACCACGCTCGCCGAAAGGACAATGCCCGCAAAGGCATCGTTTTACGACACGGCAATCAATACTTCCATGTTGCAGGCGGCCACGGCACCAGAGCAAAACGGCTGACGTAGCATCAGATTCCTGTTTCAGCGAGCGCGCTGGCGGAGCATATGAAATGAACGACAGGCACTTGCTGCGGGCAGCCGCGATGGAACATCGTGCTGCCGGGTGACGCAATCGGCAAGTAAAAACCGAGGGGTCACTGAGTTGCATTATAGCGGTCGATTTGCAGAACACTATCGCCAACGAGTTAAAAATGAATGGCAATGTGTGATTGTTTTGTTACTTGAAAGTTTTGTGGTCACTTAGCAGTGATGTCTTTCTGGCGTCATTAAGCCGAACAAGTTAAAGCTTATATGGGGGGCTTTAACGGCGGGTTCAAGCAAAGGTAAAACATGTATTAGGGAACGAGCCGAAACCTGCACAGCGACTGTCGCGTCCATAGGGCTGATTGCGATTATCGGTCGGCCGTTCGATAATCGCCCGATCTTGGCTGCCTGTGGCTTGTGCGCCGAACCCGGGGCCGCATGTAATAGCCTTCGCCGATCCGTGTGGGAAAAGGACCTGATATGAACGAGCAAATGCGCAATTCCTTCGCTTCAGTAGCGCCGCCGATAGTCGCGTCGCCCGCCAAGCGGATCCAGGCCCTGACCGGCGACCCGGATTTCATGACGTCCCTGGCCCGTGGCCTGGCCGTGGTGCAAGCGTTCCAGGAGCGCAAACGGCATTTGACCATCGCCCAGATCAGTCACCGCACGGAAATTCCCCGCGCCGCTGTGCGACGTTGCCTGCACACCCTGATCAAACTCGGCTACGCCACCACCGACGGTCGCACCTATTCGCTGCTGCCCAAAGTGCTGACCCTCGGCCACGCCTATCTGTCCTCGACCCCGTTGGCGGTGTCGGCCCAGCCTTACCTCGACCGCATGAGCGAGCAACTTCATGAGGCCTGCAACATGGCCACACTGGAAGGCGACGACATTTTGTACATCGCCCGCTCGGCGACCACTCAGCGTCTGATCTCGGTGGACCTGTCGGTGGGCGGACGCCTGCCCGCCTATTGCACCTCCATGGGCAGGATTCTTCTCGCGGCACTGGACGACACGTCGCTGCGCGAATACCTCGACCATGCCGACCTGCAAGCCAAGACCAGTCGCACTCTGCATACCCCCGAAGCGCTGCTCGAGTGTCTGCAGGAAGTACGGCAACAAGGCTGGTGCATCGTCGATCAGGAACTGGAACAAGGCCTGCGCTCAATTGCCGTTCCGGTGTACGACGCTTCCGGGCAAGTGGTGGCGGCGCTCAACGTCAGCACGCACGCCGGCCGGGTCAGCCGCAACGAGCTGGAGCAACGGTTCCTGCCGGGTCTGCTGGCGGCCAGCCGCAACCTCAGCGCCCAGCTGTTTGCCTAAGCTGTTCGGTAATCGCCCAGACTCGCGTTTAACGAATTGACGCACTTTCCCCAGGATCACTAATGTCGCGGCAGCGCCAGCCTAGGCTGGCACCTGTCCGACTGCGTTCTTGCGTGGAATAAAAATAATGAACCAGCCTCAGTCTGCTGTAGGAAACTGCCTCGACGTGCAGTCCTTCATCAATGCTCAACCCATTTCGCGCTACCAGTGGCGAGTGGTGATCCTGTGTTTCCTGATTGTCTTCCTCGATGGCCTCGACACCGCGGCCATGGGCTTCATCGCGCCAGCACTGTCCCAGGACTGGGGCATCGATCGCGCCAGCCTCGGCCCGGTGATGAGTGCGGCGTTGATCGGCATGGTCTTCGGCGCACTGGGTTCCGGCCCGTTGGCTGACCGCTTCGGGCGAAAAGTCGTATTGGTGGGCGCCGTGTTGTTGTTCGGCGCCTTCAGCCTGGCGTCGGCTTACAGCACCAATGTCGATCAATTGCTGGTGCTGCGCTTCCTGACCGGCCTGGGCCTGGGCGCCGGCATGCCGAACGCCACGACGTTGCTGTCGGAATACACCCCGGAGCGCAAAAAATCCCTGCTGGTGACCAGCATGTTCTGCGGCTTCAACCTCGGCATGGCCGGTGGCGGGTTTATTTCGGCCAAGCTGATTCCGGCGTTCGGCTGGCACAGCCTGTTGCTGATCGGCGGAATTCTGCCGCTGATCCTCACCGTCGTTTTGCTGCTCTGGCTGCCGGAATCGGCGCGTTACCTGGTTGTGCGCAATCGCGGCACCGACAAGGTGCGCAAGGCGCTGGCGCCGATCGATCCGAGCGTTGTCGCTCAGGCATCCAGCTTCAGTGTGCCGGAACAGAAAACCGTGAAGGCGCGCAACGTGTTTGCGGTGATCTTCTCCGGCACTTACAGCACTGGCACCTTGCTGTTGTGGCTGACCTACTTCATGGGCCTGGTGATCGTTTACCTGCTGACCAGTTGGCTGCCGACGCTGATGCGTGACAGCGGCGCGAGCATGGAGCAAGCGGCGTTCATCGGCGCGCTGTTCCAGTTCGGCGGCGTATTGAGCGCCGTGGGCGTGGGCTGGGCGATGGACCGGTTCAATCCGCACAAAGTCATCGGCACTTTCTACCTGCTGGCCGGGGTGTTTGCCTACGCGGTAGGGCAGAGCCTGGGCAACATCACGCTGTTGGCAACCCTGGTGCTGGTGGCGGGGATGTGTGTCAACGGCGCGCAATCGGCGATGCCTTCTTTGGCGGCGCGGTTTTATCCGACTCAAGGGCGGGCGACGGGGGTGTCGTGGATGCTCGGGATTGGCCGCTTTGGCGCGATCCTCGGGGCATGGATGGGCGCGACGTTGCTGGGATTGGGCTGGAACTTTGAACAGGTGCTGACGGCGCTGGTGATTCCGGCGGCGTTGGCGACCACGGCGGTGGTGATCAAGGGCATGGTCAGTCATGCGGATGCGACCTGAGTCCGGGTTTCAGGATCTTCAGTGGGTTTGATGGACTCTTCGCGGGCAAGCCTCGCTCCTACAAGGGATCAACGAACCTGTAGGAGCGAGGCTTGCCCGCGAAGCTTTTTGGGATCGGTAGCCAAACAACAATCTGTTCGATAAACGAACACTCAGTCGATTATCGGATTGTTTGGCGTTTTTATGGGGCTTACTCTCTAGTCATTCCGGCGCGCGCATCGCGCCTTTTTCTACCACTGTCGGTTCATAACAAAACGGGAGCCTGCCCCATGGCTGAAATCCTTTCGCTGCACGACGCGGTGAAGCAATTCGTTAACGACGGCGATACCGTTGCGCTCGAAGGCTTCACTCACCTGATCCCTACGGCGGCAGGTCACGAAATCATTCGTCAGGGCAAGAAAGATCTGACGCTGGTACGGATGACGCCTGACCTGATCTACGACCAGTTGATCGGCGCCGGTTGTGCTCGCAAGCTGATTTTCTCCTGGGGCGGCAACCCGGGCGTGGGTTCGCTGCACCGTCTGCGTGATGCGGTCGAGAAGCAGTGGCCGCACCCGCTGGAAATCGAAGAACACAGCCACGCCGACCTGGCGAACGCCTACGTCGCTGGTGCATCCGGCCTGCCGTTCGCGGTGCTGCGTGCCTACGCCGGTTCCGACCTGCCGAAGGTCAACCCGCTGATCAAATCCGTTACCTGCCCGTTCACCGGCGAAGTGTTGGCCGCCGTGCCTTCGGTACGCCCGGACATCACCGTGATCCACGCGCAGAAGGCCGACCGTAAAGGCAACGTGCTGCTCTGGGGCATCCTCGGTGTACAGAAAGAAGCCGCACTGGCCGCCAAGCGCTGCATCGTCACCGTTGAAGAAATCGTCGACGACCTCAACGCACCGATGAACTCCTGCGTGCTGCCGACCTGGGCCTTGAGCGCTGTCTGCCATGTTCCCGGCGGTGCGCATCCGTCCTACGCCCACGGCTACAACGAGCGTGACAACCGTTTCTACCAGGCCTGGGACCCGATTGCCCGCGACCGTGAAACCTTCACCGCGTGGATCAACGAGTACATCCATGGCTGCGCTGACTTCAGCGAGTTCCAGGCCAAGCTGGCCGCTGCTTCGGAGGCGAAGTAATGACTTACACCACCAATGAAATGATGACCGTTGCCGCCGCTCGCCGACTGAAGAACGGTTCGGTGTGCTTCGTTGGCATCGGCCTGCCGTCGAAAGCGGCCAACCTGGCGCGGCTGACGTCCTCGCCCGACGTAGTCCTGATCTATGAATCGGGTCCGATCGGTGCCAAGCCGAGTGTATTGCCGCTGTCGATTGGTGACGGTGAACTGGCGGAAACCGCTGACACCGTCGTCCCGACCGGTGAGATTTTTCGCTACTGGTTGCAGGGCGGGCGCATCGACGTCGGTTTTCTCGGCGCCGCGCAAGTCGACCGCTTCGGCAACATCAACACCACGGTAGTCGGCGATTATCACGCACCGAAAGTCCGACTGCCGGGCGCCGGTGGCGCACCGGAAATCGCCGGTTCGGCCAAAAGCGTGTTGATCATCCTTAAACAGTCGTCGCGTTCCTTCGTCGACAAGCTCGACTTCATCACTTCGGTCGGCCATGGCGAGGGCGGCGATTCGCGCAAGCGTCTGGGTCTGCCGGGCGCCGGTCCGGTCGGCATCATTACCGACCTGTGCATCATGGAGCCGGAAGCGGGCACCCATGAATTCGTGGTCACGGCGTTGCACCCTGGCGTGACCCGCGAGCAAGTGGTTGCGGCCACCGGTTGGGCGATTCGTTTCGCTGACACTGTTGAACACACCGCCGAGCCGACCGAGGTTGAACTCAAGGCACTCAGGGATCTGGAAGCCCGCACCGCCGCCGCCCACGGCCAAGCACCCGGAGAAGCGTGATGCGTGACGTTTATATCTGCGACGCGATTCGCACCCCCATCGGCCGTTTCGGCGGTGGCCTGTCGGCGGTTCGCGCCGACGACCTGGCCGCCGTGCCGATCAAGGCCTTGATGGAGCGCAACCCGTCGGTGGACTGGAACGCCGTGGACGAGGTGTTCCTCGGCTGCGCCAACCAGGCCGGTGAAGACAATCGCAACGTGGCGCGCATGGCGCTGCTGTTGGCGGGCCTGCCGGAAGCCATTCCGGGCGTGACCCTCAATCGCCTCTGCGCTTCGGGCATGGATGCCATCGGCACCGCGTTCCGCGCCATCGCCAGCGGTGAAATGGAACTGGCGATTGCCGGCGGCGTCGAGTCGATGTCCCGCGCACCGTTCGTGATGGGCAAGGCCGATGCGGCGTTCTCGCGCAACATGAAGCTGGAAGACACCACCATCGGCTGGCGTTTCATCAACCCGTTGATGAAAGCGCAATACGGTGTCGATGCGATGCCGCAGACCGCCGACAACGTGGCGGACGATTACGAAGTATCCCGCGAGGATCAGGACGCGTTCGCCCTGCGCAGTCAGCAGCGGACTGCCGCCGCGCAAGCTGCAGGATTTTTCGCGGAAGAAATCGTCGAAGTGCGGATTGCCCACAAGAAGGGTGAAACCGTCGTCAGCCAGGACGAACATCCTCGCGCCGACACCACGCTGGAAACCCTGGCCAAACTGAAACCGGTCAACGGTCCCGACAAAACCGTCACCGCCGGCAATGCGTCGGGTGTGAACGACGGCGCGGCCGCACTGATTCTGGCCTCGGCCGAAGCAGTGAAGAAACACGGTTTGACTGCTCGCGCCAAAGTGCTGGGCATGTCCAGCGCCGGTGTCGCACCACGTGTCATGGGCATCGGCCCGGTGCCGGCAGTGCGCAAATTGACCGAACGCCTCGGCCTGGCAGTCAGCGACTTTGATGTGATCGAACTCAACGAAGCCTTCGCCAGCCAAGGCTTGGCGGTGCTGCGTGAACTGGGCCTGGCGGACGACGCGGCGCAGGTCAACCCGAACGGTGGCGCCATTGCCCTGGGCCATCCACTGGGCATGAGCGGTGCGCGCCTGGTGTTGACGGCGTTGCATCAGCTGGAAAAAACCGGTGGCAAGAAAGGTCTGGCGACCATGTGCGTCGGCGTTGGCCAGGGTCTGGCCTTGGCCATCGAACGGGTCTGACCCACAGCAGTGACAATAAGAACTGAGGAAAGCGAAATGACTGACAAGCCTGGTTACCGTCGCCCGCAGGAAGGCACCCAGCCGGAATACCTGCACCCGACGTATCAATCCACTAACTTGCGCTCACCGTCGAAGCCGTTGGTGTTTTTGCCTCATTCGTTGTCGGAAATTACCGGTCCGACCATCGGCGCCGAACGCGTCAACGAAAAGGACAATGACCTGACCGCCCAGCACAAGGGCGAGCCGCTGGGCGAGCGCATCATCATTCACGGCCGGGTGCTGGATGAAAACGGTCTGCCGGTGCCGGGGATTCTGGTGGAGATCTGGCAGGCCAACGCCGCCGGTCGCTACAACCATGCCCGCGACCTGCACGACGCGCCGCTGGACCCGAATTTCACCGGCACCGGCCGCACCGTGACCGACGCCGATGGCTGGTATCAATTCCAGACCATCAAGCCCGGCGCTTACCCGTGGGGCAACCACCACAATGCCTGGCGTCCGGCGCACATCCATTTTTCGCTGTTCGGGCCGAGCATCCTGACGCGCCTCGTCACGCAGATGTATTTCCCCGGCGACCCGTTGCTGGCGTACGACCCGATCTACAACTGCGTGCCCGATACCAGCGCCAAAGAGCGCTTGATCGCCAGTTTTGACCTGGAAAAAACCATCCCTTCCTATGCCCTCGGTTACCGCTGGGACATCGTCTTGCGCGGCCGCGACGCCACGCCGATGGAGAAATAAGATGACGCTGACTGCGACCACGTCCCACACCGTCGGGCCGTATTACCACATCGGCCTGACCTGGCTGAACCGCGAAAACCTGACCGTCGAACAAACCCTGGGCGAGCGCGTGGCGATCACCGGGCAAGTCATCGACGGCAACGGTGACATCGTCAACGACGCGATGCTGGAAGTCTGGCAGGCCAACGCCGCCGGCAAGTACGACCATCCCGAAGACGATCAGGCCAAACCGCTGGACCCGAACTTCGAAGGCTTTGGCCGGATCCCGGTGGATGAAGAAGGGCGCTTCCGCTTCACCACGATCAAACCGGGCACAGTGGAAGGCCTGAAAGGTTCGACCCAGGCGCCACACCTGGTGGTGCTGGTGTTTGCTCGCGGGCTGGTGAAGCACTTGCTGACGCGGATTTACTTTGATGGCGAACCGGCCAACGTCGCCGACCCGCTGTTGGAGTGCGTGCCGGCCGAGCGTCGCAATACCTTGCTGGCGAAGCAGGATGCGACCGGTGTTTACCAGTGGAATGTGATTCTGCAAGGCACGGATGCGGAGACGGTGTTTTTCGATTATTGAGTGAACACCACAACCTTGTAGGAGCCGGCTTGCTGGCGATTGCGGTGTGTCAGTGCCATCAATGCTGAATGACACACCGCGATCGCCAGCAAGCCGGCTCCTACAGGGGATCTGTGTTGCATCTGTGGAACGGGACTGTTGCAAAGTGTGTCTAGACTCTCACTGTCCCCATTGAGTGAAAAACAATGACAACGCCAATCGCTTCAACCGCGCTATACACCGGCGAAGAGCGCAGCAAACGGATCTTCGCGATTGTCGGCGCCTCGTCCGGCAACCTCGTCGAATGGTTCGACTTCTACGTCTACGCCTTTTGCGCGATCTATTTCGCCCCTGCCTTTTTCCCGTCCGACAACCCCACGGTGCAGTTGGTCAACACCGCGGGCGTGTTTGCCGCCGGGTTCCTGATGCGCCCGATTGGCGGCTGGATTTTCGGTCGCGTTGCGGACAAGCACGGGCGCAAGAATTCGATGCTGATATCGATTCTGATGATGTGCTTCGGTTCGTTGCTCATCGCCTGCCTGCCGACCTACAAGGATATCGGCGTCTGGGCGCCGATCATGCTGCTTTTCGCCCGTTTGCTCCAGGGCCTGTCGGTGGGCGGCGAATACGGCACCACCGCCACCTACATGAGCGAAGTCGCCCTCAAGGGCCAGCGCGGTTTCTTTGCCTCGTTTCAGTACGTCACACTGATCGGCGGGCAGTTGCTGGCGGTGTCGCTGGTGGTGGTGCTGCAACAGTTCCTCACCGAGGATGACCTGCGTGCCTATGGCTGGCGGATTCCGTTCGTGGTGGGTGCCATGGCGGCATTGGTTTCGCTGTACCTGCGTCGTTCGCTGAAAGAAACCACCAGCAAGGAAATGCGCGAGAACAAGGACGCCGGCAGCATCCGCGCGCTGTTCCGCGACCATAAGGCCGCGTTCATTACCGTGCTCGGTTACACCGCCGGCGGCTCGCTGATTTTCTACACCTTCACCACGTACATGCAGAAATACCTGGTGAACACCGCCGGCATGCATGCCAAGACCGCCAGCTACATCATGACCGGCGCGCTGTTCCTTTATATGTGCATGCAGCCGATCTTCGGCATGCTCTCGGACAGGATCGGCCGCCGGAGTTCGATGCTGTGGTTTGGCGCACTCGGCACGCTGTGCACCGTGCCGATTCTGCTCAGCCTGAAAAGCGTCACCAGTCCGTTCCTGGCCTTCGTGCTCATTACCCTGGCGCTGGCGATTGTCAGTTTCTACACCTCGATCAGCGGTCTGGTAAAAGCCGAAATGTTCCCGCCTGAGGTGCGTGCATTGGGTGTTGGCCTGGCTTACGCGGTGGCGAATGCAATATTCGGTGGTTCAGCGGAGTATGTAGCCTTGAGCCTCAAAGCGGTCGGCATGGAAAACTCCTTCTACTGGTACGTGACGTTGATGATGGCGATAGCGTTCCTGTTCAGCCTGCGTCTGCCCAAACATGCGAAGTATCTAGAAAACGACCTTTGATCCACACCCGCGGGCCCAAGCGGCCCGCGCCTCCAGGGACTGTTTATGAACCAGCGACCGGGCAATCAATTGTTCGATGCCTATTTCACTGCGCGCGATATGCGCGAGGTGTTTTGCGATCAGGGCCGGGTTCAGGCCATGCTTGATTTCGAAGCGGCGCTGGCCCGCGCCGAGGCGCATGTCGGGTTGATTCCGCAGACGGCGGTGGCGCCCATCGAAGCGGCTTGCCGCGCCGGGCACTACGATTTCGCCGCCCTCGGCGAGGCGATTGCCACGGCCGGCAATTCGGCGATTCCGCTGGTAAAAGCGTTGGGCAAACAGATCGCGACCACCGATGCCGAAGCCGAGCGCTACGTGCATCTGGGCGCCACCAGCCAAGACGTGATGGACACCGGCCTGGTGCTGCAATTGCGCCGGGCGCTGGAACTGATTGAGAGCGATCTGGCGCAACTGGGCGAAACCCTTTCAACGCAAGCCCAGCGTTATGTCGCCACGCCGCTGGCCGGTCGCACCTGGTTGCAGCACGCAACGCCGGTCACCTTGGGCATGAAGATCGCCGGTTGGCTGGGCGCCGTTACCCGCAGCCGTCAACGCCTGCAAGAACTCAAACCGCGCCTGCTGGTGCTGCAATTCGGCGGCGCCTCCGGGACCCTCGCGGCCCTCGGTGTGCAAGCGCTGCCGATTGCCGACGCGCTGGCCACGGAGCTGCACCTGACGTTGCCCGACCAACCGTGGCACACCCAACGCGACCGCCTGGTGGAGTTCGGTTCGGTGCTGGGATTGATCGCCGGCAGCCTCGGCAAGCTCGGTCGCGACATCAGCTTGTTGATGCAGACTGAAGCGGGCGAAGTGTTCGAACCCTCGGCGCCGGGCAAGGGCGGTTCGTCGACCATGCCGCACAAACGCAACCCGGTGGGCGCCGCCGTGTTGATCGGCGCTGCAACACGGGTTCCCGGTCTGCTCTCGACCCTGTTCAGTGCCATGCCGCAAGAGCACGAGCGCAGCCTCGGCCTGTGGCATGCCGAGTGGGAAACCCTGCCGGAGATTTGTTGCCTGGTGTCCGGCAGCCTCAAGCAGGCATTGCTGGTGGCAGACGGACTGGAAGTGGACGCCGAGCGCATGTCCCGCAACCTCGACCTGACCCAAGGCCTGGTGCTGGCCGAAGCGGTGAGCATCGTTCTCGCGCAACGGGTCGGCCGCGACACCGCGCATCATTTACTGGAGCAGTGCTGCAAGCGCGCCGTGGTCGAGCAACGGCATTTGCGCGCGGTGCTGGGCGACGAGCCGCACGTGACCGCCGAGCTCTCGGCCGCTGAACTCGATCATCTGCTGGACCCCGCTCACTACCTCGGCCAGGCCCGTACCTGGGTCGAGCGAGCGGTGGCTGAACATTCTGCGTTAACTGCCTGAAGGAGACTGCTGTGGCTTTCGTACAACTCGCCGAGGGCGAACTGAATTACCACCTCGATGGACCGGTCGATGCGCCGGTGCTGGTGCTGTCCAACTCGCTGGGCACCGACCTGTACATGTGGGACGCGCAAATTGCCGCGTTCACCGAGCATTTCCGGGTGCTGCGTTTCGATACCCGTGGCCACGGCAAATCCCTGGTCACGTCGGGGCCCTACAGCATCGAGCAACTGGGCCGAGACGTGCTGGCGCTGCTGGATGCGTTGCACATTGAGAAAGCGCATTTCTGTGGTCTGTCGATGGGCGGCCTGATCGGCCAGTGGCTGGGTATCAATGCCGGTGATCGATTGAACAAACTGGTGGTGTGCAACACCGCCGCGAAAATCGGCGACCCGTCGATCTGGAACCCGCGCATCGAGACCGTGCTGCGTGACGGCGCAGCGGCCATGGTTGCCCTGCGTGATGCGTCGATTGCGCGCTGGTTTACCCCGGACTTTTCCGAGGCCAATCCAGCGGCGGCGAAACGGATTACCGACATGCTCGCGGCCACTTCGCCGCAAGGCTACGCGGCCAATTGCGCTGCCGTGCGCGATGCCGATTTCCGTGATCAGTTGTCCTCGATCAAAGTGCCGCTGCTGGTGATCGCCGGCACCGAAGACGCGGTCACGCCGCCGTCCGGTGGGCACTTCATCCAGGAACATGTGGCAGGTGCCGAGTACGCCGAGTTCTACGCGGCGCACCTGTCCAACGTGCAGGCCGGCGATGCGTTCAGTGAACGCGTGATTGCCTTCTTGTCGGGCCATTGAGGAGAACATCCGTGGACGAGAAACAACGTTACGACGAGGGTATGAACGTACGCCGTGCAGTCCTCGGCGACGCCCATGTCGACCGCAGCCTGAATGCGCTGACCGAGTTCAATTCGGAGTTTCAGGAGATGATCACCCGCCACGCGTGGGGCGACATCTGGACCCGCCCGGGCCTGCCGCGCCATACCCGCAGCCTGATCACCATCGCCATGTTGATCGGCATGAACCGTGAGGGTGAACTCAAGTTGCACCTGCGCGCCGCCGCCAACAATGGCGTGACCCGTGGCGAGATCAAGGAAGTGATCATGCAGAGCGCCATCTACTGCGGCATCCCGGCGGCGAATGCGACGTTTCATTTGGCCGAGTCGGTTTGGGATGAGTTGGGCGTCGAGTCCCGGGAATAATGTTCGCGATTTGCGGTGCATGAATTGACGCCTTCGCGGGCAAGCCTCGCTCCTACAGAGGTTGTGATAATCCTGTAGGAGCGAGGCTTGCCCGCGAAGGCAATGTCATGTGTTACACCGTCGCGACGATGAATATGCGCTTGAACGGAAACAGCGTTCGCCCGTCGCTCTCCGGCGGGTAATGCGCGTGTATGCGCATCAGGTAGTGGTAAATGAAGCGCGCCTGTTCGTCGGCCTTGAGTCCCTGCATCACTGCCCGTAGCGCCGAGACCTTGACCCAGTCATAGATCGGCGTATGGCCGCGGACCACTTGCAATTGCTCGGTCTCCCAGATGTCCAGGGTTTCGGTGATCGGGGCGAGCAAGCGGTAGTAATCTTCCAGCGACAAGAGCGTTCGTGCGGCCATTGCCTCGCGCAGTTGCGCCGTGCCTAACGGTTGACCACAAGCCCCTGCGTCTTCCAGCGTGTCGAGCACCAACCGATACCACAACGCATCCCGCCAGTCGGGCATGTGCGCTGCCAGGCAACCGCCTGGATTGAGCATCCCGAGCAGTCGCGGCAGCAGTTGATGGTGATCCTTGATGAAGTGCAAAACGGCGGCGGCGAACAGCAGGTCTGCTGGCTGTTCGGGCTGCCAGTCGAGCAGGTCACACTGTTTCCACGATGCCTTGATGGGCAGAAGGCGGGCTTCGTCGAGCATTTGTCCGGAGCTGTCGATGCCCTGCAACTGAGCGCGAGGCCAACGCTTGGCCAACAGTTGCGTGGCGATGCCGGTGCCGCACCCCAGGTCATAAATGCGTTGGGGTGATTTGAGTTCGACACGACCGAGCAATTCATTCACCGGTCGTTGCCTGAGGCGCGAAAACTGCTGGTACGCCTTGGCGTCCCAGTGCGTGCAGGCGCTCCCTGCCTTATCAAGTTTGACGCTCATGAGGTGGTCCTCTCTGGCGGTTACAGTTGTCTTCCGATGACGTTCAGGGTTTTCAGGACAACAGCCACACCTTTGCGCGTGTCCGGCTCGTTCAGCAGTTTGATCAAGGCGTAGACCCCCGGTGGTTCCGGGGCGGCGGCGACTTCGGCGCGGGCCATGCGCACGGCGTTACTGACGGTCCAGGTGGCTGCGGTAGCGTTTTCGAACAACCGCGCCAGTTTTTCCACCATGGCGGCGTCCAGCAGGTCGACCATGTCCGAGGTCAACGAGAGCAAATCGACAAGGTTATCCAGTCGCCCGCCATCGATCAGCGGTTGCAGTTTTGCCATCAAGGCATCGAGTCCCTCCGACCTGTCGGCCGTGCCGATGGCGAGGGTTTCATCTGTCAGGTTTGTCATTGTGTTTGTCTCCCAGAACCCGTCACAGCATGCCCCGGGCAACCGCCCAGTACAGGCCACGATTGAAGCCGTTTCTGAGCAGCCCACCGAGTTTGGTCGGTGGGGTCGGTTGAACATCGCAGCCGTAGTCGTACCACAGCGGCATGCCGGCATTGAGGCCCATTTGCGCGACGGCCTGAACCCGTCCGTCGTAGACATCGACGGGACCACCGAGGCGGATTTCAGCGGTAATGTTGTTGGCGATCACCGGTGCCTGGTTGTGGCACGCGCCACCGGCCTTGCTCACCGGCAGATCGACGGTGTCGCCGATCACGTAGACGTTTTCCAGGCCGTAGACTTGCAGGGTTTCATGATTGGTGGGCAGCCAGCCTTCGTTACTGGGCGCTTGTGATGCTCCGGACTCCAGCACGGCGTCCACGGCGCGGATCCGCGGGGTTGCTATCAGGATGTCGAAAGACTTCGCGTCGCCTTCTGCGGAGTAGGCGATTTTGCTGTCGGGATCGACACGATCCAAGGTGAACCCACGCTGAAAACGGATGTTCTTCTGCTCGAAAATACCGGGCAGAATTTCTCCCGTCTTTCGTTGCAGGAACAGACAGTTGCGCAGTAACTGAGCGGTTGTCGGGTAGGTGTAGATAATTTCCACTTTGTCTCGCACACCCCGCCGCCGCAAATAATCATCGACCATCAAGGTGGTTTCGACGGGCGCGATACCGCATTGATGCGGCACGTTGGGTGTTAGCGGGAAAGACACGGTAATGAAGATCCGGCCTTTTTCGATGGTGCTCAGCTTCTGCGCCAGTTGCCGGGCCGGATCGTATTGATAGAAGTGGTCGCCGGCTTCTTTCAAACCTTCGATACGTTCCGGGGCGGGCACGCAACCGGTGGCGATGACCAGAAAATCGTAGTCGTAGACTTTACCGCTGCGGGTCTTGAGGCGTTGCCCGGCGAAATCGAAACGCGTCACTTCTTCAACGTTGAAGGTGATTTCCGGGCGCAACAATGAGCGTTCCGGGCGCTTTAGTTCTTCCTGAAAAAACAGGTTGAACGCCACGTACATGAACGCAGGTTTGTAGTAGTGATCGGGGGAGTTGGACAGCAGGGTAATCAGGACTTCGCCGCGCAGGATTTCTGGATACAGCTTGTTGACCAGTTGATTGGCCAGCATGGTTCCACCGACGCCGCCACCGACGATAACTATTCGCTTGCTCATACCTGACCTCCGTGGTCATGGCAGCTTCGCGTACAGCATCCGGAGATAACGGAAGAAAATGGGGGGCTCCTACATCAGGCTGGAGAACTTGAACGCCTTGATGACTGTATCTGCGGTTCAATAATTCGCCAGTTCATCGCGACCAGCGGTCAGCGCCAGCGTTTCCCCCCAAGGAGTCAACGCTGGCGCTGAGGCTTACAACAAACTGATCGGGTAGCTGATGATCAACCGGTTCTCGTCGAACTCGTTGTTGCTGTAGTCGCGGCGCATGGTCGAGTTGCGCCATTTGACGTTCAGGTCTTTCAGCGCACCGCTTTGTACGGTGTAACCCAATTCACTCTCGCGGCCCCATTCCTTGCCGTCGGTGATGGTGCCGGTGTGTACGTTTTCGCCGCTGATGTAGCGGTTCATCAGGGTCAGGCCCGGTACGCCGAGCGCAACGAAGTTGTAGTCGTGACGCACCTGCCAGGATTTTTCCCGCGCGTTGTCATAGCTGGAGTTGTAGCTGTCGTTGGCCAGGGTGCCGCCGCTGGTGCCGTTGACCCGCATCCAGGCGCTGTCGCCGGTGAGTTTTTGCAGGCCGACGTAGAAGGTGTTGCCGCCGTACTTGGCGGAAAGCATTCCCGACCAGGTCTTGTTGTCCAGATCGCCGGCGCGGGCGCTGCCGTCTTCCTTGCCGTAGAAGAAACCGAGGTTGGCGCCCAGGGTCCAGTCGCCGATGGGTTGGCTGTGGGTCAGGTTGACGAATTGCTGGCTGTAGATGTCCTTGAGTTCGGCGTTCCACAGACCGATCTGGGTGCGCTTCTCGTTGAACAGGTATTCGCCGCCCTGGAAGTTGAAGCGGTCGGAGGTGAACGCCGCTTTGCCGGTCATCGACATGTCGTTCATGCTGCTGTCGTCACGCGGGCTGTTCTGGCGGAACTGGCCGCCGTAGAGCGTCAGGCCGTTGATTTCCTTCGACGTGATCTGACCGCCACGGAAGGTTTGCGGCAGCGAGCGCCCATCGTCCGAACGCAGGATCGGCAGCACCGGCATCCATTCGCCGACCTTCACTTCGGTCTGCGACAGCTTGGCCTTGAACGCCACGTTGGTGCGACCGAAGTTGTCCGCCGGGCGACCATCGTGGTCCAGCGGCAGCAACTGCGTACCGCCGGTGCCTTTACCGCCGTCGAGTTTCACCGAGTACAGCCCCAGCACATCCATGCCGAAGCCGACGGTGCCTTGGGTGAATCCCGACTTGGCGTCGAGGATGAAACTTTGCGTCCACTCTTCAGCCTTGCCCTGTGCTTTGGTCGGGTTGGTGAAGTTGCGGTTGATGTAGAAGTTGCGCAGGTTCAGGTTGACCTTGGCCCCTTCGACAAAACCCGCCTCTTCGGCCGTGGCGGGCAGGGCGGCGCCAGCCAGTGCGAGGGCGATCAGGCTGGGAACGAAATAAGTGGAAGGCGTCATGGGCTCGGTCTCTCTAATTCTTGGAGATGAAACGGGGCGATGCCGCAACCGTCGGGTTGCAGACAAAAAGATTCGAATTCAAATGAAACGGGGCGAGATCAGCCGGACAGGGCGGGGCGCGGGGGCATGGTGTCGAACCTGTTGTTATTGGTTTTGTGTGGCGAATGGTGCGGGGAATGAACTGGATGGTTCAATTGGTAAAAGCGGGTTTTGGGCGATTATCGAACCAAGATTGGCTTGGATTATGTGTTGGCAATACTGACCCCATCGCGAGCAGGCTCGCTCCCACAGTAAACCGAGTTCCTTCCGAACGAATGCAATCCATTGTGGGAGCGAGCCTGCTCGCGATGGGGCCATAACAGACACCACAACTTTTCCAGCAGCCAACAAAAAGCCCACCAAACGGTGGGCTTCGTGTTTACAGCCGTTGGATCAGAACAACTTCAGCTTCGGCGCTTCTTCTTTCAGCGGCTCGACTTTCGCAGTCTGCTCGTTCCAGCCACCGCCCAGTGCCTTGTACAGATTCACGGCGCTGGTCAGTTGCGCCAGGCGGTCGGTGATCAGCGCCTGTTGGGCACTGAACAGCTGACGCTGGGCATCGAGGAAGGTCAGGTTGCTGTCGACGCCGATGCGATAACGACGCTCGGCCAGACGGTAGTAGTCCTGGTTGGCGGTGACGAAATCACGCTGGGCCTGCAACTGCTCGGTGTAAGTCTGGCGGGCGGCCAGGCCGTCGGCGACTTCCTGGAAGGCCGTCTGAATGGACTTCTCGTAGTTCGCCACGCCGATGTCTTTCTGGATTTTCGAGTAATCCAGGCTGGCGCGCAGGCTGCCGGCGTTGAAGATCGGCAGGTTGATTTGCGGCTGGAACAACCACGTGCCCGAACCACCCTTGAACAGACCGGACAGGTCCGGGCTCAACGTACCGGCATTGGCGGTGAGGCTGATGCTCGGGAAGAACGCTGCGCGCGCCGCGCCGATGTTGGCGTTGGCTGCTTTCAGGTTGTATTCGGCTTGCAGAATGTCCGGACGACGTTGCAGCAGGTCCGACGGCAGGCCGGGCGGTACGTCGCTCAGCAAATCGTCAGACAGCGGCCTGGCTTCTCGAAGATTGGCCGGGATGCCAGTGCCGAGCAGCAGCACCAGGCTGTTTTCATCCTGGGCGACCTGACGGGTGTAACGGGCCAGTTGCGCACGGGCGTTTTCTACAGAGGTGCGCGACTGCGCCAGGTCCAGTGCCGAGGCTACGCCCACTTCGTTGCTGCGTGCGGTGAGCTTGTAGCTCTCCTCGAACGCAGCGAGGGTGTCCTGAGTCAGCTTGCGCAGCTCTTTGTCGGCCTGCCAGGTCAGGTAGGCATTCGCCACGCTGGCCACCAGGCTGATTTGTGTGCTGCGACGGCCTTCTTCGGTGGCGAAGTACTTCTGCAGGGCTTCTTCGTTCAGGCTGCGAACCCGACCAAACAGGTCGAGTTCATAGGCGCTGATGCCGACGGTGGCCGAGTAGGAACTGGTGATGCCTGCCTGACCGCTCTGTGAAGCGTCAGCCGGAACCCGCTGACGGCTGCCGGTACCGTTGGCCGAAACCGCCGGGAACAGGTCGGCGCGCGAGATGCGGTATTGCGCAGCGAACGCGTCGATGTTCAGCGCCGCGACACGCAGGTCTCGGTTGTTTTCCAGGGACAGCTGGATCAGCTGCTGCAGCGCCGGGTCATGGAAAAACTGCTTCCAGCCTTGTTCAGCGGCGGCCTGGTTCGGCGCCTGGGCCGGCGAATACGCCGGGCCTTGCGGGTACTGGGCGGCCACCGGTGCTTCAGGCTGCTGATAATCGGGTATCAGCGAGCAGCCGCTCAGCACGAAGGCCGCGACTGCGATGGAGAGTAGCGACTTGCTCATTAGCCAGCCTCTTTAGAAGGTTCAATAGCGTCGTCCTGATCGGCGATTTTTCGCTGACCCATGGCCGACACGGTGACGAAGAACAACGGGACCCAGAAGATCGCCAATACGGTGGCGGTGATCATACCGCCAATTACCACGGTACCGATGGCGTGTTGGCTGCCCGAGCCGGCGCCGCTGGAAATGGCCAGCGGCACTACGCCGAGAATGAACGCCAGGGAGGTCATGATGATCGGGCGCAAACGCATGCGGCAAGCCTCGATGGCTGCCTCCTGCAAGCTCTTGCCCTGTTCATGCAGATCCTTGGCGAACTCGACGATCAGAATGGCGTTTTTCGCCGCCAGACCGATGGTGGTCAACAGACCCACGAGGAAGTACACGTCGTTGGACAGACCCCGCAGGCTGGTGGCCATCAACGCACCGATAATCCCCAGTGGCACCACGAGCACGACGGCAATCGGAATCGACCAGCTTTCGTACAGCGCCGCCAGGCACAGGAACACCATCAGAATCGACAGCGCGAACAGCGCCGGCGCCTGGGAGCCCGCCAGTCGTTCTTCATACGACAGACCGGTCCAGGAAATACCGACACCGGCCGGCAGTTTCAGAGCAAGCGCCTCGACTTCGGCCATGGCTTCACCGGTGGAATAACCCGGGGCAGGGGAGCCGAGGATTTCCATCGCTTCTACGCCGTTGTAACGGGCCAGTTTTGGCGAACCGTAAATCCACTCACCCTTGGCAAACGCGGTGAAGGGAACCATGGTCCCGGTGCTGTTGCGCACGTACCACTTCTTCAGGTCTTCAGGGCTCATGCGCGCGCCGGGCTGGCCTTGCACGTAAACCTTCTTCACACGACCACGGTCGATGAAGTCGTTCACATAGCTACTGCCCAAGGCAATCGACAGGGTGTTGTTGATGTCGGCGATGGTAACGCCCAGCGCACTGGCCTTCTCGTCGTCGATTTCCAACTGGAATTGCGGTTCGTCGTTCAGACCGTTCGGGCGCACTTGCGCCAGCACTTTGCTCTGCGCCGCCATGCCGAGGAACTGGTTACGGGCAGCCATCAGCTTTTCGTGACCGATACCGGCGCGGTCTTGCAGGAACACGTCGAAACCGGTGGCGTTACCCAGCTCCAGCACCGCTGGCGGTGCGAACGCGAACACCATGGCGTCACGGAAGGTGAAGAAGTGCTGTTGGGCACGGGCCGCGACCTTGAACACGTTGTTGTCGGCGTTACGTTCGTGCCACGGCCTCATCATGATGAACGCCATACCCGAACTCTGGCCACGGCCGGCGAAGTTGAAGCCGGTCACGGTAAACACCGAGTTCACCGCATCGCCTTCACCGCCATCCTTGCTTGGACGCAGCAGGAATTCACGCATCTCGTCCACGACGACCTGAGTGCGCTGGGCAGTCGAGCCGGCCGGGGTTTGTACTTGAGCAAACAGTACGCCCTGGTCTTCCTCCGGGAGGAACGAGGAAGGAATACGCATGAACAACCAGATCATGCCGATGACGATGATCACGTAGGCCAGCAGGTACGGTGCCTTGTTGCGCAGAATGTTGCCGACACCACGCTCGTAGCTTTTCACGCTACGGTCGAAGTTGCGGTTGAACCAGCCGAAGAAGCCGCGTTTCGGCACGCCGTGCTCGCCCTTGGGAATGGCTTTGAGCATGGTGGCGCAGAGCGCCGGGGTGAAGATCAGCGCGACCAGTACCGACAGGGCCATGGCCGAGACGATGGTGATCGAGAACTGCTTGTAGATCACACCCGTGGAACCGCCGAAGAACGCCATCGGCAACAGTACCGCCGAGAGCACCAGGGCAATACCGACCAGTGCACCCTGGATCTGCCCCATGGATTTCTTGGTGGCTTCCTTGGGTGACAGGCCTTCTTCGCTCATGACCCGTTCGACGTTTTCCACCACGACGATGGCATCGTCCACCAGCAGGCCGATGGCCAACACCATACCGAACATGGTCAGGGTGTTGATGCTGAAACCGAACGCCGCGAGGATGCCGAACGTACCCAGCAATACCACCGGCACAGTCATCGTGGTGATGACGGTGGCGCGGAAGTTTTGCAGGAACAGGAACATCACCAGGAACACCAGCACGATCGCTTCGACCAGGGTTTCAACCACACCCTTGATCGACTCGGTCACCACTGGCGTGGTGTCGTACGGGAACACCACTTCCATCCCCTGCGGGAAGAACGGCTTGAGGCTGTCGATGGTCTTGCGCAGGGCTTTCGCGGTGTCGAGGGCGTTGGCACCGTTGGCCAGCTTCACTGCCAGGCCGGAAGCCGGGGCGCCGTTGAACTGGGCGTTGATGCTGTAGTTCTCGCCACCCAGACCGACGTCGGCGACATCTTTCAAGCGAACCTGGGAGCCGTCCTTGTTGACCTTGAGCAGGATTCTGTTGAATTGCTCAGCGGTCTGCAGGCGGGTCTTGCCAATGATCGTCGCGTTCAACTGAGTGCCGGGCAGGGCCGGCAGGCCGCCGAGCTGGCCGGACGATACCTGGACGTTTTGCGCGGCGATGGCGGTTTTGACGTCGATCGGGGTCAGGTTGAAGTTGTTCAACTTGGCCGGGTCGAGCCAGATACGCATGGCGTACTGGGAACCGAACACCTGGAAGTCGCCCACGCCGGCTGTCCGCGAGATCGGATCCTGCATGTTGGACACGATGTAGTTGGACAGGTCGTCCTTGGTCATGCTGCCGTCACGCGAGACCACGCCGATCACCAGCAGGAAGTTCTTCACGGCCTTGGTCACGCGGATACCTTGCTGCTGTACTTCTTGCGGCAGCAGCGGGGTGGCCAGGTTCAGTTTGTTCTGGACCTGAACCTGCGCGGTATCGGAGTTGGTGCCTTGCTCGAAGGTCGCGGTGATCGTCATGGTGCCGTCGGAGTTACTTTCCGAGGACACATAACGCAGGTTGTCGATACCGTTGAGCTGCTGCTCGATCACCTGAACCACGGTGTCTTGCACGGTTTGCGCGGAAGCGCCCGGGTAGGCCACGGAAATGGCGATCGCCGGAGGCGCAATGCTCGGGTACTGGTTGATCGGCAACTTGAGGATCGATAGAGCCCCGACCAGCATGATCACCAGGGCAATTACCCAGGCGAAAATCGGACGGTCGATAAAAAATTTCGACATGGTTTACTCCCCTTTGCCGCTGGAAGCCTTGTTAGCTGCCTGTGCGGGGGCCGGGTTCTTTGCGCCAACGTTAGTCGCCTCAGTGGCCTTGACTTCAATGCCAGGTTTGACGAATTGCAGCCCTTCGGTGATCAGGCGATCGCCGGCTTTCAGGCCGTCCTCGATCAGCCACTGGCTGCCGACAGTGCGGCTGGCCTTGAGCTGACGCAGCTCGACCTTGTTGTCCGCACCGACGACCAGCGCGGTCGGGGAGCCTTTGAGGTCGCGGGTCACGCCTTGTTGCGGCGCCAGGATGGCAGCTGCATTCACGCCGGCCTGAAGCTGGGCGTGAACGAACATGCCGGGCAAAAGGGTGTGATCAGGGTTCGGGAACACCGCACGCAGGGTGACGGAACCGGTGGTCTGGTCAACCGAGACTTCGGAGAATTCGAGCTTGCCGTCGAGCTTGTACTGGCTGCCGTCTTCGAGGGTCAGCTTGACCGCCGCCGAGTTGTCGCCGGCCTTTTGCAGACGACCGCTTTCCAGTTCGCGGCGCAGTTCAAGCAGCTCTACCGAGGACTGGGTGACATCGACGTAGATCGGGTCGAGTTGCTGGATCACCGCCATGGCGTCCGCCTGGCCACTGGTGACCAGTGCGCCTTCGGTCACGCTGGAACGACCGATGCGACCGGACAGTGGCGCGTACACCTTGGTGTAGCGCACATTGATCTGGGCGCTTTGCAGGGCGGCTTCCGATTGCAGGCGGTTGGCCTGTGCGGTGTCGTATTCCTGACGGCTCACAGCCTGTTCGTTGACCAATTGCTTGTAGCGATCGGAGATCGACTTGGTCTGTTGCAGGTTGGCTTCGGCGCTTTTCAGCGTGGCTTCATAAACCGCTGGATCGATCTGATACAGCTGTTGGCCGGCCTTGACGTCGCCGCCTTCCTTGAACAGACGTTTGAGAATGATGCCGTTGACCTGCGGGCGAACTTCCGCGATGCGGTAGGCGCTGGTGCGACCCGGCAGCTCGGACGTCAGGGTGAAGGCTTGAGGTTGCAGGGTGACGACGCCGACCTGAGGCGGTGGAGCGGCCGGTGCCGCTTCTTCCTTTTTGCATCCGCTGAGCAGCGATGCCAAGGCGACGGCAGTGACCAGAGCGGTAACAGCTGGCTTGAATTGCATGAAAATCCTCGGGTCAGGCGCGCAAAAAAACGCACAAGAAAAGATGGAAGGTTAAAAATTGGGTACCGGGTGGATAAGTAGCATGCTAAGGAATATACTTACATTCACGGTTGTTTGTAAATACCTTGGCTGTGTACCCTCGCTGTTACAGAGGCCGTCGCAAGGTTGGAATTGTAGGCCCGGGGACGAGTCCCAAGAGCGCTCGCCCCACTTTTATTCAGCTGATATTCAGACATCGCTGAAGCATCCTGATTGAGGTTGTACTGCCATGGTCCGTCGCACCAAAGAGGAAGCTCAAGAAACCCGCAGCCAGATACTCGAGGCGGCCGAAAAAGCCTTTTTCGAGCGGGGCGTGGCCCGCACGACGCTGGCGGACATCGCAACCCTGGCCGGCGTCACCCGTGGCGCCATCTACTGGCATTTCAGCAACAAGGCCGATCTGGTGCAGGCCATGCTCGACAGCTTGCATGAGCCCCTTGATGAGCTGGCCAAAGCCGCGGAGAGTGAAGACGAGCTCGATCCGCTGGGCTGCATGCGCCGGTTGCTGATTCATTTGTTTCATGAAGTTGCGCTGGACCCCAAGACCCGGCGCATCAACGAGATTCTGTTTCATAAGTGCGAATTCACCGATGAAATGTGCGATCTGCGCCAGCAGCGCCGAACGGCCAGCCTCGAATGCAACACGCGCATTGGCCTGACCTTGCGTAATGCCGTGAATCGCGGGCAGTTGCCGGAAAATCTCGACACCGCCCGTGCGGCCATCAGCATTCATGCCTATATAGATGGCCTGTTGTACCAATGGTTGCTCGCGCCGGACAGTTTCCAGCTGCATACCGAGGCCGAGCGTTGGGTCGATACCGGGCTGGACATGCTGCGTTTCAGTCCCAGCCTGCGAAAATGAAACAACATGCGTAATCGGCTTCGCGTGTGTCAACCGTTGAAGCCGTAGATGAACCGTTCTTCACGCGCTCTGCGGCAGTGGGGTGCTTTTATATACGCCCGTTCGCTTGGTTGACAGGTCGCACGCTCAGTATTTTGTAGGGATTTTGTGTCGAGGCTGTGAGAAAGGGTAAGTGCCAGACGTTGAATAGATCCTGTCATGATCCCTGTAGGAGCGAGGCTTGCCCGCGAAAGCTGTGAGCTATAACGCGTAAAACCAGATGCCCTGCGGCGCCCTCGGCTTTATCGCGAGCAGGCTCGCTCCTACAGAAGCTGAGTCAGACTCACAGCAAATAAAAAGCCCCGGCTCTTTCGAGTCGGGGCTTTTTGCGTTTCAGCGGGTGACGATTACAGCGTCGGGTAGTCGATGTAGCCGACCGGGCCTTTGCCGTAGAACAACTCCGGACGCGCTTCGTTCAGCGGCGCATCGGCTTTCAAGCGTGCCGGCAAATCCGGGTTGGCAATGAACGGCACACCGAAGGCGACCGCGTCAGCCTTGCCGCTGGCCAGCCAGGCGTTGGCGCTGTCCTTGGTGAAGCGTTCGTTGACGATGTACGGACCGCCGAAGGCTTCCTTGATTTGCGGGCCGAGGCTGTCGGTGCCTTCTTTTTCGCGGGAGCAGATGAACGCGATGCCACGTTTGCCCAGTTCGCGAGCGACGTAGGTGAAGGTTTCGGCGAGGTTGTCGTCACCCATGTCATGGGAGTCGGCACGCGGTGCCAGGTGCACACCGACGCGGCCGGCGCCCCAGACTTCGATGGCGGCATCGGTCACTTCCAGCAGCAGGCGTGCACGGTTTTCCACGGAGCCGCCGTATTGGTCGGTGCGCTGGTTGGTGCTGCTTTGCAGGAACTGGTCGAGCAGGTAACCGTTGGCGCCGTGGATTTCCACGCCGTCAAAACCGGCGGCCTTGGCGTTTTCGGCACCGATGCGGTAAGCGTCGACGATGTCGGCGATTTCAGCGGTTTCCAGAGCGCGCGGCGTCGGGTAATCGGCCAGTGGGCGAACCAGGCTGACATGGCCTTTGGGCTGGATGGCGCTCGGTGCGACCGGTTTTTCGCCGTTCAGGTACGACTCGTGGGAAACCCGGCCGACGTGCCACAGTTGCAGGAAGATCTTGCCGCCCGCGCCGTGGATCGCCTTGGTGACGTTGGTCCAGCCGCGCACTTGATCGTTGGACCAGATGCCCGGGGTGTCCGGGTAGCCAACGCCCATCGGCGTGACCGAGGTGGCTTCGCTGAGTATCAGGCCGGCCGAGGCGCGTTGAACGTAGTACTCGGCCATCAGCGCGTTCGGCACACGACCTTCGTCGGCGCGGCAGCGGGTCAGCGGAGCCATGATGATGCGGTTGGCCAACTCGAGGTCGCCCAGTTTGATCGGATCGAAAATAGTCGTCATGAAATGCACCCTCGTGAGGTATCAGTGAGTCAGTTGGTAGCAGGGGCCAGTTCGGGATTACCGCTCTGACGGAAAGTAATCAGGGTCACCAGCAGGGCGAGTACCGCCAGTGCGGCGGCCGCCAGTGGCACGCTGGTCAGGCCGTAGCCGTGGGCGATGACGCTGCCGCCGACCCAGGCACCGAGTGCGTTGCCGACGTTGAAGGCGCCGATGTTCAGGGTCGAGACCAGGTTCGGTGCAGCCTTGCCGTAGGTCACCACGTTCACTTGCAGGGCGGGCACGGCGGCAAAGCACGCGGTGGCCCAGAGGAACAGGGTGATTTCAGTCGGGATCAGCGCGACGCTGGTCCAGGTCAGTACGGTGGACACCACGGCCATGCTGATGAACACCCCGACCAGCGTGGCCGCCAGGCCTTTGTCGGCCAGTTTGCCGCCGATGATGTTGCCGACCGTCAGGCCCAGGCCGATGAGCATCAGCGTCCAGGTCACGCCGCGTGGCGAGACGCCGGTCACCTCGCCCAGCAGCGGGGCGACGTAGGTGAACAAGGTGAACACCGACGCGGCGAACAGCGCGGTCATGCTCAACGACAGCCAGATGCCGGCGCCTTTGAGGGCACGCAGTTCGGCGCGCATGTCGAGTTTCTCTTCATCGCGCTTGGCCGGCAGGAAACGGATCAGGCCGATCAAGGCGATTACGCCGATAACGGTCACCGCCCAGAACGTCGAGCGCCAGCCCGCTTGTTGACCCAGCGCTGTGCCCAGCGGCACGCCGAGGACGTTGGCCAGGGTCAGGCCGGTGAACATCAGGGCCACGGCCGAAGCGCGTTTGTTGGCTGGCACCAGGCCCGCAGCCACTACCGAACCGATACCGAAGAACGCACCGTGGCAGAGGGCAGTCACCACTCGGGCGAACATCAGCACGTTGTAGTCACTGGCCACTGCGCAGAGCAGATTGCCGATGATGAATATCCCCATCAACGCCACCAGTGCGGCCTTGCGCGGCAGCCTGGCGGTGGCCAGTGCCATGAACGGCGCACCGATGGCCACGCCCAGGGCGTAACCGGTCACCAGCCAGCCGGCGCCGGGGATCGACACACCGAGGTCAGCCGCCACATCGGGCAGCAGGCCCATGATGACGAACTCGGTGGTGCCGATGGCGAAGGCGCTCAAGGCCAGGATGAGGAGCGAGAGGGGCATTGTTGATTCCTTGTCAGCTTAAGGGTCAGAGCTCTTTACTGAAGGTTTTGAGGAATTCCTGGATGGTTTCCTCGTTGCGTTTGAAAAAGTGCCATTGGCCGACTTTGCGGCTGCTGATCAGGCCGGCGCGTTGCAGGGTCGCCAGGTGTGCGGACACCGTGGACTGCGACAAACCGCACCGTTGATCGATCTGCCCGGCGCAGACGCCGTGCTCGTTGCTGTGGGTCTGGTCGGGAAATTCGACGTCCGGGTCTTTGAGCCAGTGCAGGATTTCTCGCCGTACTGGGTGTGCCAGGGCTTTTATTATTTCGTCGAGGTCGAGGTTCATGGCTTGGGGCTCGTGATGAGTAAAACGCTATATCGCGATGAGGCGAACTTTAAATCGGTATTTCGCGATATACCAATATGATTTTGATCTGATGACCGCATAAATCGGTATATCGGGTTATAACGATATGAATGCCGCAGTGTTAAGCTGGGCGGCATGAACTATCTCGCACATCTTCACCTCGGTGGCCAGCGTCCCGGTCAATTGCTCGGCAGTCTGTATGGCGATTTCGTCAAAGGACGGCTGCAAGGGCAGTTCGACCCGGAGATCGAGGCGGCTATCCAGTTGCATCGCAGCATCGACGTGTTTACCGACCGCCATCCGATGGTGGACGTGGCGTTGTCGCGGTTTTCCCTGACCCGCCGGCGCTACGCCGGGATCGTGCTCGATGTGTTTTTTGACCATTGCCTGGCGCGGGACTGGACGCTGTATGCCGACCGGCCGCTGGCGCTGTTCACCGGCGACGTGTATCGGGTGCTGTCCAATGAGCCGCAATTACCGGAACGCCTGGCGAGGATTGCGCCGCACATGGTGGCGAATGACTGGTTGGGCTCTTACCGGGAATTCGACGTGTTGGAGCAGGTGCTGCGGGGGATTTCGCGGCGGCTGACCAGGCCTGAAGAACTGGCGGCGGCGATGCAGGAGTTGCGGGTGTTGTATGAGCCGTTGAGCGAGGACTTTCGGTTGTTCTATCCACAGCTTCAGGATTTCGCCCGGAACCGCTGACACAAAACCTGTAGGAGCGAGGCTTGCCCGCGAAGAACGATAACGCGGTATATCAGTTACACCGCAGCGTTCCCTTCGCGGGCAAGCCTCGCTCCTACAGAAAGGCAGTGTTACGCGGCGATGAGTTCGCCGGGGCGCCGTGGCTCTGCCGGTTTCGCCACTTCGCCAAACAACACCTTCTGCACCGCCTGCTGCGCTTCGAACGCCAGCGCCGCGCGTTCCCGGCCTTCGCAGGCAATCGGCTTGAGCAGATGAATCTCCACATCGCCCCGGTCATTGGCAAACAAGCGCATCAGGTGCGAGAGCAAGTCATCATCGCCAATGAACGGCGCCAGCGAATCGATTTCACCCTCGCGCAAGTAACGAATCGCCAACGGTTGCAGCTTCGCTTGTGAATCAATCGCCGCCGACAGCAAGCGACCATGGAAGGTGCGCAACGAACGGCCATCGGTGGTGGTGCCTTCCGGGAACATCAGCAGCGGATGCGCTTGCTCCAGGTGGCGCGTCATCTGTTTGCGGATCAACTGACTGTCACCCGAACCACGGCGGATAAACAGACTGCCGGCCTTGGCCGCCAACCAACCTGCTACCGGCCAGGTGCGCACTTCGGCCTTGGACAGGAATGACATCGGCGTGAGCATGCCCAGCAGCGGAATGTCCGTCCAGGACACGTGGTTGCTGACCCAGAGCATCGGCTCCTTCGGCAATTCTCCGTGCACGGTCACGCGAAAGGGCAGGGCATTCGCCAGGCGTGCCATGAAAAATCGCGACCAGCGCTGACGGCGGACCATCGAATGGGCGATGCCCAAGCGCTCGAACAAACCGAAGACACTGGCCATGCTCAACCCCAATGCCACCACGACCAACACTCGCGCAATCCGCGCGTACACCCGCAAGCGGCTCATCACACAGCCGCCTTGAAGTGTTTGGCGTAGCGCGGGCAGAGTTCGTCGCGTTTGAGCAGGATGAACACGTCGGCGACCTGGAAGTCTTCGTCCCAGCACGGCTCGCCGCAAATCTTCGCACCGAGGCGCATGTAGGCCTTGAGCAGCGGCGGCATTTCGGCGATGACGTTGGAGGGGATGTCCAGAACCGGCAACGGTTTTTTCGGTTCGGCGCGCAGGTTCTCGGTGCACAGGTAACGTTCGCGCAGACGCTGCATGATCGCGTGAGCCTGGATGCCGCCGTCTTGCATCGGGATGCTCGCGCAACCCATCAGATAGCTGTAGCCGCCCTGGTTCAGGACTTCGGCCAGTTCACCCCAGAGCACGGCGATGGTGCCGCCGTTGCGGTAGGCCGGGTCGACACAGGTACGGCCGATTTCGAGGATCGGGCCTTTGAGTTGGATCAGGCCGTGCAGGCTGAATTCTTCTTCGCTGTAAAACTTGCCCAGGCTGCTGGCGGCGGTGTGATCAAGCAAACGGGTGGTCGCCACCAGGCGCCCGGTGTTCAGGTCACGCACGCCGATGTGGGCGCAGTGAACATCATAATCATCCATGTCCAGACCCAGTTCCGCGCCTTTGAGCTTGGCGTTGAACTCGCCGCTGAACACGTTGAAGCGCAAAGCCTGGGCTTCCTGCAAGGCCTCGGCGCCCACCAGGCGTTCGGCTTGCAGGCGGCGTTCATTGCCGGTGTCGCTGATGCGGGCGATCTGAGTCATTGCGATTCTCCGTGCGGGCTGGTCACCCGTCTTGGGTTAGAGCCGATCGACTTTCTTTATGCGGCCGTGTTGTGCAAAGTCAGGCTATGTAGCCCCGGTGTCATCGCCATGAAGCTTTGGTGATGCTTATATGACAGCCCACAAGGAGCCTCTTATGCCCTGGCAAACCCTGTTGAAACGCCGCGATCGCTTGCCCGCCAATCCGGACCTCGGTGAAGGCTTCGCGACCTTGTTGCAGCAGTTGGGCACGGTCACGCCGTTTGAGTTGGCGGTGGGCGGTGGACGCCTGATGGCGACACCGGGGCTGGCGTTTCTGGTGGGCTATCAGGCGGCATTGCGCATGCTGTGGCCGAGCGCGCCGCCGAGTCTTGGCGCGTTGTGCGCGACCGAGCAACGCAGCCTGCGGGTGGCGGACATGCAGACGCGCCTGAGCGAACTGCGTCTGAGCGGACGCAAGGATTTCGTCACCGCCGGCGATGCGGCCGACTGGCTGCTGATCGCTGCGCGCAGTGAAGCGCCTGGCGAGTCGCCGCGCCTGAGCCTGGCGGTGGTTTATCCCGGTGAGCCGGGTGTGCGTCTGGAAAAACTCCCGCCGATCCCGCTGATGCCGGACATCAGTCATGGCCGGCTGTTTCTCGACCATGCCTTGTGTGAATTGCTGGCGGGGGATGGCTGGGATGCGTACGTCAAACCGTTCAGAACGCTGGAAGACGTCTATGTGTTGAGCGCGATGACAGCGTGGTTGTATGGCGTCGGCCAGGACAGCGACTGGCCGCAGGCCTTGCAGTTGCGTTTGCTGGCGCTGTTGGCCGGGTGTGCGGAAATGAGCCGGCAGGCGCCGAACAATCCGGCGGGGCATGTGTTGCTGGGCGGGTTGTTTGCGCAGTTCGACGGGTTGAAGGTTGAGGTGAACCAGGCATTGGCCGATGGTCCGCCGCAGTGGGCGGCGATGTGGCAGCGGGATCAGGCGGTGATGGATTTGGCGGCGGGGGCGCGGGGCAAGCGGTTGGCCAAGGCGTTGGCGGCGATCTGACGGGCCTCTTCGCGGGCAAGCCTCGCTCCTACAGGAGAGCGCATACCTCTGTAGGAGCGAGCGGTGCGGCGATCCGACTTGCCCGCGAAGGCGTCTTCATTGACGACACAAATTTCAGATCTGTCATAAACCTCAACTAGGCTCAGCAATCAAATCCGCCGAGCCCCCACCATGTTCAAAGGCGTGTCCCTGTTTTTCATGCTGCTGCTCAGCCTCTCGACCCAGGCCGAAACCTGGCCCGCCGAGCAATGGTCGACTGGCCCGACCCCGAGCGGCCCGGCGCTGCAAGCCCTGGAAACCTACGCCTTCCCACCCCGAGATGACATCAGCCGAAAGGGCATCCGCACCGACGCCTTGCTGGTGATCCGCGACGGTCAGTTGATCTACGAACGCTACGCCGGCCCGACCAGCGCCGACACGCCGCACCTGACCTGGTCGATCAGCAAGAGCCTCATGGCCACGGTGCTCGGCGTCGCCTATGGCGAAGGCCTGTTCAAATTGCAGGACCCGGTGCTGAAGTTCTATCCAGCGCTGAAAAAACACCCGGCGATCACCCTGGCCGATCTGCTGCACTGGGCCTCGGGCCTGGACTGGCAGGAAGACTATGAATACGCACCGTTGAAGTCCTCGGTGGTGGCGATGCTCTACACCCGCGGCCATCACGACATGGCCGCCTTCACCACTGATCACGCCGAGTACGCCAAACCCGGCCAGGCTTTTCGCTATTCCAGCGGCGACAGCAATCTGTTGTCTGCGGCGCTGAAAAACATCGTCGGCCCGGCGCGTTATCCCGACTATCCATGGACCGCGCTGTTCGAGCCGCTGGGGATTCGTCACGCGGTGTGGGAAACCGACGGCACGGGCACTTTCGTCGCCTCGTCCTATGCCTACCTCACCGCCCGTGACCTGGCGCGAGTCGGCCTGTTGATGGCGCGTGACGGCCGTTGGGGGGACCGGCAATTGCTGCCCAAAGACTGGGTCACCTTCAATCGTGAGCCCTTCGCCCACTATCAAGCGAATCAGGACGACGCAGTGCCGGGCGGTCAGTGGTGGCTCAATCGAGCCGTGGATGGCGCAGCACAACCCTGGCCCGATGCACCTCCCGATACCTTCGCCGCACTTGGCCATTGGGGCCAGGCGATGTATGTGATCCCCAGCGAAAAACTGGTGATCGTGCGCTACGGCGACGACCGCGACGGTAGCTACAGCCACAACGCATTGCTCAACCTTGCGCGCAAGGCATTCGCCGGGAAGGTGCAGCCATGAGCCGTCGCCCGTTTGTCCGCCGCCGACCGTTCAGCTCACTGTTGTTGATCCTGCTGATCGCCTTGCTTGGCTGGATCTGGCACGAGCGGGTGGCGCTTTGGGCCTTCCCGGACATCATCAGCGCCTACACCGCCAAGGAATACTGCTCGTGCCGATACGTGATGAACAACGACGCCGAGTATTGCCGTGGCTATGTGAAGCAGTGGCTGCCCTTCAGCGGTTTTACCGATGACACCGCCGGCAAACGCGTGACGGTCAGCGGCATGGGGCGCAGCAACAGCGCGCAATGGATCGGCGAACACCAAGGCTGCCGCCTGCAACCCTGACAGGTCGTTTTTGTAGGAGCCGGCTTGCCGGCGATGGCGATCTCAGGGACGCCATCGCCAGCAAGCCGGGCTCCTACAAGGGCTGCCGTCAATCTTCGCGGTTTGCAATGCGCTCGCGGACGGTTAAGGTTCGTTCAGGTTTATCTGCCCCACGAGTCTTTATGTTCAAGCGGTCCCTCACCAAAACCCTCGCCTTTGTGCTGCTGGCCAGCGCTACTTTGTCGGCTCAGGCCAATTGGTACCTGGACGGCGAATCCTCGCGGCTGTCATTTGTCAGCACCAAAAACGCCAATGTTTCCGAAGTGCAGCGCTTCCTGGTGCTGCATGGCAAGGTCAGTCCCAAAGGCCTGGCCGAGGTGGAAGTCGAGCTGGATTCGGTGAACAGCGGCATCCCCTTGCGTGACGAACGCATGCGCAAGGAGCTGTTCGAGATCCAGACCTTTCCCGAAGCGTTGATCACTGCGCAGATTGATTTGCGCCCGATCAACGACCTCGCCCCCGGTGCGCAACTCGAGCTGCGCTTGCCGGTCACCGTCAACCTTCATGGCAAAACCCGTGAGTACAACGCCGAGCTGTTGGCGACTCGCCTTGATGACCGGCGCTTTCAGGTGGTGACGCTTGAACCGCTGGTGATCAACGCCGAGGATTTTGATCTGGCGCCGGGGCTGGACAGCTTGCGCAAGGTCGCCGGGTTGTCGGCCATCAGTCTGTCGGTGCCGGTGGGTGCGGTGCTGATTTTCACGGCGCGCTGACATGGCCGGCGCGATTTTTCCCTGGCGTGAAGGCAACAGCTTCGAACTGCTGATCGACGGTCCGCAGTTCTTTCCGCGGATGCTGGTCGCGATTGCGCGCGCCGAGGAACAAGTCGAACTGGAGCTGTACCTGGTGGAGGCGGGCGCCTGCGCCGAGGCCATGGTTCAGGCACTGGTCCAGGCCGCCGAGCGCGGCGTGCGGGTGCGCTGCCTGTTCGATGATTACGGCAGCCTCGCGTTTACCCTGACCTTGCGTCAGCGGCTGATGGCGGCCGGCGTAGAGCTGCGCTTCTACAACCGCCTGAGCTGGCGGCGCTGGGTCGGCAATTTCTACCGCGATCATCGCAAGTTGTTGCTGGTCGATCAGAGCATGGCCGTGGTCGGCGGCACCGGTGTCACCGATGAGTTCTGGACGCCGGGCGAAGACGTCAGCGAATGGCATGAAGTGATGGTGGAAATCACCGGTCCTCTAGTCATCGACTGGCAGTTGTTGTTCGATCGCCAATGGATCGCCAACCGCCATCGCCGCGCGTGGAAACCTGCCTCGCATTTCGGTTTGCCGCGATTGCCCCGCGTGCCGCCAATGGGCGAGGGCATGGGCCGGGTCGCCTATGCCGACGCCCGCCAGCACCGCGACATCCTGCAATCGCTGGTTCGTGCGCTGAACAGCGGGCAAAAGCGAATCTGGCTGGCCACACCGTATTTCCTGCCGACCTGGAAAGTCCGCCGCTCGTTGCGCCGGGCGGCAGCTCGAGGCGTTGATGTGCGTCTGTTGTTGACCGGCCCGCGCACCGATCACCCGTCGGTGCGTTATGCCGGGCATCGTTACTACCCGCGATTGCTCAAGGCCGGGGTGCAGATCTTCGAATACCAGCCGTGTTTCCTGCACCTGAAAATGGTGCTGGTCGATGATTGGGTGAGCATTGGCTCGTGCAACTTCGATCACTGGAATTTGCGATTCAACCTGGAAGCCAACCTTGAGGCGCTGGACCCGGGGCTGACGCGTGCGGTGGCGGCGAGTTTCGAGCGGGACTTCGCATTGAGCCAGGAAGTCAGCCTGGAGGCCTGGCAACGCCGGCCGCTGTGGCGGCGGGTGAAGCAGAGGATCTGGGGATGGGTGGATCGGCTGGTGGTGAATCTGCTGGATCGTAGAGGCTGATCCCGCTCTTCTGAACACCAAAAACCACTGTGGGAGCGAGCCTGCTCGCGATGGCGGTGTGTCAGTCAACATCAAGGCTGAATGACACACCGCCATCGCGAGCAGGCTCGCTCCCACAGTTTTATTGCGGTGTTCCAGGGGTTACAGGAGTTCGAAGCTCTGCTGCGTCACGTCCTGGGAATCCAGGCCGATCTGCACGTTGAACTTGCCTGGCTCCGCTGCGTACTTCAACTGAGCGTTGAAGAACTTCAGGTCATCCTCGGTGATGGTGAAGTGCACGACTTTCTGTTCACCGGCCTTGAGCGTGATTTTCTGGAAGTTCTTCAGTTCCTTCAGTGGCCGGATCATCGAGCCGGTCACGTCCTGGATGTACAGCTGCACCACGGTTTCGCCGTCGCGCTTGCCGGTGTTTTTCACCATGACGCTGGCGTCGAGCTTGCCGGTCTTGTTCAGTGTGGTCGATGACAGGGCCATGCCGGTCAGGCTGAAATCGGTGTAGCTCAGACCGAAGCCGAACGGGAACAGGGGCCCGGTGGTGTCATCGAAATACTGCGAGGTGTAGTTGCCCGGTTTGCCCGGCGTGAACGGCCGGCCAATGCTCAGGTGGTTGTAGTAGGTCGGAATCTGGCCCACCGAACGCGGGAAGGTGATCGGCAGTTTGCCCGACGGGTTGTAGTCGCCGAACAGCACGTCGGCGATGGCGTTGCCGCCTTCGGTGCCGCTGAACCAGGTTTCCAGAATCGCGTCAGCCTGTTCCTTTTCCTGGAGAATCGACAGCGGACGTCCGTTCATCAAGACCAGCACCAGTGGTTTTCCGGTGGCCTTCAAGGCGCGAATCAGTTCACGCTGGTTTTCCGGAATATTCAGGTCGGTGCGGCTGGAGGATTCGTGGGACATGCCACGGGATTCGCCGACCGCCGCGACGATCACGTCCGCGTCCTTGGCGGCTTTCACCGCTTCGTCGATCAACACTTGCGCCGAACGCGGGTCATCGACCACTTCCGGTGCATCGAAGTTGAGGAAGTTCAGGTAGTCGAGGACCTTCTTGTCGCTGGTGATGTTGGCGCCACGGGCGTAGACCAGCGTCGCCTTGTCGGCCACGGCAGCGTTCATGCCGTCGAACAGTGTCACCGATTGCGCGGGGCGGCCGGCGGCGGCCCAGCTGCCCATCATGTCGATCGGTGCCTTGGCCAACGGGCCGGTCAGCATGATCTTCGCGGTTTTCTTCAACGGCAGGGTTTCGCCCTGGTTCTTCAGCAATACCAGGCTACGGCGCGCAACGTCGCGGGCCTCGGCGCGGTGCAGGCGGCTGTCGGCGTAGGTGTCGGCCGGATCATCTTCCGCCTTGCCGATGCGCAGGTACGGGTCCTTGAACAGGCCCATGTCGTATTTGGCGGCGAGCACTTCACGCACGGCGTTGTCGATGTCGCTTTGCTCGATCTCACCGGCCTTCAACAGCCCCGGCAGTTCTTTGCCGTACAGGGTGTCGTTCATGCTCATGTCGATGCCGGCCTTGATCGCCAGCTTCGCAGCTTCGCGACCGTCAGCGGCAACACCGTGCTTGATCAGCTCGAAAATCGCCCCGTGGTCGCTGACCGCCAGGCCTTTGAAGCCCCATTCCTTGCGCAACAGGTCGTTCATCAGCCAGGTGTTGGCGGTGGCCGGCACGCCGTTGATCGAGTTCAACGCAACCATGACGCCGCCGGCACCGGCGTCAATCGCCGCGCGGTACGGTGGCAGGTAGTCCTGGTACATCTTGACCGGGCTCATGTCGACGACGTTGTAGTCGCGACCACCCTCGACCGCGCCGTACAAGGCGAAGTGCTTGACGCTGGCCATGATGCTGTCGGCCGCGTTCGCGCCGGTGCCCTGGAAGGCCCGGACCATGACGCCGGCAATGCGCGACACCAGATAGGTGTCTTCGCCGAAGCCTTCGGAGGTGCGGCCCCAACGCGGGTCACGGGAGATGTCGACCATCGGCGCGAAGGTGATGTCGAGGCTGTCCGCTGCGGCTTCCTTGGCGGCGATGCGCCCGGACAGGCCGATGGCGTCCATGTCCCAGCTCGAAGCGAGGGCGATCGGGATCGGGAAAATCGTGCGGTGGCCGTGGATCACGTCGTAGGCGAAGAACATCGGGATCTTCAACCGGCTGCGCATCGCCGCGTCCTGCATCGGACGGTTTTCCGGGCGGGTGATCGAGTTGAACGTACCGCCGATGTTACCGGCGGCAATTTCCTTGCGGATCAGCTCCCGAGGCATTTCCGGGCCGATGCTGATCAGGCGCAACTGGCCGATTTTCTCATCGAGGGTCATCTGCTTCATCAGGTTGCTGATGAAAGCGTCCTTGTTTTCCAGAGGTGTGGGCGTCGTGGCGGCCAATACGTTATGACTGGCCAGGCTGACGAACAGGCCCAGCAAACACAGCTTCTTCATGAATGGTTTTCTCAAAAGCCCAAACGGCAGTGAATACGCGCCGGTCAGCCAAAATTTAGGGAGCGACTATTGTTGTTCAGGTAAATGCGGGCACACTTGCGCAGTGTTTTCGCGCAGGGGCATCTTTTAGCCCATTGGCTCGATGCAATCCAGTAGCGGCGGCAGATTATGCCCGAAGTGTCCGGTCAGGAGGTTGCTGGTTGTTTTTTCAACGGAATGTGCACGGGAGCGTCAACCAGATGAATGTACGACATCACACTCGGTCGAGCCTGCAGGTCGCAGCCTTGATGTTGCTGACCACGTTGCTGGCCGGTTGCGGCATCAACAATATTCCGACCCTCGACGAACAGGCCAAGGCCGCCTGGGGCCAGGTGCAGAACCAGTACCAGCGCCGCGCCGACCTGATCCCCAACCTGGTGGAAACCGTCAAGGGCTATGCGAAACACGAAGAGGAAACCCTGACTGCGGTGATCGAAGCCCGGGCCAAGGCGACGTCCATTCAGGTGGATGCCAGCACCCTCGACAACCCCGAGAAACTCAAGCAGTTCCAGCAGGCGCAGGATCAGTTGACCGGTGCCTTGAGCCGTTTGATGGTGGTGTCCGAGCGTTATCCGGACCTCAAGGCCAACCAGAATTTCCTGGCGTTGCAATCGCAACTGGAAGGCACCGAGAATCGCATCGCCGTGGCGCGTCGGGATTTCATTCTCGCGGTGCAGAACTACAACACCGAAATCCGCACTTTCCCGGGCCGCTTGTGGCACACCGTGATGTACAGCGACTTGCCGATCCGCGAAACCTTTGAAGCCACCACCCCCGGTGCCGAGAAAGCACCTGAAGTGAAGTTCTGACCGGCTTGAAGCATTACCACGGATGAGGTTGCCAATGCGCGTGTTGAATGTGGGCCTGGCGCTGTTGCTTTGGGTGTTTGCTGCCACGGCCCAGGCCGAGCTGAAGTTTCCGGAGCTGACCGGGCGGGTGGTGGACAACGCCGGGATGATCGAGCCGTCGGTGCGCGAGCAGCTGACGCAACAGCTCAATGCCCATGAAAAGGCCACCGGCGAGCAGTTGGTGGTGGTGACGTTGCCGGACTTGCAGGGCGCCGAGATTGCCGACTTCGGTTACCAACTCGGGCGCCATTGGGGCATCGGCCAGAAGGACAAGAACAATGGCGCGCTGCTGATCGTCGCCCGTGATGAGCGCAAGCTGCGGATCGAAGTCGGTTATGGCCTGGAAGATCGCCTGACCGATGCGCAGAGTTCGGTGATCATCCATCAGGTGATCACCCCGGCGTTCAAGGCCGGCAACTTCAGCAAGGGCATCAGCGACGGGGTCGCGGCGATGCTGGTGGTGTTGGGCGGCAGCCCGCTGGATGAGCCGTCGACTATTTATGAGTCGGGCGGCGATCAGGACAGTGATTTTGTTTCCCGGCACCCGGGGATTTTCGTGTTTCTGGTGGTGCTGTTCATCCTGACGATATTCGTCTTGCAGATGTTCGGGATTCTGCCGGCGGGTCGAGGCGGGTCGGGCGGTTCGAGTGGTGGTTTCGGCGGTGGAGGTTTTGGGGG